>NZ_JBHUYA010000003.1:0-387036 GCF_042668995.1 Arthrobacter sp. NPDC057259
ACTGGGTTGATAGGCCGGATGTGGAAGCGAGGACTAAAGACTCGTGAAGCTGACCGGTACTAATAGGCCGATAACTTACACCACACACCACCCCCACGGGGGTGGGTATGAAGAACAAGACTGCTTGCGTCCACTATGTGGTTCCCAACCAACAAACCCACCACCGGGTTGTGTTGCACGGAACCAACAATAATTGAATACAACACCACCACCTGCCCCAGGGCAGGAGTTGTAACCACAGACTTCCCACCCCAGGAAAGCAGCCCCACACAGGGCAGGTCACCAGGGGAGCGGGTAACAGGGTTACGGCGGTCATAGCGTGGGGGAAACGCCCGGTCCCATTCCGAACCCGGAAGCTAAGACCCACAGCGCCGATGGTACTGCACCCGGGAGGGTGTGGGAGAGTAGGTCACCGCCGGAACATCATTTAGGTCGAGAGCCTCCAACCACACGGTTGGAGGCTCTCCCACTTTAACCACCACCCCGGCTGCCTAACCTGCCAGCCAGGATCGGACGCCCACTCACCACCGGATCCCCTCTCGGGACTGCCTTCCACACATTCGGGTGCTCCCGGAACTCCCTCCCTCACATCCAGCGGGTATCCGCAGACCAACCACCCAGGCAGCGCACCAGTAGCGCCCTGAGCTGAGGGAGCGTCCGGTGGAAACCAGCAGCAGCTGAGGGACCGTCTGGGAAACCGGGGTCGGTCGGCGGGCCGATGACAGCACTGGTGCGCCCTTCCCGCACGCCGTCCCGCCGGTTCCTCAGTCCTCCAGGGGACCGACTCTTGGTGCGCCGGCTGGGGGTGATGATGCTGATGCGTCCGCTGAGGGCTGAAATGGGCCGTCCAAACCCCTCCGAAGTCGTGATTTTGACCAAAAAAGCGCGAAAACACGCGGAATTTTGTCTCCTCGCGGGCGCCTAGCTGGTAAGTTTTCGAAGAGTGGCTTGCTCGCGCACTGCGGGCAGGCTTCAGAAATTAGATCAGTCCAGGAGGACATACATGGCTAAGAACCGTAGTGAACTTGTTTCAGAGGTAGCTGGCAAGGCCGGCACCAGCCAGGCAGCCGTCAACTCCGTGCTCGATGCACTGTTCGAGGTTTTCGAGACCTCTGTCGCCGCGGGCGAAAAGATCACCATTCCGGGCTGGCTCGCCGTCGAGCGCACCGACCGCGCTGCCCGCACCGGCCGCAACCCGCAGACCGGCGAGACCATTCAGATCGCCGCCGGCCACAGCGTCAAGCTGACCGCAGGCTCCAAGCTGAAGGCCGCCGTCGCCAAGAAGAAGTAGTCTTCTTCCACGCTTGAAGGAGCGGCAACCCTCACGGGTTGCCGCTCCTTTGCGTTTAAGCCGCGCGCCAGCGGCCGCCGGCCCGTGACGCCGGATTCGGCCCGGCGGCGGCAGTAGCGGACAATGGAACTGTGCCTTTTGCTACGAGAACCCAGAGCCCGGCAGCGTCCTCCCGGCAGGGCGGACCGGCTGGCTCCGGCGCCGGCACCCCCGGCATCACGCAGCCGTGGCTATGGACCGGGCTGGCGGTACTCTTCGCCGCCCTGATCACCGGGCTACTGTTCTCGGGCGCGGCGGGTGCCCGCGCGGTCTCCGACCCCGGTGCCCTGGTCCGCTGGGGCCTGCCGGTCACCAAGGCGCTGCACAACATCTCCATCGCCACCGTCATCGGCGGCCTCATCTTCGCCGTTGGCATCCTGCCGTGGAACTCCACCCGCAAGGCCTCCCGGGACAAAAACGCCCCGGAACACCCGGCCTTCACCCGGGCGCTGTCCGTCACGGCGATCGCCGGCGTCGTCTGGACGCTGTCTGCCGTCGCGGTCCTGGTTCTCAGCTACGCCGACATCGCCGGCCAGACCCTCGCTGGCGACCCGCAGTTCACCAAGTCGCTGGTCTACTACATGACGGACATCGACACCGGCCGTGCCTGGCTCGCCGTCGTGATCATCGCCGCCGTCGTGACCACCGCACTCTTCGGCATCCGCTCCCGGGGCGCGCTGGCCATCACGCTGGTGATCGCCGCGGGCGGCCTGATCCCGCAGGCGCTGATCGGCCACTCGGCCAGTTCGAACGACCACGAGGGCGCGATCAACTCCCTGGCCCTGCACCTGGCCGGCGTGTCCGCCTGGGTGGGCGGCATCATCATGCTCGCCCTCCTCTCCCAAATTCTCACCAGCTCTGGCGGCAAGGCCGACATCACCGAGCCCACCCTGCGGCGGTTCTCCGCCCTGGCCGGGTTCGCCTTCGCCCTGGTCTTCGGCTCGGGCATCATCAACGCCAGCATCCGGGTCTCCAGCTGGGCCGACCTCTTCGGCTCCCCTTACGGGCAGCTCATCATGGCCAAGGCCGCGGCCACCCTGGTCCTCGGGGGCGTGGGCTTCATGCACCGGCAGTGGGTGATCCCGCAACTGGGCGCGACGGGCCACGGCAAGACGGCCCGCCGGGTGCTCTGGCAGCTGATCGCCGTCGAACTGTTGATCATGGGCGCCACCTCCGGCCTGGCGGTGGCCCTCGGCCGCTCGGCCCCGCCGCAGCCCACCACGTTCGCCCCCGACGCCTCCCCGGCGTTCATCCTCTCCGGCTACGAGCTGCCGCCCGAGCTGACCCCGCAGCGCTGGCTCACCGAATGGCGCTTCGACTGGCTCTGGGTGGCCGTGGCCGCCGCGGGCCTGGTCTCTTACCTGCTGGGCGTCCGGAAGGTCACCAAGCGGGGAGACTCATGGTCCTGGTTCCGGACGGCGAACTGGATCATCGGCCTGATCGTCCTGACCTACATCACCTCCGGGCCGCCGTCGGTCTACGGCCGCGTGCTGTTCTCCGCGCACATGGTGGACCACATGGCCCTGACCATGGTGGCGCCCATCTTCCTGGTCCTCGGCGCCCCGGTGACCCTCGCGCTGCGCGCCCTCACCCCGCGTCGGGACAGCTCGCGCGGCCCGCGGGAATGGCTGCTGATCTTTGTGCACTCGAAGTTCTCCCAGCTGGTCACGCACCCGCTCTTCGCCGCCGCGAACTTCGCCGGGTCCATCATCCTGTTCTACTTCTCGGATGCGTTCGGCTACGCCATGCGCGACCATGTGGGCCACGAGCTGATGAACCTGCACTTCCTCCTGACCGGCTACATCTTCGTGCTCACCATGATTGGCATTGATCCGCTGCCGCGGCGGGCCGCGTACCCGATGCGCTTGGTGCTGCTGCTGGCCACGATGGGCTTCCACGCCTTCTTCGGCGTCTCCATCATGGGCGGCACCGGGTTGCTGGCCGCGGACTACTTCGGCAACCTCGGCCGGGCCTGGGGACAGTCGGCGCTGCTGGACCAGCAGACCGGCGGTGCCGTGGCCTGGGGCATCGGCGAGGTACCCACCCTGCTGGTGGCGATCGGCGTCGCCGTCCAGTGGTCCCGCTCCGACGCACGCGAGTCCAAACGCACCGACCGCGCGGCGGACAGGAATAACGACGCCGATCTCACCGCTTACAACGATATGTTTGCCAAGCTCGCCGAACGCGACGCGAAGCTGGCCGATCGCAACTCCAAGCTGGAAGGACGCTGATGAGCGAAACAGTACGCACCCACCACCGGGTCCGGGCCTCCGAACTCGTGGGACGCGGCTGGTTGAACACCGGCGGCAAGTCCCTGGACCTTGAATCCCTGCGCGGCAAGATCGTGCTGCTGGATTTCTGGACCTTCTGCTGCATCAACTGCCTGCACGTCCTGGACGAGCTGCGCCCCCTCGAGCAGGAGTACTCGGACGTCCTGGTGACCGTGGGCGTGCACTCGCCCAAGTTCGAGCACGAGGCGGACCCGGTGGCCCTCGCCGCCGCCGTCGAACGCTACGAGATCCGCCACCCGGTCCTGGACGACCCGGAGCTGGAGACCTGGAAGGCGTACACCGCCCGTGCCTGGCCCACCCTGGTGGTGGTCGACCCCGAGGGCTACATCGTGGCGCACCTCTCCGGTGAGGGGCACGCCGACGGCCTGGCCGTGCTGATCCCGGAACTCATCGCCGAACACGAGGCCAAGGGCACCCTGCACCGCGGCGACGGCCCGTACGTGGCGCCGGAACCGACGTCGGGCACCCTCCGCTTCCCCGGCAAGGCCCTCTACCTGCCCGCGGGCCGCGGCTCCGAGGCAGCCGGTGACGCCGGGTCCTGGCTGGTCACCGACACCGGCCACCACCGCCTGGTGGAACTCTCCACCGACTTCGAGACGGTGCTGGGCACGTACGGCTCGGGCGAGAAGGGGTACGCCGACGGCGGCGCCGCCGACGCCCGCTTCAACGAACCCCAGGGCCTGGTGCTGCTGCCCCAGGACGTGGCCGACCAGGCCGGCTACGACGTCGTGATCGCCGACTCGGTCAACCACCGGCTCCGCGGGCTCTCGCTCCGCACCGGTGAGGCCACCACCCTGGCCGGCAACGGCATCCAGCGGCTCCTCGAGACCGGGCCCGCCCGCGTGGACGAGGAGGGTGCCGCCTACGGTGCCGCGCTGGAAGCCGATCCGCTGAAGGTGGCGCTCAGCTCGCCGTGGGATGTCGTCTGGTCCGCGAAGCTCAACGCCGTGGTCGTGGCCATGGCCGGTGTGCACCAGATCTTCGGCTTCGACCCAGTGACCGGGGCCGTCACCATCGTCGCCGGCAATGGCCTCGAAGGGCTCCTTGACGGACCGGCCGCCGAGGCCTGGTTCGCCCAGTCCTCCGGCCTCGCCGAGGACGCCGACGGCAACATCTGGGTGGCCGACTCCGAGACCTCCGCGCTCCGGAAGCTGGTGATCGGCGAGGACCGCAGCGTCACCGTCGAGTCCGCCGTGGGCAAGGGCCTGTTCGACTTCGGTTTCCGGGACGGTCCGGCCGCCGAGGCGCGGCTGCAGCACCCGCTGGGCGTCACCGTGCTGCCCGACGGCTCCGTGGCGATCGCGGACACCTACAACGGCGCGGTCCGCCGCTACGACCCGGCCACCGGTACCGTGTCCACCCTGGCCCGCGGCCTGTCCGAGCCTTCCGACGTGATTGTGGACCACACCCACGTGGCCGGCGAGGAACCGCTGCTGGTGGTGGTCGAGGCCAACAAGCACCAGCTGGTGTACGTGCCGATCCCCAAGGAAGCCCAGCAGGTGGACGAGGGAGCCGCCCAGACGCAGCGGCCCAAGAGCCCGGTGGCGCCCGGACTGCTGTCCCTGACGGTCCGCTTCACCGCCCCGACCGGGCAGAAACTGGACGACCGCTGGGGCGACCCGACGCAGCTGAAGATCTCCTCCACCCCGCCGGAGCTGCTGGTGGCCGGTGGCGGGACCTCCGTGGGACTGCTCCGCACCCTGGAGCTGGCCTCTGACGTCCCCGAGGGCGTCCTGCACATCACGGCCCGCGCGGCCGCCTGTGACGGCCCCGAGGACGCCGACGGCGAGATCCCGGACCACGCGGCCTGCCACCTGTACCAGCAGGACTGGGGCATCCCGGTGACCCTGCAGCCCGACGGTGACACCGAGCTGGTGCTGGATCTGCGCGGAATGGACTAAGGCGATTGGGCCGGTCCGGGTCTGACCCGGACCGGCCCTTTTATGCCTCCGCGCGCTGCCGGGCGGGCTGGCCTATAGGGAACTAACCGGTCAGCTGCGGGGTGAGCTTCACCGAGTCCCCGTCGACGTCCAGGCGGGCCGTGAAGCTGAAGTCGTGGACGGCGTTCAGTTCGGTGACGGCGCCCGTGAACAGGTCTACCTGGCGGGCCTTGATCCGGGCCTTGCCGTCCAGCGGAGCCACCACCCAGCGACCGCCGAAGGGTTCGATGCTGACCACCGGGTAGTCGGTGATGCTCCAGTCGATGGTGCCGTCCACCACCCGGTTGTTGGTGGCGTGGTAGAACGGGCAGTCCGGCTGGAGCTGCTGCTTCTTGTCCGCCTGATCCGCGCAGGTGTCCAGGAATTCCTTGACCTTGGCCGCGACGGCGCTCTTGAGCCCGTCGGTGGCGCGGGTCAGCAGGTTCAGCGGCGCGGCCGGGGCGTCCTTGCCGGTCAGCGTGGTCCGGGACGGGGGCGCCGCGAAGTACTGGCTGTTCAGGGACGCCTCGTACTGGCCGGGGTAGAACACGGCGAAGCTGTTGCGGCCGTTGGGCATGTTGACCGGAACCCCGTTGAGCGCGGCGTGGTTGGAGTTGACCACGGTGACGTCCAGGACCGGAAGCGTGGTGGGTACGAAGGACCAGTCCCGGAAGAACAGCCACTGCGGGTCCGAGCCCTGGAGCAGGAACTCCGTGCGCTGGCGGCTGCCGTCGATGCTGTAATCGATCGGCACCATCACCCGGTTACCGCCCCGGTCCTCCGCACGGCCCACCGAGACGTCGGAGAGGCGCGCCGCGGCCGCCTTCAACCCGGCGCCGTCCAGCATGGCGGCGTTGCTCTTGGGGACGGACGCGTGCAGCAGGCCCAAGGCTTTGGCGCCCTCACCCTGGCGCAACGCGTCCAGATATTCGCGCACCGGCTGCTGCGGGCTGGCCAGGGAATTATTCACGACGTTGATGGCGACGACGGCGCCTGCCACTGCCAGCATCAGGCCCAGCAGCCACAGGGCTGCGGTTTTGACGACGGCCTGACTCATCTGCACGATTCTTACGTTACCTGCCGCCCCGCCAAATCCCGGTGTCACGACGTCCGCGCATGACGGCCGGACGCCCCCAACTAGACCCCAGAGAAGCCGCAGTCAGGCCACGGCTAAGCCACCGCCAGACCCCTTGGGCGTCAGCGGCGCCGGCTCCGGGAGGACGTGCCGAAGACGCCGCGCAGCAGTTCGCGGCCCAGCTGGGTGCCCAGGGACCGGGCCATGCTCTTCAGCCCGCCGCCGAGCGCACCGCCCAGGGCGCCGGCCAGGTCGCCAGCCATGCCGCCGCCCTGCTGCGGGGCGGGCGGGGCCTGCGGGGCGCGGCGGGCTTCGGGGGCGGGGGCCGGGCGGCTGCTCGGGCGGCCGAGGATCTCCTCCTCGATCCGCCGCGCGTCGGCGTCGACGTCGGTGGGCGTGCCGGCCGGGGCAGCCCCGGTCTCCGGCGCCGAGGCGGGTCCGGCGGCCGGACCGGTGGGCGCGGCGGCCTTGCCGGAGAGCTTCTCGTAGGCCGAGACGTTGTCGACGGCGGTACCATACGCGGCCAGCAGCGACGAGGCCGCCACGGTGCTGGCCACCAGGGCGGGCTCGCTGGGACCCATCACGGATTCCGGGGCGCGCAGCCGGGTCAGCGCCACCGGGGTGGGTGCGCCCTTCTCGTTCATGACGGTGATGACGGCCTCGCCGATGCCCGCCGTCGTCAGGGTCTCCTCCAGGTCGTAGTCGCTGACCGGGAAGGTCGAGACGGTGGCCTTGAGGGCCTTCGCGTCCTCCGGGGTGAAGGCCCGCAGGGCGTGCTGGACCCGGTTGGCGAGCTGGCCCAGGACGTCGGCGGGGACATCCTTCGGGGTCTGGGTGACGAAGAAGATGCCGACGCCCTTGGAGCGGATCAGCCGCACGGTGGTGGTGATGGCGTCGAGGAAGGCCTTGGAGGCGCCGTTGAAGAGCAGGTGCGCCTCGTCGAGGAAGAAGACCAGCTTCGGCTTGTCCAGGTCCCCGGCCTCGGGCAGGTCCTCGAACAGGTCCGCCAGCAGCCACATCAGGAAGGTGGAGAACAGCATCGGCTTGGTCTGCAGGGTGGGGAGCTCCAGGCAGGAGACCACGCCGCGGCCGTCGGGGGCGGTGCGGAGCAGTTCGGCAGTGTTGAACTCGGGCTCGCCGAAGAATTTCTCCATGCCCTGGGCCTCGAGGGTGATCAGTTCGCGGAGGATGACGCCGGCCGTGGCCTTGGAGAGCCCGCCGAGGTCCTGGAGGGCTTCCTTGCCCTCGTCAGAGGTGAGGAACTGGATGACCGCGCGGAGGTCCTTGAGGTCGATGAGTTCGAGGTTGTTCTTGTCCGCGAAATGGAACACCAGCTGCAGGCTGGATTCCTGGGTCTCGTTCAAATCCATGATCCGGGAGAGCAGGATCGGGCCGAAGGAGGTGACCGTGGCGCGGACCGGGACGCCGGCGCCGTCGCCGCCGAGGGCGAGAAATTCCACCGGGAAGGTCTTACCGGACCAGGGCTGGCCGATGCTGTCGGTGCGGGCCTTGAGTTTCTCGGAGCCGGCGGCGGCGGTGGCGAGGCCGGAGAGGTCGCCCTTGATGTCCGCGAGGAACACCGGGACCCCGGCTGTGGAGAGCTGTTCGGCCATCATGTGCAACGTCACGGTCTTGCCGGTGCCGGTGGCGCCAGCCACCAGGCCGTGCCGGTTCATCATGGCCAGCGGCAAGCGGACCGGTGCTTCCTTGTGCAGCTCGCCGTCGACGATCGCTGCTCCCAGCTCAATCGTGGGACCCTCCAGGGTGTATCCCTTTTGGAGTGTGGCTACTTTATCTGCGGTGGATTTGATCGCCATGCGGCTAGCTTAGCCGGGTCCGGTTGCCCGGACCCGGCGTCGGCCGGAATTACTTTGCGTCGGTGAGAGCCTTGATGACTTCCTGGGCCACGTCCGCGCTGGACTGCGGGTTCTGGCCGCTGATCAGGTTGCCGTCCCGGATCACGTGGGAGGTCCAGGCTCCGCCGTTGTCCACGACGGCGCCCTTGTTCTTGAGCTCGTCCTCGACGAACCACGGGGTGTTCTCGCCGGTGCCGCCGCCGAGCTCCTCCTCATTGGTGAAGACCGTGACGCGGCGGCCGGCGAAGGCGAAGGTGCCGTCGCCGTCGACCGCGCTGAGCAGGCCGGCGGGGCCGTGGCAGAACGGGGCGATGATCTTGCCGTCGTTGTTGGCCTGGGTCAGGAGCTTGCCGAGGGCGGCGTCCTGGTACAGGTCGGCCATCGGGCCGTGGCCGCCGGGCATGACCACGGCGTCGTAGCCGGAGAGGTCGACGTCGGCGAGCACCAGCGGGGAGGAGAGCTCGCCGTCGATCTGGTCCAGGTAGGAGCGGAAGCCGTCCGCGCGCTCCTGGCCGCCGGCCTGGTCCGCCTGCAGGCTGACCTGGTCCACGGTGGGCTTGGCGCCGCCGGGGGTGGCGATGTGGACGGTGTGGCCGGCCTTGATCAGCTCCTGGTGGGAGACGACGAGCTCCTCGGCCCAGAAACCGGTGGGGTGCTGGCTGCCGTCACGCATGGTGAGGGAATCGGCGGCGGATACGACCATCAGGATGTTGGCCATGGTGTGCTCCTGTTCTGCCGGGCGGACCCGGCGGTGGGGTTATGAGGGGGGAGAGTGGTCTCTAGCGGGCGTCGTTGAGCTCGGCGAAGGTGGCGTCATCGAGGACGACTCCGGCGGCCGCGAGGTTTTCCTCGAGGTGCTTGACGGAACCGGTGCCGGGGATGGGCATCATCACGGGGGAGCGGCGCAGCAGCCAGGCCAGGGCCACCTGCGAGGTGGTGGCGCCGAGGCGCTTGGCGGCCTCGTCCAGCGGTCCGCCCGGTCGGGCGAGTTCGCCGGCGGAGATGGGGGCCCAGGGAATGAAGCCGATGCCCTTCTCCTCGGCGTAGTCGAGGACATCCTCGGAGCTGCGGTCGGTGAGGTTGTAACGGTTCTGCACGGTGGAGACGGTGAAGTGCTTGCCGGCCTGTTCCAGCTCGGCCACGCTGACCTGGGACAGGCCCAGGGCCTTCACCTTGCCCTCGTCCAGCAGCTCGCGGAGCACGCCGAACTGCTCCTCGGCGTCGACCTTGGGGTCGATCCGGTGCAGCTGCAGCAGGTCCAGGGCGTCGACCTTGAGCTTGCGCAGGCTCAGTTCGGTCTGCTGGCGCAGGTACTCCGGACGGCCGACGGGGATCCACTGATCCGGCCCGGTGCGCGTGAAGCCCACTTTCGTGGCGATCTTCAGGCCCGCCGGGTACGGGTGCAGCGCCTCGGCCAGGATTTCCTCGCTGATGTTGGGGCCGTAGGAGTCGGCGGTGTCGATGAAGTCGACGCCGAGCTCGACGGCGCGGCGGACGACGGCGACGGCGGCGGCACGGTCGGCCGGCTCGCCCCACACGCCGTCGCCGACGATCCGCATGGCACCGAAGCCGAGCCGGTGCACGGTTCCGACGCCCGGCAGGTCGATCGTGGCGGATACTTCCTGGTGCTCTGTTGTCTCGTGGCTCATGGCAAGACCAACACAGTAAGGGTGCTGAGTATTCCGCCGGTGTGGCGGCCGCAACGGAGATTGGCAGAAATAAGACGGGCACCGCCGTCGTTGCCACCTGTAGGCGCCGGGCCGCAGGACGGCCCGGCATTCCTCACACTGCACTTCCCACACTTTCCGCTACGAAAGGCCGGCTTTTCCGTGACTGTTCCGCTTTCCATCCTTGACCTGGCAATCATCGGCAAGGGCCAGAGCGCGGCAGAAAGCTTCGCCGGCAGCGTTGCCATGGCGCAGCGGGCCGAGGAGCTGGGCTACCGCCGCATCTGGTACGCCGAGCACCACAACATGTCCACGATCGCCTCCTCCGCGACCAGCGTCCTGATCGCCCATGTCGCGTCGCAGACCAAGAGCATCCGGCTTGGCGCGGGCGGCGTCATGCTGCCGAACCACTCCCCGCTGACCATCGCCGAGCAGTTCGGCACCCTGGAGACGCTGCACCCGGGCCGGATCGACCTGGGCCTGGGCCGTGCCCCCGGCAGCGACCAGAACACCATGCGGGCGCTGCGCCGCGACCCGATGAGCGCCGACAGCTTCCCGCAGGACGTGCTGGAGCTGCAGGGCTACCTCACCGGCAACAGCCGGATCCAGGGCGTGGAGGCCATCCCGGGCAAGGGCACCAACGTGCCGCTGTACATCCTGGGCTCGTCCCTCTTCGGCGCCCGCCTGGCCGCGCAGCTGGGCCTGCCCTACGCGTTCGCTTCGCACTTCGCGCCGAACGCGCTGCAGGACGCCGTCGCGATCTACCGCCGCGAGTTCCGGCCCTCCGAGCAGCTCGACGCACCGCACGTGATCGCCGCCGTGAACGTGATTGCCGCGGACTCCGCCTCCGACGCGCAGGAGATGTTCCAGGCCACCAAGCGCGCCCGGGTGTCCCTGTTCTTCGGCAACGGCCGGGTCTTCAGCGACGATGAGGCGGACATGATCCTGGACTCCCCGCAGGGCCAGCACATGGCGCAGATGATGAAGTACTCCGCCGTCGGTACCTCCGACGCCGTCATGGAGTACCTGGACGGCTTCACGAAGCACGCCGACGCCGACGAGCTGATCGTGGCGCACCAGAGCCCCCGGGTCGAGGACCGGCTGCGGTCCGTGGAACTGCTCGCCGAGGTCGCCGGGCTGGCCCGGGTCTAGCCCTAGGCCTCCTCGAACGCCGGCTCGCGCCGGGCGCCCTCGGCCGCGGTGACCGGGAAGATGTGCGGGGCGGTGAAGCCCGCCTTGTCGAAGGCCTCGAGCACGCCGCGGGCGACGGTCTCGGCGTCGGCATCCCGGACCAGGGCGATGGCCGCCCCGCCGAACCCGCCGCCGGTCATCCGCGCGCCGATCGCACCGAGGGACTGGGCGGTGGAGACCGCGAGGTCCAGTTCCGGGGTGGAGATCTCGAAGTCGTCCCGCATGGAGACGTGCGAGGCGTTCAGGAACGGGCCGATGGCGGCGGCGCCGAGGCTGCGCAGGGTGGCCACCGTGTCCAGGACCCGCTGGTTCTCGGTGATGATGTGCCGGACCCGGCGGAACGTCACCGGCTCCAGGGTGGCCTCGGCGCGGGGCAGGTCTTCCGGACCCAGGCCGCGCAGGCTGCGTACGCCCATCGCCTCCGCGCCCTCCTCGCAGGAGCGGCGGCGGCTGGCGTAGCCGCCGTCGGAGTGTGAGTGGCTGGTGCGGGTGTCGATGACTAGCAGGCCCACGCCGGCGGACTCGAACCCGAGCGGGACGATCTCGGTCACCAGGCTCTGGCAGTCCAGCAGGATGCCGTGGTCCGGCTCGCCCAGCAGCGAGGCGGACTGGTCCATGATGCCGGTGGGTGCCCCGACCACGCGGTTCTCCGCGAGCTGGCCGATCCGGGCGAGCTCCTGCCGGTCCAGGCCCGCGTCCCAGAGCTCGTTCAGGGCCAGTGCCACGGAACATTCGACCGCGGCGGAGGAGGAGAGGCCGGCGCCGGCGGGAACGTCCGAGGTCAGCGCAAGGTCCACCCCGGGCAGCTGCGAAACGTCGCGGCCGGCGCTCCGCAGCGCCTCCGCCATGGCCCAGGCGACGCCAAGGGGGTAGCCGGACCAGCCCTGCAGCGCGTCCGGGTCCAGGCCGTCGAGTCCGACGTCGACGACGCCGGGGAAGGAGTCGCTGGCCACCCGCAGCCGCCGGTCCTCACGGCGGGACGCGGCGACGGCCGCGCGCTTCTCGATCGCGATGGGGAAGGCGAAGCCGTCGTTGTAGTCGGTGTGCTCGCCGATGAGGTTCACGCGGCCCGGGGCGGACCAGACCCCCTCGGGTTGGTGGCCGAACTGGCCGGCGAAGTAGTCGCGTCCCTGCTGGGAGAGTTCAGTCATGGCGGGTGGTTCTTCCTGCTACGTGGTGGGGATGCCGGTGGCGGCGTCGGCGGTGGCGATGGCCTCGCGCAGCCGGGCCGCGGCGGTTTCCGGGGGGATGTCGGCGATGAACGCGCCCATGGCGGCCTCCGACCCGGCCAGGTACTTCAGCTTGTTCTTCTCCCGCCGGGGCGAGGTCAGCTGCAGCATCAGCCGGATGTCGTCCCGGTGGGCGTTGACCGGGGCCTGGTGCCACGCCGAAATGTACGGGGTTGGCGTGTCGTACAGGGCGTCGACGCCGCGCAGCAGCCGCCCGTAGAGGCCGGCGAATTCGTCGCGTTCGGCATCGGTGGTGGCGGCGAGGTCCGGGACGTGCCGGTGCGGGAGGATGTGGACCTCCAAGGGCCAGCGCGCCGCGAACGGCACGAACGCCGTCCAGTGCTCACCCTGCAGCACCACCCGCTCGGAGTTCCGTTCGAAGGCGAGGATGTCCTCGAAGAGGGAGCCCTCGTAGTCCGCCAGGGTGCGGATCAGCTGGGAGGTGCGGGGGGTGATGTACGGGTAGGCGTAGATCTGGCCGTGCGGGTGGTGCAGGGTCACGCCGATCGCCTCGCCGCGGTTTTCGAACGGGAAGACCTGTTCGACGCCGGGGAGCGCGGAGAGCGCGGCGGTGCGGTCCGCCCAAGCCTCCACCACGGTCCGCATCCGGGACCGGGACAGGCCGGCGAGGGACCCGGTGTGCTCGGGGGAGAAGCAGACCACCTCGCAGCGGCCCACCGCCTGCCGGCTGCGGCCCAGGCCGATCCGGGCCAGGTCCTCCAGCCCTTCGGGGGCGTCCGGACCGGTGAGGGCCGGGCCGAAGGAGGGGGACTTGTTCTCGAAGACGGCGACATCGTAGCGGCTGGGGATCTCGGAGGGGTTGTCCCGCGACGCCGGGGCCAGCGGGTCCCGGTGGGTGGGCGGCAGGACCACTCGGTTCTGCCGGGCCGCCGCGATGGAGATCCACTCGCCGGTCAGCACGTCCTGGCGCATGGTGGCGGTTTCCGGCCTATCCATGGGCTCGCGCAGGTCCGGGCCGCGGTCCGGTGGCAGCGTGGTGTCCGCGTCGTCGAAGTAGATCAGGTCCCGCCCGTCGGAGAGCTTGTAGGCGCGTTTGGTGATCTGTTCCATGCTAGGAGTTCCTTACCGGGGTGCCGCTGTGGGGTGCGCCGCCGCCGGCCCGGCGGACGGACAGGAGCACGCCGTGCTCCGGGTTCAGGACCGGCATCGGCAGGCCCGATCCGGCCAGGAAACGTCCGGTGGCCTCCACGCCGCCGGCCAGCCAGCCCGGCGGTGCGGTCTGGAGGTAGGCGCCGCGGTCAGTCGCGGCGGGGTAGACCGCCTCGACCCGGTACCGGGTGTCCGGGTCCAGGCCCGGCAGGCACACCCGGCCGGGGGTCTCGGCGAACGAGGTGGCCACGGACACCAAGGCGAACAGGGCCTCCCCGCCGTCGTGCGCCACCACCCCGTGCAGCCGCAGCGCCGGGTCCGGTTCGTCCGCCCGGACCATCCGGCCGCTGTGCAGCAGCCCCCGGTACTCCTTGAACAGGGCGATCGCCCCGGCCAGTTCGTCCCGCTCGGCGGGTTCGAGGTGCCGGATGTCCCATTCCAGGCCGAAGTGGCCGAACAGGGCGGTGACCGCCCGGAAGGACAGGTCGTGGGTGCGGGCCGTGGTGTGGCTGCGGGTGGGGCCGATGTGGGAGCCCACCAGCTCGGGCGGGACCACCATCCCGGTCCAGCGCTGGATGGTCTGGCGTTCCAGGGCGTCGTTGCAGTCCGAGCCCCAGACCCGGTCGGTGCGTTCCAGGATGCCCAGGTCCACGCGGGCTCCGCCGGAGGAGCAGCTTTCGATCTCCACGTCCGGGTGGGCCTCGCGCAGGGCGTCCAGGAGCCGGTAGACCGCGCGGGTCTGGGCGTGGACGGAGGGCCGGCCGTCGTGGCCCATCTCGGTCAGGTCCCGGTTCTGGTCCCACTTGAGGTAACTGATCCGGTTCCCGCTCAGCAGGGCGTCGAGCCGGTCGTAGATGTACTGCCAGGCCTCGGGGTTCACCAGGTCCAGGACCTGCTGGTGCCGCCAGCGCTCGGGCAGCCGGCCGGCCGGACCGTTTCCGGAACCGCCGGTGGCGGGTCCGGCGATCCAGTCCGGGTGCGCGCGGGCCAGGTCAGAGTCCTCGTTGACCATTTCCGGTTCCACCCAGAGACCAAATTCCATGCCGTGGCCGGTGACGGCGTCGATCAGCGGGGTCAGCCCGTCCGGCCAGAGGTCCTCGTCCACGTACCAGTCGCCCAGGCCCGCGGTGTCGTTCCGGCGGCCGCGGAACCAGCCGTCGTCGAGGACGTAGCGTTCCACGCCGAGCGCGGCGGCGGAGGCGGCGAGGTCCAGCAGGGCCGGCAGCCGGTGGTCGAAGTAGACGGCCTCCCAGACGTTGAGCACCACGGGCCGGGGCTTGCCGGCGGTGGGGTGGTGCGGGCGGGCGCGGAACCAGGCGTAGAACGCGGCGGTGATGCCGTCCAGGCCTTCGTCCGAGTAGGCGGCGAACAGCCACGGGGTCTCGTAGCTTTCGCCGGGGGCGAGGGTGACCTCGGAGGATCCGAGGAGCTCGGAGGCGCCGATCACGGTGCGGCCGTCGCCGGTGGTGTCCACGAAGCTCTCGTGGTTGCCGCTCCAGCCCAGGTGCACGGCCCAGACCTGCCCGTGCCGGTAGCCGAAGCCGGGGGTGCCGGCGGCCAGGAGCAGCGAGGCGTCGTGGCCGGTGCGGCCGTGCCGGCCGGAGCGGACCCAGGTGCCCTGGTGCAGGGGGAGCCGCTGCGGGTGGGATTCCCGGCACCAGCGGCCGGTGAGGTCCAGGACCTCCGCGGCCGCGCGGCCCATGGGCAGCACCGCGGCAAGTTCCTCCACGGTGTAGGGGGAGCCGCCGTCGTTGACCAGGGTGTGGCGCAGCTGCAGCAGCCCGCCGTCGTTGAGCCGGAGTTCGGTGCGCACGGTGATTCCTGCGTCCGGGTCGGCCTGGGTGAGGACCGCCGAGGCGTCGTCGCCGGGGCCGGCGTCCACGGAGACCAGCCGCAGCCGGGGCGAGAACGCGGTGCCCCCGCGGTGGCCGCGCAGGCCGGGCCGGCCGCGCCAGCCGGAGGAGGCCTGCGGGACCAGGCCCAGGGTCACCGGGACGTCCAGGGCCGAGTGCGGCACCGGGTCCGTCAGGAGCGTCAGGTCAGGCAGCTCAGGGCCGAGGTCCGCGCCGAAGTGCAGCAGGGCAGGCTCGCCGGTGCGGAAGTCCAGCAGCAGGGCGGTGCCGGAGCGGCGCAGGTACAGCGGCGCGGGCGCCGCCGGAGTGGCCGGGGTCCGGCTCTCCGGGGCAAGGTTCAGGTCCGGGTTGTTCACTGCAGCTCCAGGCGTCGTCAGGTTCGGGGATTTAGGGGGAGTGCGTCGGGTAGGGGATGGGGGGAGCGGCTCAGCCGGTGGCCGCGCCGGCGGTGTGCGTGGGGGCCAGCCGCAACCGGCCCACGCGCTCGCCGAGGATGCGCCGGGCCTCGATGCCCAGGAGGTCGTCGCTGATCAATTCGTCGGCGTCCTCAAGGGCGGCGATGGTGCTGATGCCCAGGGTGCCCCACTTGGTGTGGTCGGCCAGGACCACCACCCGCCGGGCCGCGGCCACGAAGGCCCGGTCCGTCTCGGCTTCCAGCACATTCGGCGTGGTGAACCCGGCATCCGGGTCCACCCCGTGGACGCCCAGGAAGAGCACGTCCAGGTGCAGCTGCCGGAGCGAGGAAGTGGCCAGCGGCCCCACCAGGGCGTCCGAGGGGGTGCGCTGGCCGCCGGTAAGGATCACCGTGGACGGGGAGGAACTCTGGTGGAACGTGTCCGCGATCCGCACCGAATTGGTCACCAGGGTGATCTGCGGCCCGGCCGTGAGCAGCTGCGCCAGCGCCCAGGTGGTGGTGCCGGCGCTGAGGCCCACCGCCATCCCCTCCCGGACCTGGGCCGCCGCCTCCTGGGCGATGGCCATCTTTTCGTCCTTGAGCTGGGTCATTTTCAGCTCGAAGCCCGGCTCGTGGGTGCTGGCCCCGCCGGGGAGCTTCGCGCCGCCGTGGATCTTCTCCACCGCGCCGGCCGCGTCGAGGGCCTCGATGTCCCGCCGCACCGTCATCAGCGAGACGCCCAGCATCTTGGCGAGGTCCGCGACGCGGACGATCCGCTCGCGCTGAACCTCGGCGAGGATGGCTGAGTGACGGGCTGCGGCGAGCATCGGGAGTCCTTCTATGCGTTGTCGGGTGAAGTGGCCGGCGGGTGCGGCTACTGCCGGGAGGTGGAACGGACGACGGCGACGCCCCCGGCCGGGAGCCCCAGGCCGCCGTCGAGCCCGGCGTCGGCCAGGACGTCGTAGCCTTCCAGCGGCAGGTGCACGTCCCGGTCCGAGTGGTTGATGCAGAACGTCCAGTGCGTGCCGTCCTTGGCCCGGCGGACCACCTCGACGTCGGCCGGGAGGTCCGGGACCAGGGGAGCGACGCCGGCGTCGGGGCAGACGACGGCGAGCAGTTCCCGCAGCCCCTCGGGGGAGAGGGTGGTGGCGGCGTAGTAGGCCCGTCCCTTGCCGGCGACGTTTCGGGTCACCGCGGGGGATCCGGCCGCCGGGCCGTGGGCGACGGCGGAGAGTACGTCGGCGGTGGTGGCGTGGCCCAGTTCGTTCCAGTACGTGCCGGCGCCGAAGCGGCTGAGCGGGACGCTCTCGCCGGCGCGGAGCGGGAAGAACTCCTCCATCTGCACGCCGAGCAGTTCGCGGAACGCGCCGGGGTAGCCGCCAAGCCTGATGTGGTCATTTTCGTCCACGATACCGGAGAAGTAGGACACCACCAGGTGGCCGCCGGTGCGGACGAAGCCGTCCAGGTTGGCGGCGCCCTCGTCGGTGATCAGGTACTGCATCGGGGCGATGACCAGCCGGTAGCCGGAGAGGTCGTCGGTGCTGCGGACGAAGTCGGTGGGGATCCCGGCCCGGTAGAAGGCGTCGTGCCAGCGGCGGGTCTCGGCGATGTTGGAGGCGTCCACGCTGGGGTGCGAGTCGAGTTCCGAGGCCCAGCGGGCGTCGGTGTCGTGCACGATCGCGACGTCCACCCGGCCCGAGGCTCCGGTGACGGTGGAGCCGGCGATCTCGGCCAGGCTGCGCAGGGCCTGGCCCAGCCGGACCACCTCGCGCCAGACCTTGGTCTCCGTCCCGGCGTGCGGCAGCAGGCCGGAGTGGAACTTTTCGGCCCCGGCGCGGGAGGCGCGCCACTGGAAGAACAGGGCGCCGTCGGAGCCGCGGGCCACGTGCTGCATCGAGTTGCGCAGCATTTCTCCGGGCGCCTTGGCGATGTTGCGTGGCTGCCAGTTGACCGCCGACGTCGAGTGTTCCATCAGCAGCCACGGCTTGCCCTGCGCCCAGCCGCGGGTGAGGTCCGCCGTCGCCGCGAGCTCCTGGTAATTCCGCAGGTCTTCGGCGATCAGGTAGTGGTCGTTGGAGACCACGTCCATCTGCTCGGACCAGCGCCAGTAGTCCACCGGCTGGTGCAGGCCCATGTTGAAGCCCATGAAGTTGGTGGTGACCGGGTGCTCCGAGTGGGAGCGGATGATCTCCGCCTCCGCCTTGTAGCACTCGAGCAGTTCGTCGGAGGAGTACCGGGCGAAGTCCAGCTGCTGGGTGGGGTTGACCCAGGTGCCGGAGGTGCGCGGCGGCAGGATCTCCTCCCAGTCGTAGTAGCGCTGGGACCAGAACGCGGTGCCCCAGGCGGCGTTGAGCCCGTCAAGAGTGCCGTAGCGGTTCTTCAGCCAGACCCGGAAGCCGGCGGCGGCGCCGTCTGAGTAGTCGGGCTGGTTGTGGCAGCCGTACTCGTTATGCACGTGCCACATGACGACGGCGGGGTGGTCCTTGTAGCGGGTGGCGATCTGCTCGGTCAGGGCGGCGGCGGCCCGGCGGTAGTCCGGGCTGGAGGCGGCGAACGCCTGCCGGGAACCGTAGCTGTGCCGCACGCCGTCGGCCGTCACGGGCAGGGACTCCGGGTATTTGTGGCTGAACCACGGCGGCGGGGAGGCAGTGGCGTTGGCCAGGTCCACCCGGATGCCGTTCTCGTGCAGCAGGTCCAGGACCCGGTCCAGCCAGCCGAACTCGTACTCGCCCTCGGAGGGCTCCAGCAGGGACCAGCTGAAGATGCCGACGCTGACCAGGTTCACGCCGGCCTCGCGCATCAGGGCGACGTCCTCGGCCCAGGTCTCCTCCGGCCACTGCTCCGGGTTGTAGTCGCCGCCGAAGGCCAGCTGCGGGGCGCCCTCGGAGCCGAGGCGGGCGGTGATGTAGTCCATCGAGGCCCTGGGGGGCTTGGTGCTGTTGTCCACAATTATCCTTTGCTGGAGCCGAGGGTCAGGCCGGCCACGAAGTGCCGCTGGAGCAGGAGGTAGATCACCAGGGCGGGTATGGCGGTGATCATGGCGCCGGCGGCGATGAGGTTGTAGTTGGAGAGGAACTGGCCCTGCAGGTTGTTCACAGCGGTGGTCAGGGGCAGCCGGTCACCGCTCTGCAGGAATAGCAGCGGCCAGAAGAAGTCGTTGTAGATGAAGATGACTTCCAGGGTGCCCATGGCGGCCAGGGCCGGCCGGCACAGCGGGAGGATGATTTCCCAGTACTGGCGCCAGATGCCGGCGCCGTCCACCAGGGCGGCCTCGGTCAGTTCCGGGGACAGGGCCTTCATGTAGTTCGAGAGCACGAAGGTCACGAAGCCGATCTGGAAGGCGGTGTCCACGGCGATCACGCTGATGTAGGTGTTGAGCAGGCTGCCGGAGTCGCTGACGCTGTAGGGCAGCGGGAGGAGCTTGAACATCTCGAACAGCGGGGCGGCGAGGACCTGCGGGGGGAGCAGGTTGCCGGCGGTGAACATGATCAGCAGGGTGACGTTGAACTTCCAGCTGACCCGGCTGACCGCGAACGCCATCATGGAGGCGAAGAAGAGCACCAGGATGACGGAGGGGATGGTGATCAGGGCCGAGTTCCAGGCGTACTGGGCGAAGCCGCCCTGGGTCCAGGCCTGGACGAAGTTGTCGAAGTTGAAGGATCCGCCGAAGCTGAAGTAGCCGTACTTGTCCGTGTCCGCCTTCGGCCGGAGTGCGGTGAAGACGGTCCAGGCCAGGGGGATCAGCCACATCACCGCGAGCACGCTCAGGAAGATGTGGAGGCCGAAGCGGGGCTTGTTGCGCTTGCCGGCGCTCTGGCTCCCGGTTCCGGCGGCGGCGCCGCGCCGTGACGGTGCCCGGCCCGCCGGGCGTGCGTCCGTAGGCTGTGCGATGCTCATGCCTCTTTGTCCTTTCCAAAGGCCCGGGACAGGTAGAACGTGATGGGTACCAGCGAGATGACCAGCAGGATGACGGCCAGGGCCGAGCCGACGCCGATCACCTGGCCCTCGCCGACGAGGTTCTGGATCACCAGGGCGCTGATCAGTTCCAGGCCGTTGGTACCGCGGTTGATGACGTAGACGATGTCGAAGGCCCGGAGGGATTCGATCACGGTGATGACGATGATGATGACGTTGACCGGACGCATCGCCGGGAAGATCACCCGGAAGAAGGTCTGCACGGCGTTGGCGCCGTCGATCTGGGCCGCCTCGCGGAGCGTGGGGTCCACGCCCTTGAGGCCGGCCAGGTAGAGGATCATGACGTAGCCGGCGTGGCGCCAGGTCGCGGCGATCAGGGCGGCCCAGATGTTCACGCCGGAGTCACCGAACCAGTCGACGGCCTGGGGCGTGCCGGCGGTGCCGAGCAGGAAGTTCAACAGGCCGTTGTCCCGGTTGTAGAACAGCTGCCAGATGACGCCGATCAGGGCCAGGGAGAGCATCACCGGGGTGAAGAAGATGCTCTGGTAGATCCTGGTGCCGCGGATGTTCTGGTCCAGCAGGATGGCCAGCAGAAGCCCCAGCGGGGTGGCGATCACGGCCAGGAACACCAGCCACAGCACGTTGTGCTGCACCGCCGGCCAGAACGGCGGGTAGTTCTGGGCGATGAAGTCGTAGTTGCTGACGCCCGCGGGCTTGATGTCGTCCAGGCTCAGGCCGTTCCACCGGGTGAAGGACAGGGCCGCCGAAAGCAGCGTGGGGATCCAGACCAGAACCAGCTGGATCAGGGTGGGAAGTCCCACCATGAAGGCCAGGATCCACTTGTCGCGGCCGGAAAGGCGGCGGACCCGCCCCGCCCGGGCAGCGGCTGGACGCCGTGCCCCGGCGGGGCTCGTTTTGGATGGTGTACTCACAAGAACATTTCCTTAGTGCCGATGAAAGGGCCCTGGCAGCGCTACTGCGCGGCGTAGAGGGACTTGGCCTGGGCTTCCAGGTTCTTGACGTCCACGTTGCCGTCCTTAATGAAGGACTGCAGCGCGGGGATCATGACGTTGTTCGCCATGGCCGGGAGCGCGTCACGGTCGAAGAACTGGCTGATGCTCTTGGCGTTGGTGATCACGTCCGCCATCTTCTTGGTCAGCGGCGTGAACTTCGAGGTGTCCGAGCCCTTGGCCGTGGCGATGTTGGAGCTGTCCACGGAGGCGTAGACGTCCTGGCCCTCGGGGGTGCCGAGGTAGGCGAGGAAGTCCTTGGCCGACTGGTTCTGGCCGCCCTTCTTGGAGAGCAGGAGGCCGTCGATGGGGGCTTCGACGGCGTCGCGGCCTTCCATCGCCAGTTCCGGGAAGGGGAAGAAGTCGATGTCCGCGGCCACGGTCTTGTCCGTGTACTGCTGGGTAAGGAAGGAGCCGAGCAGGTACATGCCGGACTTCTTGTCGCCCAGGTTCTTGGCGGAGTCCTGCCAGGTCATGCCAAGGGCGTTCGGGTTCTGGAACGGCAGCATGGCCTTCCAGGTGTCGAAGACGTCACTGACCTTCTTCTGGTCCCAGGATTCCTTGTGCGCGGTCAGGTCCATGTGGAACTGGTAGCCGTTCAGGCGCATGTTCAGGTAGTCGAAGGTGCCCATGGCCGGCCAGCCGTCCTTGTCGGCGAATTCGATCGGGATGAGCCCGTCCGCCTGCATCTTCTTGCACAGGGCCAGGAGGGCGTCGTACGTGGTGGGGACCTCGTAGCCCTTCTCGGCCCAGAGGCTCTTCCGGTAGAAGAAGCCCCAGGGGTAGTTGTAGTTCGGGACGAAGTACATCTTGCCGTCGGCGCCAGTGGAGGCCTTCTTCATGGCGTCCGAGTAGTTGCCGCCGATCTTCTCCCAGACGTCGTCGATCGGGGCGAGCAGGCCCTTGCCGGCGTAGTACTGCATGCGGTAGCCGGCGAACCAGGTGAAGGTGTCGTCCGGGCTGCCCTGCAGGTAGGTGTTGATCTTGTTCTGGAAGTCGTTGTGCGGAACCGTGTTTGTGGTGACGGCGATGCCGGACTTCTTGGTGAACGCGTCGGTGACGGCCTTGTACGCGGCCTTGGGCACCTCGTCGGACGAACCGGAACCGAAGGTGACCGTCTTGTTGCCGCTGGCGGCGGGTCCGCTGCCGCCGGTGCAGGCGCTGAGCAGGGGCGCCCCGGCGAAGGCGACGGCGCCGGCACCGAACGTCTTCAGCAGCGTCCGGCGGTCCCACCCGCCCTGGCTGGAGGCCCGGCGCAGAGCGTCTTCGTGCATGGTCATGATTTCTCCTTTGAAACAGTGCGGGTGGTGTGAAGCAGCTCACATGATTATTCATCATAATCGCACAATAAGGAACGTCAACAGGCAAAAAAGCACATTTTGTTACGCGCTGGGAACATGCTCACGGTCCGCCCGGAGTAAGCACGGAACGGTGAAGGGTGCGCTACCGGGTTAGCGGCCGAGGTGCCGGACCGACGCGACGGCGCCGAGCTTGTCCGGATTGCGCACCAAATACAGCCCGGTGACGTGCCCGCCGTCGGCCTCGATCACGACGGCGAGGTCCGCGCGGCCGCCGCTGGAGATGACGATCGCGGGCATCGCATTCAGGAAAGCGGGCTCCACCCGCATGTCCGGGAGCGGTTTGCCGGCGAGGCCGAGCAGGAAGCGGGCAATGTTTTCCGCGCCCACCACCGGGCGGCGGGCGGCCGAGACCTTGCCCCCGCCGTCGGAGAGCAGGACGGCGCCGGGGGCCAGGACATCCATCAGGGCCTGCACGTCACCGCCCATCGCGGCGGCGATGAAGCGGTCCGTGACGTCCTTCCGGTCCCGGGCATCGACGTCGTAGCGCGGGGTGCGCCGGGCCACGTGTTCCTTGGCGCGGTGGACCAATTGGCGGACCGCGGCCGGCGTCTTGCCCGTCGCCCCGGCGATCTCCTCGTAAGGAAAGTCGAAGACCTCCCGGAGGATGAAGGCGGCCCGCTGGTCCGGGGAGAGGCTTTCAAGCACCACGAGCATGGCGAAGGAGAGCGAGTCGGCGAGGACGGCGTCGTCCGCGACATCCGGGAGGGTGGCCACCGGCTCCGGCAGCCAGGGGCCGACGTAGTCCTCGCGCCGCCGCCGCGCGCTCCGCAGGGCGTTCAGCGACTGGCGGGTCACGATGGTGGCCAGGTACGCCCGGGGGTTGTCGATGCCGTCCGGATCCACCGCGGACCACTTCAGGTAGCTCTCCTGGAGTACGTCCTCGGCGTCCGCGGCCGTACCGGTGATCTCGTAGGCGATGGTGAACAACAGCGGGCGGTGTTCGGCGAAGGTCCGGTGGCTGTCCATGGCGTTACCGCACCCCGGCGGTGTGTTCGGGCAGCGCCGCCTTCGGCCCGCGGGGCCAGCTGAAGGAGCCGGGCCGGCGGGACTCGGCCCGGAGCCAGGACACCGTCATCCGGCACACCTGTTCCTTGGCCAGCGCGGCCAGCGGGCCGCGGAGCACCGGACCGCGGGGGTGGTCCCCGGCGGTGACGGGCTGGATGAGGCCGGCGCCGCGGCCCAGGCTGATGCAGCGGAGCAGGTAGCCGGCGGACGCCGGGGAGGGCCCGCCGCCGTCGAGGTGGGCGGCGATGCCGTCGGCGGCCTGGGCGCCCAGCGGCAGCGCCGACGCGCAGCTCATCCGTAGGTGCAGGCCCTCCGGACCGGCGACCTTGGCGGCGTCGCCGGCGCCGAAGATGCCCGGGTGGTCCGGGCAGGCGAGGGAGGAATCAACCAGGAGCCGGCCGTGCGGGTCGGTGGGCAGGCCGCTGTCCCTCGCCAGGGGCGGCACCGCGAAGCCGGCCGCCCGGACGGTGCAGGCCGAGGGCAGGACCGCGCCGGCGGAGGTGGTGAGGGTGGACTCGTCGCAGGACCGCAAGTCGGTATTCTCCACCACCTCGACGCCGAGCCGGGCCAGCCGGGCCCGGACCGCACGCGCGCCGGAGGGCGTCAGGTCCCCGCCCACCACCCCGCGGGTCACCAGGCGCAGGCGCAGGTGCCGGTGGCTTTCGGCGATTTCGGTCACCAGCTCGAGCCCGGTCAGCCCGGCACCCACCACGCTGACGGTGCTGCTGGGGGCCAGGCTGCGCAGCCGGGACCGGAGCCGTGCGGCCGAAGGGGCGTCCTGGACGCCGCAGCCGTAGACGGCGTCGTCCCCGGTGCCGGGTGCGGCCGGGGCGTGGCCGCTGCCGACGGCGTACAGCAGGGCGTCGTAGGCCAGGGGAGCCGGGCTGCCGGCCAGGAGCACCAGCCGCCGGGCCGGATCGATCCGCACGGCGCTGTCCCGGACCAGTTCGACCGCCGGGTTCAGGAGGGATCCGAGCGGAACGGCGGCCGAGGCCCTGGTCCCGGCGGCCACCTGGTGGAGCCGGATCCGCTCGATGAAGTCCGCCGCCGGGTTGACCACGGTGACCCGGACCGCCGGGGAGCGGCCGGCGAGCCGGTTGGCGGCCATGACGCCGGCGTAGCCGGCCCCGAGGATGAGAACGCGCTGTGCTGCCATGTCTAACTCCTGTCCGAAGAACCGTTGTTACACACCAGACACCGCCGGCGCCCCGGGTGTGACAGCCGGGCGGTTATTCGCAGGCGATGCCGTCGCCGTCGCGGTCCAGCTTGCTGCTGTACCCCGGCTGGCCGCGGCGGAGGGGAGCGGCGCCGGCGGCCCGCGCGGCCGCGCAGTTGGCGTAGTACGCGGCGGCGGGGGCCGCGGGGACGACGGCGGCGGGGGCCGGTGCGGGGGCGGGCTGGACGGGAGCGGCCTGGACCGGAGCGGGCTGCGCCGGAGCTGCCGGAGCTGCTGCCTGGGCGGGCGGTGCCGCGGCGGCGGCGGGCGCCTGTTCGTTCGTCGGGGCCAGGGCCCCGGGGCAGTCGCCCAGCACCCGGGCCATGGCGTCGTGCTCGGCCTGGGTGACCCAGAGCGAGTAGGTGGCCTTGACCGAGATCTGCCGGGCCACGTACTCGCAGCGGTAGGCCTTGTTCGGCGGCAGCCAGGTGGCGGCGTCGCCGTCGCTCTTCTTCGTGTTGGTGGGGCCGTCGACGGCGAGGAGGTTCAGCGGGTCGTTCGCGAGGGCGAGGCGCTGGGCGGCACTGAGCTGCTGGGCGCCCTTCTGCCAGGCGTCACTGAGCGCCACAACGTGGTCGATCTGCACCGCCGAGCTGGTGCTGCTGCCGCGCACGAAGGCGATGGCAGCCGCGGTGTAGGGGTCGTTCAGGGTGCCGGAGAGGACCACGCAGTCGTGGGTGCCCGGCTTGAGGGCGGTCCCGGTCAGGTCCCGGCGGAGGATGTCGTTGCGGGTGTCGCAGCCGTTGCGGTCGATGTCGGCCCAGGCCTGGCCGAACTGGTCGCGGGAGTACCCGGTCTTGGGTGCGCGGCCCTTGACGGGCAGGGTGGCGAGGACGTCCAGGGCCTTGCTGGCGAAGGCGGGCTGTCCGTGCGGTGCCGTGGCCCCTGAGGCGCCGACGGCCGGGACGGTGTCCGGGTCCAGTGGGTTTTCCGGGTCCGCCGACGGCGACGGCGTGGCGGTCGGGGAGGGGGCAGCGCTGGTGGCGGCTGTCGTGTGGACCGCTGCCGGGACGGCGTCGGCGGCCGCCGGGGCGGGCCCGCCGCACGCGGTGGTGGAGACCAGCACCAGGCCCGCGACACCGCAGGCGATCCAGTCGATGACGCCGCGGCGTCCCTTGGCTGCGGCGCGTGCGCCGTCGTCGTTCCTGCCCATGATCCTGCTTCCCCCGGTGTGCTGCCTGATGCGTGGCCGCAAACGGCCGTCACCAGCCTAGTGGCGGCGGGTCCGGCGTCCGGGGTGCCACGCCGCTCAGGCCAGCAGCAGGGCCACCCCGATCATGGCGGGGACGGCCACCACGGTGGTGATCAGCACGGTGTCCTTGGCCACGGTGAGGCCGGTCCGGTAGCGGGTGGCGACGACGAAGACGTTCTGCGCGGTGGGCAGCGCGGAGGTGACGACGACGGCGAACAGGGCCTGGCCGTCCAGCCCGAGGGCGAAGCGGGCGAACAGAAACGCCAGCGCCGGGTGCACCACGAGCTTGAAGCAGCTGGCCAGCACCGTGTCCACGCGGCGGCCCGCGGCGGCGTGCAGGGGCCGCGAGCCGTTAAGGCTCATCCCGAAGGCCAGCAGCATGGCGGGGATCGCGGCGCCGCCAATCAGATGGATGGGCTGCAGCACCAGCTCCGGGATCTGCACGCCGGTACCCGCCACCACCAACCCGAGCGCGGACCCGACGATCATCGGGTTGCGCAGGATCATCAGCAGAAAGCTCAGCGGCGTGGTCCGGTGGCCGCTGGTGGTGGCGTCCAGCAGGATCAGGAACAGCGGCGTGAAGAACGCGAGCTGGAAGATCAGCAGCGGGGCGACGTAGCCGGCGTTGCCGAGGACGAAGACGGCGATGGGGATGCCGAGGTTGGCCGAATTGGCCAGGGAAGCGCTCATCGAGGAGACCAGGGCCTCCGGCAGCGGCCGTTTGAGCACAAAGCGGACCAGCGCGAAATACAGTGCCGCGGTGGCGACGGCCCCGACGGCGGTGACCAGCAGCGGGGCGGCGAAGACCTCGTTGAGCCTGGCCTTGCTGAGGGTCTCGAACAGCAGGGCGGGGCTGGCGACGAAGAACGTCAGGGCGCTCAGGACCGAGCGGGCGTTCTCGCCGAGGATGCCGCGGCGGCCGACGACCATGCCGACCAGGATGATCGACCAGACGACGAAGAAGCCGGCCAGGACGCCTAGCATCCGGCCGGTTCCGGGGTCAGGAGGCGGGGCGGTTTCAGCTCAGGGCGGCGTTGTTCAGCGCATGCGGCGGCCGGAGCATCCCGGCGGTGTGGCCTTCTGCGGGGTCGTTGCCGATCTGCACCACACGGTTGTCCCGGTCCACGTGGACCACGGTGGGCGTGAAGGCCTTGGCCTCCTCGGTGGTCATCTGGGCGTAGGTGATGAGGATGACGATGTCGTTCTCGTGCATCAGGTGCGCGGCGGCCCCGTTGATGCCGATGACGCCCGAACCGCGCTCGCCGGCGATGGTGTAGGTCTCCAGCCGCGCGCCGTTGGTGACGTCGACGATGGACACCAGCTCGCCCGGGAGGATGTCCGCCGCTTCCAGCAGGTCCAGGTCCACGGTGACCGAGCCGACGTAGTGAAGGTCCGCGTGGGTGACCGTGGCGCGGTGGATTTTGGACTTGAACATTGTGCGATTCATAACAGCTTCAGTCTAGCGCCGGGGCGCTTGACCCGCTGTGAGCCAGGGAACACCCCCGCGGCCGCCCGGTTCGTATCCGCCGCCGCTCACTCCGCCGGCGAGATCGAGGCCGCCGTCTGCGCCAGCACCTCGCGGGCGGCCAGGATCGCCGGCCGCTTCGCGCTGGAGCGCCGGACCGAGGTGAAGACCGTCCGGTAGGGCCGGCCCGGCAGTTCGATCAGCCGGGCCGTGGTGCCCCGCCCGGTCCAGACCAGGTCCGGCATCAGTGCCACCGCGTTGCCCGACTCGATCAGCCGGATCTGTGCCTGCAGGTCGGCGGTCTCGAAGCGGACGTCGGGTTCGAAGCCGGCGCTGCGGCAGGCCTGCTCCGCCCAGTGCCGGGACGCCGCGCCGCGCGGCTCCATCACCCACGGCATGCCGGCGGTGTCCGCGAGCGAGGCCGCCGTGGGCCGCCCGGGCGCGGCCGGCGGAACGGCCAGCCGGATGGCGTCCCGGGTCAGGCTGACCCGGTCCAGTTCGGCGTAGTGGGGCGCGGCGTGGCCGGGGTACTGCTCGGCGATGACCAGGTCGAAGTCCCGCGCCCAGGTCTCGTGCAGCGCCGTCTCCGGTTCCCGCTGGGTCATCTCGATCCGCACCTCGGGATAGCTCTCGGTCATCCGGGTCAGGGCGTCCGGCATCAGCGCGAGGGCGGCGGACTGGAAAACGGCGATCCGCACGGTGCCGGTCACGGTGGTCAGCGAGGCGGCAAGGTCCGCCTCGGCCTGTTCCAGCGTCTCCAGCAGCTGCGCCGTGTGGGCCACGAGGACCTCCGCCTGCGGCGTCAGCTGGACCCGGCGGCCGGTTTTGCGGAGCAGTTCGACGCCGGCTTCCTTCTCCAGCTGGGCCAGCTGCTGGGAGACCGACGACGGGCTGTACTGAAGCGCTTCGGCCACCTCGGCCAGGGTGCCGCGGATCTGGAGTTCGCGCAGCAGCCGTAGCCGCCGGACATCGAGCATGATAATTCCTTGTGAATTCTAATGTTTATCGGTTAGGAGAAGTCACTTTATCTAATGGGATCCGGCTTGCATACTGAATCAATCATGTGACCCCCACCACGGGCGCCCGCCGCCGGCTGGGGCGGGGTCCACCCGACGCAGGAGACCGGAATGAGCACCAGCGACCTGACCAGATCGATCATGCGGCGTAAGCCGATCGACGACATCGAGGAAGAAAGCAAGCACAGCGGCCTGTTCAAGAGCCTGGGCCTCTGGCAACTGACGGCCATCGGCGTCGGCGGCATCATCGGCGTCGGCATCTTCTCCCTGGCCGGCCTCGTGGCGCACGGCAGCGAGAGCGAGCCCGGGGTGGGGCCGGCGGTGCTGTTCTCCTTCCTGATCGCGGGCCTTGCCTCCGCCGCGGCCGCCTTGTCCTACGCCGAATTCGCCGGAATGATCCCGCGCGCGGGCTCCGCCTACACCTACGGCTACGTGGCGCTCGGCGAGGTCATTGGCTGGTTCATCGGCTGGGACCTGCTGCTGGAATACATCGCGATCGTGGCCGTGGTGGCGATCGGCATCTCCGGCTACTTCGACGCCTTCCTCTCCGGCATCGGGATCCACATGCCGGTCTGGATGACCTCCACCGTGGACGAGGGCAAGGGCGGCGTGGTGAACATCCCCGCCATCCTGGTCTGCCTGCTGGTGACCTGGATCCTGTCCCGCGGCACCCGAGCCTTCGGACGCTTCGAGCTGATCGCCGTCGCCATCAAGGTGGTCCTGATCCTGTTCATCATCGGACTGGGCATCTTCTACATCAACACCAATAACTACAACCCGTTCATGCCCAGCGGCTTCAGCCCCGTGCTGGCCGGGTCCGCCACCGTGTTCTTCGCGGTGTTCGGCTACGACGCAATGAGCACCGCGGCGGAGGAAGCCACCGACGGCAAGAAGCACATGCCCAAGGCGATCGTGCTGTCCCTGATCGTGGCCATGCTGCTCTACGTCGCCGCCACCCTGGTCCTCACCGGCATGCAGAACTATAAGGACATCGATCCGAAGGCCGGCTTCGCCTCCGCGTTCAACGGTGTGGGCCTGCCGGTGATCGCCACCATCATCTCCGTTTTTGCCGTGCTCTCGATCCTGACCGTGATGCTCACGTTCCTCCTCGGCGTCACCCGCGTGTGGTTCTCCATGAGCCGCGACGGCCTGCTCCCGGGCTGGTTCGCCAAGACGGACCGGCACGGCACCCCGCAGCGGGTCACCTGGATCGCCGGCGTCGCCTCCGCCCTGCTGGCCGGGGTGTTCCCGATCAAGGCCGTGGCGGACCTGACCAACATCGGCATCCTGGCCGCATTCGTCGTCGTCTGCCTCTCGGTGATCATCTTCCGCTACAAGCGTCCGGACGCCCCGCGCACCTTCCGCCTGCCGTTCATGCCCGTGGTGCCGCTCTTCGGCATGCTGGCCTCGGCCTTCCTGATGGCCCAGCTGCACTGGGAGACCTGGCTGCGCTTCGGCGTCTGGCTGGTGGTGGGCCTGTGCATCTACTTCGGCTACGGCCGGAAGCACTCGCTGATGAACCCGGCGAGCCCGCGGCACCAGGAGGCGGTGGAACAGCACCGGCACGTCGGCTGACCCGCGGCGCCTTCACCTCGCCGCCACACCCGACCCTCCCTCAGATCCGGCGGGCTTCCGGCGAACCCTCCCGCAGTTTCTGCGCGTTGCTGGCTGACGCTTTCTCAGTTCTGGCGAACCCTCCCGCAGTTTCTGCGGGAGGGTTCCGTCGTTTTCCCGGGACGTGAGGGAGCGACGGAACGAGGAGTGCAGGAGGTGAGGGAAGGTCTTAGGAAGGTGTGGTTTTTCTAACCAGTAATGCTCAGAAAACGTCGCTTTATCTTACGTGATACGAATCGCATACTGATGGGAAGAAACGTCCACATCTTGAGAAAGCCCGAGTGCCACCATGACCAACACCTCTACGGAAACCGGCGCCGTCACTGCCGCCTCGGCCACGACCGTCGCCGAGGCGGCGGCCCTGGCCGATGACTGCATCGCGCTGGTGCGCCGCTGGCTCACCGCCGCCTCCGAGGTTCCCGTCGACGCATCCGCCCAGCAGCTCGCCGGCGTGCTGAAGGACCCGAACGGCCTCGGCTTCACGGTCGGGTTCGTCGACGGCGTCGTCCGCCCCGAGGACCTCCACGTCGCCGCCCGCAACCTCGCCGCCCTGGCCCCCAAGGTCCCCGCCTTCCTGCCCTGGTACATGCGCGCCGCCGTCCGCCTCGGCGGCACCATGGCGCCGGCCCTGCCGCAGGTAGTCATCCCGGTGGCCCGCCGCGTGCTCCGCGAGATGGTCGGCCACCTGATCGTGGACGCCACCGACGCCAAGCTGGGCCCCGCCATAGCCAAGATCCGCAAGGACGGCATCAAGCTCAACGTCAACCTCCTCGGCGAGGCCGTGCTCGGCGAGCACGAGGCCTCCCGCCGGCTCAAGGGCACGCACGCGCTGCTGGCCCGCCCCGACGTCGACTACGTCTCGATCAAGGTCTCCTCCACAGTCGCCCCGCACTCCGCCTGGGCCTTCGACGAGGCCGTCGAGCACGTCGTCGAGAAGCTCACCCCGCTCTTCACCCGCGCCGCGTCCTTCGCGGCCAACGGCGGCAAGGCCAAGTTCATCAACCTGGACATGGAAGAGTACAAGGACCTTGACATGACCATCGCGGTGTTCACCCGGATCCTGGACAAGCCCGAGTTTAAGAACCTCGATGCCGGCATCGTGCTCCAGGCCTACTTGCCTGACGCTCTCTCCGCCATGATCCGCCTCCAGGACTGGGCCGCCGGGCGCCGCGCCACCGGCGGCGCCCCGATCAAGGTCCGCGTGGTCAAGGGCGCCAACCTGCCGATGGAACAGGTCGAGGCCTCCCTGCACGACTGGCCGCTGGCCACCTGGAACACCAAGCAGGACTCGGACACCAACTACAAGCGGGTCATCAACTACTCCCTGCACCCGGACCGGATCCGCAACGTCCGGATCGGCGTCGCCGGACACAACCTCTTCGACATCGCCTTCGCGTGGCTGCTGGCCAAGAAGCGCGGCCTCGCGGACGCCGGGCACCAGGGCATCGAATTCGAGATGCTGCTCGGCATGGCGCAGGGCCAGGCCGAGGCGGTCAAGAAGGATGTCGGCTCGCTCCTGCTCTACACCCCGGTGGTCCACCCGGCCGAGTTCGACGTCGCAATCGCCTACCTGATCCGCCGGCTCGAGGAGGGCGCCAGCCAGGACAACTTCATGTCCGCCGTGTTCGAACTTTCCGAGAACGAGCAGCTCTTCGAGCGGGAGAAGCAGCGCTTCCTGGCCTCCCTGGCCGCGCTCGACGAGGAGGTCCCGGCCCCGAACCGCCGCCAGAACCGAGCCCGGCCGGCCGAGCCGATGCCGCGCGAGGGTTTCCGGAACACCCCGGACACGGACCCGTCGCTGCCGGCCAACCGCGACTGGGGCCGGGCCATCCTGGGCCGCGTGCCGGGCTCCACCCTGGGCAACGCCGCCGTCGAGGCCGCCACCATCACGGACGAGGCCACGCTCAACGCCGTCATCGACACCGCTGTCGCCAAGGGCAAGGCCTGGGGCGCCCTCTCCGGCGCCGAGCGGGCCGAGATCCTGCACCGCGCCGGCGACGCGCTGGAAGCCCGCCGGGCCGAACTGCTCGAGGTCATGGCCAGCGAGACCGGCAAGACCATCGACCAGGGCGACCCCGAGGTCAGCGAGGCCGTCGACTTCGCCCACTACTACGCCGAATCGGCGCGGAAGCTCGACGACGTCGACGGCGCCACGTTCGTTCCCGCGAAGCTCACCGTCGTGACGCCGCCGTGGAACTTCCCGGTCGCCATCCCCGCCGGCTCCACGCTCGCCGCCCTCGCCGCCGGTTCCGCCGTCGTGATCAAGCCCGCCAAGCAGGCCGCCCGCAGCGGCGCCGTCATGGTCGAGGCACTCTGGGAGGCCGGCGTCCCGCGCGACGTGCTGACCATGGTCCAGCTGGGCGAACGGGAACTCGGAACGCAGCTGATCTCCCACCCGGCCGTGGACCGCGTCATCCTCACCGGCGGCTACGAGACGGCCGAACTGTTCCGCTCGTTCCGCAAGGACCTGCCGCTGCTGGCCGAAACCAGCGGCAAGAACGCCATCATCGTCACCCCCAGCGCCGACCTGGATTTGGCCGCCAAGGACGTGGCCTACTCCGCGTTCGGCCACGCCGGCCAGAAGTGTTCGGCCGCGTCGCTGGTGATCCTGGTGGGCTCCGTCGCGACCTCCAAGCGCTTCCACAACCAGCTGATCGACGCCGTCACCTCCCTTAAGGTCGGCTACCCGGAGGACCCCGCCAGCCAGATGGGCCCGATCATCGAGCCCGCCGGCGGCAAGCTCTTGAAGGCCCTGACCACGCTCGGCGAGGGTGAGACCTGGGCCGTGGAACCGCGGCAGCTCGACGACTCCGGGAAGCTCTGGAGCCCCGGCGTCCGTTCCGGCGTGCGGCGCGGTTCCTACTTCCACCTCACCGAGTTCTTCGGGCCGGTACTGGGTGTGATGACCGCCGCCACCCTGGAGGAGGCCATCGCCATCCAAAACCAGATCGAGTACGGCCTGACCGCCGGGCTGCACTCGCTCAACTCGGATGAACTGGCCCTGTGGCTGGACACCATCGAGGCGGGCAACCTCTACGTCAACCGCGGCATCACCGGCGCGATCGTGCAGCGCCAGCCCTTCGGCGGCTGGAAGAAGTCGGCCGTCGGTGCAGGCACCAAGGCCGGCGGCCCCAACTACCTCGCCGGGCTGGGCGACTGGACCAGTACGGAGGCCACCGCGGCCCCGGGCCCGCTGAGCCCCGAGGTGGCGCGGATCGAGGACGCCGCCAAGGGCTTCCTCGCCGCCGCCGACGTCGCCCCGTTGCAGCGTGCCCTTGCCTCGGACGCGCAGGCCTGGGCCGACGAGTTCGGCACCGCCAAGGACGTCTCCGGGCTGAGCGCGGAGCGCAACGTCTTCCGCTACCGGCCGCTGCCGGTCCTGGTCCGGCTCTCCGCGGGCAGCCCGCTCGCCGAGCTGGTCCGTGTGGTGGCCGCCGGCGTCCGTGCCGGGTCCACCCTCACGGTGTCCAGCGCCGCGGCGCTGCCCGCCCAGCTGCAGGCCGTGCTCGCCGGGCTGGGAATCGCGGCGACGGTGGAGGACGACGCCGCGTGGCTGGCTTCGGCGGGGCGCCTCGCCGCGGCGCCGAAGCTCGCCGTGCCGCGGATCCGCCTGATCGGCGGCGACCCGGTGGCCCTCGCCGAGGCCACCGGTGGACGCCCGGACCTGGCCGTCTACACCCACCCGGTGACCGAGGCCGGCCGCGTTGAACTGCTGCCGTTCCTGCATGAGCAGGCGGTCAGCATCACCGCGCACCGCTTCGGCACCGCGAACCACCTTTCCGACGGGCTGATCTAGGACGATCCAGCGCCTCCCGGGCGGGCCGGGCGGCGCGCCCGGGAGCGCAACACTGGGGCGGCGCAGGGACCTTTCGGTTCCCGCGCCGCCCCTTTGTGGTTTAGCCCGGGCTTAGCCGAGGTACCAGCCGGGCGGTGCCCAGGACGCGGGAACGGCATGGGCGGAGAAGTCCTCGCAGCCGGAGCAGAAGTAGGTCACCTCGCCGAGCTGGCTGACGGAGCCGTCGCGGTGGTGCCGGGGCGGAACGAACGACTCCAGGTAGACGAACTCGTCGGTGCCGCAGCGTTCGCAGAACGGAATGCCCACATAGTCGCCGTCTGCACGTGCCGGTGCGGGGTGCGGATCGAGCCGCCCCAGGGCGGGGTGGGTGATTCCCTCCAGCCGTGCCGCTGCCGCAGCGGCGGGGCGGGCCGGGGTGCGGGGGCCGAGCCGGCGCGGGGCCGGCCGCATCGAGGCGTGGGGAGTATTCATGGCTGGCGTCATTGCTGGCCTATCCCGAACGCTGGGTGCCACGGAGGGCCGGGAATACCGGCAGCGACGGCAGGAAGCGTCCGTAGTCTGTGCTCTCTTGACTGAGCGGGGTGGCTGGCCTCTGCTTGACCTGCAAGTAGTGTCAGGATAGGGCAAGTATCCGGCGGGTTCAATGGTTGCGTATCCCCGCCCGGGCGTCCCCCGCGCCGGCAGGTAGTGCGCGCCGGAAGGGCAGGTAAGGCCGGGTATTCCCTACGCCGGACGGTGCAGCGCACGGCCCGTGATGGTCTGGGTCAACGCCTCGATGACCTCCGTGTTGGCCAGCGGATTCCGGATCAACGTGAAGTCGACGTCGCCCACCGGCGGCAGGTCGAAGCGCCGGGTGATGATCTTCAGATCGTCCGGAACCAGCGACGACGGCATCACGGCGACGCCGATACCCGCCCGCACCGCCGCCAGCACCCCGCTGATCTGCCGCGTGGTGCAGGTGATCCGCCAGGTGCGGCCGGAGGCCTCCAGGGCGTCGATCGCCAGCTTCCGGCTGAGGCTGGGGGCGGGGTAGGCGATCAGCGGTACCGGGTGTCCGGGCGCCAGGGCGGTCTGCTCCAGGCCCACCCAGGCGAAGGAATCCTGCTGCACCACCGTGCCGTCCTTGGCGCCGGCCACCCACTTCACGAACACCAGGTCCAGCTGCCCGGCGTTGAGCCGCTTGTACAGCTGGTCGCTCTGGCCGACCGTCAGTTCCAGGTTGATCTGCGGGTAGACCTGCCGGAACTCCCGCAGGATCCGGGGCAGTCCCGTGATGGCCAAGTCGTCGGCGGTGCCGAACCGCAGGCGGCCCCGCATCGCCGAGCCGGAAAAGTACCGGGCTGCCGAGTCATGGGCGGAGAGGATGCTGCGGGCGAACCCGGCCATGGCGTCGCCGTTGTCCGTCAGGCGCACGTCCCGGGTGTCCCGGGCGATCAGGGTCCGGCCGGCGGCGGCCTCCAGCTTCCGAACGTGCTGGCTGATGGTGGGCTGGGCGAGTCCCAGCCGTTCCGCCGCGCGGGTGAAGCTCAGCGTCTCGGCGACGGCCAGGAAGGACCGGAGCTGGGCGGGCTCAAACACGGGCGCGTGTCCCGGACTCACCGGCGGCCAAGGGGGTGCATTGCATTTCGTGATGGGAGTTATGCATCCAATAACCTTCCATAATCGATTGCGGCCAGCCTAGCGTTAAACCGACTCCCGCAGGCCCACTCTCACGAGGACTTTTCCGTGGCACCCCCACCGCCGTTCCAGGCCGCCGACCCAGACCAGACCCCTACCCGCCGGCCCGCGCCGGACCCGCTGCCGCCGTCGCCGCCCGCCGCCGACGCGCTGGCCCTGCCGCCGTCGGCGCCCGTGACCGAGCCGCTCGCCGTCGTCAGCGAACGGCTGCCCTGGCGGCACACCTTCGTCTCGCTCACGGTCCGGAACTACCGGATTTTCGCGGCCGGGCATTTCATCGCGGTGATCGCCCTGTGGATGCAGCGGATCGCCCAGGACTGGCTGGTGCTGCAGCTCTCGGGCTCGGTCACGGCCGTTGGGGTGACGGTGGCCCTGCAGTTCCTGCCCTCGCTCTTCCTCGGGCCGTGGGCCGGCATGATGGCTGACCGCTTCGCCAAGCGCCGGATCCTGATGCTGTGCCAGTCAGTGGCTGCCGTCCTCGCCGCGGCGCTCGCGGTCCTGGCGCTGACGGGCCGGATCGAGGTCTGGCATGTCTACGCGATTGCCCTGGCGCTGGGCCTGGTCACCGTCTTGGACCAGCCCGCACGCCAGGTTTTCGTCAACGAACTGGTGGGGCCGGTGTACCTCCGGAACGCCATCAGCCTGAACTCCACGATCTTCCAGCTGGGCGGCCTGATCGGGCCGGCCGTCGCCGGGATCCTGCTCGGCGCGGTGGGGGCGGGATGGGCCTTCGCGGGCAACGCCGTCGCATGCTGCTCCACCGTGACCATGCTGCTGGTGCTGCGCAAGGACGAACTGCACACCACGCCGCCCGCCGCCAAGCGCAAGGGCATGCTCAAGGAGGGTCTCCGCTACGCCCTCGCCAAGCCCACGATCTACTGGCCCTGGCTGATGGCCGGGTTCGTGTCCGTCTTCGCCATGAGCCTGCCGGTGCTGCTGGCCGCCTTCGCGGACCACGTATACGACGTCGGCGCCGGCGGGTACGGTCTGCTCAACGCCTTGGTGGCGCTCGGCGCACTGGCCGGGGCCATCACCTCGGCCCGGCGGCGCGAGTTGCGGCTGCGCTCGGTCATGCTTGGGGCCGGCATGTACGGGCTGATGCTCTGCCTCGGCGCGGCCGCACCCTCGATGGTCTGGTTCGGCGCGGCGATGGTGCTGGCCGGATTCTGGTGCCTGATGTTCCTCACCGCCGCCAACCAGCTGGTGCAGGTCAGCGCCAACATGGGGATCCGCGGACGGGTGATGAGCCTGTACATCATGGTGCTGATCGGCGGGCAGGCGATCGGCGGGCCGCTGATGGGGTGGCTGGCCGAGCACGTCGACCCGCGCACCGCGATCCTCATCTCCGGCGGGGTCCCGGCACTGGCTGCGGCGTCGGTGGCGGTGCTGCTGGCCCGGCGGGGGCAGCTGATGCTCCGGGTGGACCTCCGGCACCGGCGGCGGCTGCTGCGGATTGTCCGGGCGTAGGTTTCCGCGCCGGAAAAGGACAGCCGCTCCGCGGATCGGCGGAGCGGCTGTCCGAAAAGTGCGCGGTGATCGGGAACCGGCGCGCGACCGCTAGCCGGCCGTGGCCAGGTGGGGATAGTCCGGCTGTCGGTGCTGGAACACCAGGACATCCGGATTCAACACCACGCCGTCGCGGATTTCGATGGCGCGGCGGATGGTCTCATCACCGTCCCACGCCTCCGGACCGGACAGCACCGTGGCCAGGAACGGAAGCAAAGCCTCGCTGATTTCCCAGCTGGCGGAGTTCCAGAGGTACGACGGGCTGTGGTCCACGGCGTAGTAGTCGATGCTGGTGCCGACCGTGAACATCGGCTCGGCAAAAGTGGTGGTCCGCGCCCAGCTGAAGCCCATGCCCTCGTCGCAGGAAACGTCGATGATCAGGCTGCCGGGCCGGAACGCGGCCAGGTCCCCGGTGCGCAGGTACGTCAGCGGTGCTGTCGGATCCTGCAGGGTGCAGTTGACCACAATGTCGCTTTCCGCCAGGAACGGGGCCAGCGGCACGCGGCCCCGTTCGGTGATGACCTCACTGAGGAAGGGCGCCTCCGTGTCGTGGTCGAACTGGGCGATCCGCACGGAGTGGATGGGGGAACCCACCGCCGCGACTCCGCGGTTGGTCAGCACCTGCACGTCATGGATACCATGGGCGTTGAGGGCCGTCACGGCGCCGCGCGCGGTGGCCCCGAAACCGATGACGACGGCGCTCAGCCGCCGGCCGTAGTCCCCGGTGGATCCGGTCAGGGACAGCGCGTGCAGCACCGAGCAGTAGCCTGCCAGCTCGTTGTTCTTGTGGAAGACGTGGAGGCCGAAACCGCCGTCGCTGGCCCAATGGTTCATGGCCTCGAAGGCGATCAGCGTGAGCTTCTTGTCGATCGCCAGCTGGGTGATCGCCGGGTCCTGGACGCAGTGCGGCCAGCCCCAGAGGACCTGTCCATCCCGGAGCTCGGCCAGATCCTCGGGCTGGGGCTTCGGCAGCAGGACGACGTCGGCCGCGTCCAGTACCTCCGGGCGCGGGGCGACCCGGCCCACCAGCTCCGCCAACCTGTCATCCGTCATGCCGAACCGGCTGCCGTATCCGGCCTCGACGATCATGTGCTCGCGGAGTTCCGGAGCGATGCGCTCAAAATGGCCGGGATGGACGGGGAGTCGGCGTTCGTCCTGCTTGCGCGTGCTGGCAAGGACACCGAGGGTGAGTCGTTTCGATGACTCAATCACTTTTTCTTGGCGCCCGCGGCCTTGACGGGGGTGCCTTTGTCCAGGGAGCTGGGCGGCGCGGCGGCGGCCCTCTTATCGGCGCGCTTTTCCTTGATGGACTTGGTGGATTTCTTGGATGCTGCTTGACGGGGGGATTTGTCAGCCATGTTCGCTCCTGTAGCGGAACCGAATAGGTTCCAGACTTCGAACGATACAGGTAGCCGCCTAATGGGCCGCGTCGCTTCGTGACGGCGGGAGGGCGGAGGAGGGGGAAATGGAGCGGCTGACGGGAATCGAACCCGCGTATCAAGCTTGGGAAGCTAGCGCTCTACCATTGAGCTACAGCCGCGCAGGGACATGGCCAAAGCCTCGGCCGGGTCCTGCTGAACAACGAGCTTTACCTTACCCCAGGCGGGGGAGTTCCCCGAACATCAACGCCCGGTACCGGCTGCATAACTGTTCGGTAAAGACGGGCCGGTGACGGTGCGGCAGCCCCGGCCGCTGGATACCGTGGTGGGGTTAGCTGCGGTCTGAGGGGGAAGCGGGCTACGAGCACCATTAGTCCGACCTTAAGGGAACTTCCGTGGCGTATGCAGAGCACGACGTCGTCATCCAGTACGACGCCATGGGCATCTACGCCTTCCTCCTGGACCCCCGGAATCTGCCCTACTGGCGCGAGGGGATCGAGAGCGTCGCGCTGGTCTCCGGCGCGGTGGGTGCCCCCGGCTCGGTGTACCGGCCGGCGCTTACCGCCGGCAGTTTTCCCCCGGCGGCCGGGGACTTCGAGCTGACGGCCGCCCGCCCCGGCGCGGAGATCCAGTTCCAGGTCATTTCCGGGCGGTCCAGGGTCCACTGCGGGTACTACCTGAGCACCCACGGCGGCAGCACCCACGTCCGCTTCGCCCTGCGCTACCGGCCCGGCGTGGCCTCGTTCCTGCTCTCGGCCAAGATGCGGCGTGACATGAAGGCCCAGGTGGTGCAGCTCGAGCAGCTGAAGATGCTGCTGGAAGCGGAGCAGGCCGCGGCCTGAGCGCCGCCGCCGGATGCTCTGTGACGGAGCCGCCGGCACGGACGCGGGGGAGCCGGGAACCTGCGGTACTTTTGATCCTGTGCTGATCTCTGACCGCGACATTCGTACCGAAATCGACTCCCAGCGGATTGTGCTGGAACCGTTCGACCCCGCCATGGTCCAGCCCTCATCGGTGGACGTGCGGATCGACCGCTTCTTCCGCCTCTTCGACAACCACAAGTACGCGCACATCGACCCGGCCGTGGACCAGCCGGAGCTGACCCGTCTGGTGGAGGTCGACGCAGACGAGCCGTTCATCCTGCACCCCGGCGAGTTCGTCCTGGGCTCCACCTACGAGACGGTCACCCTGCCCGACGACATTGCGGCCCGGCTGGAGGGCAAGTCTTCCCTGGGTCGGCTGGGGCTGCTGACGCACTCGACGGCGGGCTTCATCGATCCCGGCTTCTCCGGCCACGTCACGCTGGAACTGTCCAACATGGCCACCCTGCCGATCAAGCTCTGGCCCGGCATGAAGATCGGCCAGCTGTGCTTCTTCCGGCTCAGCTCCGCCGCCGAGCACCCCTACGGCTCCGGCGAGTACGGCAACCGGTACCAGGGCCAGCGCGGCCCTACCGCCAGCCGCAGCCACCTGAACTTCCACCGCACCGAGATCACGTCCTAGCCGGCGGGCGGTGCCCTGGGGCGCTGGCGCCGGCTGTCAGTTGACCGGCCGCGCCCGCTGCACCGCGCGCCGGGCCGGCCGCCGGACCGCCCGGACCGCGGGCTCGATGAACTTGGCCGCGAGCGGACCCATCACTGCCATGATCAAGACATAGGCGGTGGCCAGCGCCGCGAGCTCCCGGGGCACCACGCCGGATGCCACCGCCAGGCCTGCGATCACGATGGAGAATTCGCCGCGGGCAATCAGGGCCGCCCCGGCACGGAACCTGCCCGGGATCGCGATGCCGGCGCGCTTCGCCGCCCAAATGCCCGTCAGCATCTTGGTGGCCGCGGTGAGGACCGCCAGGACCAGCGCCCAGCCCAGCACCGGCGGGATGGACCTGGGGTCCGTGTTCAAGCCAAAGACCACGAAGAAAATCGCGGCGAACAGGTCCCTCAGCGGCTCCAGGATCCGGGTGGCGCTATGGGCCGTGGCGCCGGAAATCGCGATGCCGAGCATGAACGCGCCCACCGCCGCTGAGACCTGCATGGCCGCGGCCAGGCCGGCCACCAACAGCGCCGCGCCAAGGAGGTTGAGCAGGAAAACCTCGGAGTTTTCGCTGTGCACGGCCCGGGAGACGTGGTGGCCGTGCCGCAGCGCCACCACCAGGACCAGGGTGACGACGGCGAGCGAGATCCCCACGGTCTGCAGCCCCACCAGGAGGCTCACCCCGGCCAGGGTGGCCGTCAGGACGGGGAGGTACACGGCCATGGCCAGGTCCTCGAAGACCAGAATGGACAGGATCACCGGCGTCTCGCGGTTGCCGATCCGGCCCAGGTCCGTGATCACCTTCGCGGCGATCCCGGAGGAGGAAATGTAGGTCACACCGCCCATCACCATGGCCCCCACCACGCCCCAGCCCAGCATCAGCGCCAGGCCCGCACCGGGGACGAAGTTCAGAACCAGGTCCAGCACGCCCGCCTGCCAGGAACGGCGCAATCCGGTGACCAGCTCGGCCGCCGTATATTCCAGGCCGAGCATGAGCAGGAGAAGGATGACGCCGATCTCGCTGGAAAGGTGCGCGAACTCGTGCATGCCCTCGAGCTTGACCAGCCCGCCCGCGCCGAAGAACAAGCCGCCGACCAGGTACAGCGGGATGGGGGACATGCCGATCCGCCCGGCCAGCCTCGCCAGCAGGCCGAGGCAGAACACGACGGCCCCCAGCTCGATCAGGGTCACGGCGAGGGCATCCACGGCTTATCCGTTGCGCAGGATGGAGGCCGCGGTGTCCAGGCCCTCCTGGGTGCCGACGGCCACCAGCAGGTCGCCGGGGTGGAGCACGACGTCGGGCCCGGGGGAGGGGAGCACCTCCCCCTCGCGCATGATCGCCACGATCGAGGCGCCGCTGCGGGTCCGGATGCAGGCCTTGCCCATCGGCTGGTTCTGGAACGGCGAATCGGCCGCGATGGAGAACTGCCGGGTGACAATGCCGGGAACCTCACGGTGGGCCTCGGAGAGCTGCATGGCCAGCCGCTGCCCGCCGAGCAGGTTGCCCAGGGCGGCTGCCTCGTCCGCGGTGAGGGGAATCGAGGCCTGGCAGGTGTCCGGGTCGTCCCAGGTGGAGACGATGAGCTCGGTCTGCCCCTCGCGGTATTCGACGACGCCGATCCGGCGCCCCGAGGCGGTCATGAAATCCTTGCGCCGGCCCAGTCCGGGAAGTTCGGTCTCATCCACGTTCATGCCACCAGCCTAGTGGCCGCGCCCGGTTTTGGGGCCGGGTTCAACGCCTCGGCCGGCGGGACCGCCTAGCGGAAAGGAACGACGGCGATGCCCGTCTTGCCCGGGGACTTTACCGGCAGCAGCACCAGCAGACCGGCGAGCAGCACCACCATGATCCCGACGATGCCCCAGCGCTGCGCCTGGCCCGGGGCCACAAGGGGCGTGGCGATGGTGATGCAGAGGGTGAACAGGGCCGGGGCGAGGAAGCTCACGGCTCTGCCGGTGGTGGCATAGAGCCCGAACAGCTCACCGGTCTCCCCGGTGGGGGCCAGCCGGGCCAGATAGGCGCGGGAGGAAGACTGGGCGGGCCCTACGAAGAGGCAGAGGAACAGGCCGAAGACCCAGAAGGTCATGCTGCCGGACCAGGATATGCCGAAGAAGGAATATGTCCCGTTGCCCAGGATCAGCAGCGCGGTGCCAGCCACCAGCAGGCCCGCCAGGGAGCCGATGATGACCGCTTTGGGGCCGGACCGGTCGTCGAGTAGTCCGCCCACGAGTGCGCCAACAGCGGCGACGACGTTGCCGAAGACGGCGAAAAAGATAACCTGCTTGAGGTCGAAGCCGAAGGTGCCGGCGGCGATCACCCCGCCGAAAGTAAACACGGCGGCGAGGCCGTCGCGGAAGATGGCGCTGGCCAGCAGGAAGTAGATGGTGTGCGGGCTGGTCCGGTAGATGTCCTTGATCCGGCGTGCCAGCAGTCCATAGGAGGCGAAGAAGCCCAGCCTGTCCTGCCGCGCGATGGGCACCTCGGGCACGGCGACCATGACCGGGACGGCGAAGACCAGCAGCCAAAGCGCCGAGAAGACGGCGACCAGCCGGATGTTCAGGCTGTCCTCGGTGGAGGCGCCGAACCACTCGATGCTCGGCTGGACGAACAGCTGCAGGACGATCAACAGCGCCACGATGCCGCCGAGATAGCCCGAGGCCCAACCGAAGCCGCTGATTTTCCCGATATTGGCCGGCGTCGAAATCTGGGCGAGCATGGCGTTGTAATTGACGCCGGCGAACTCGAAGAAAATGTTGCCGAGGGCGATCAGGGTGACCCCCAACAGCAGGAATTCCGGCCGCGGGAAGACAAAGAAGCACAGCCCCGTAAGCAGCGCCACGGCGGCGGTGTTCACGCCCAGCCAGAGCTTGCGGCGGCCGCCGGCGTCGGACCGCTGTCCGGTGACCGGGGCGAGCACCGCGATAGCGGCGCCGGCGATGGCCAGGGCGGTGCCGAGGACCGCGGAGGCCTCGTCCTCGCCGCCGAAGGCCTTGGACGTCAGGTACACGGTGAAGACGAAGGTCGTCATCACGGCGTTGAACGCGGCGGAGCCCCAGTCCCACGCGGCCCAGGCCAGGATGCGTCCCCTCCCGGCGGGCTGGCGTCCGGAATCAAGTTCGGACGCCGGTGCGGCCTCGGGAGCGGTGGCGGAATTCATAGCCCTGATGTTAGCCGTCCCCGCGGCCCCGACCGGGATGAAACGGACAGAAAAGAATTTGTACACGCTTGGTAAACTGTTCGGACTGAACCTAACCACATGCGCCGCCTGCTCCAACTTTTTGATAACCGAATTCCTGACGTTGCGGAGATACCAGTGATCACAGTCCTAGCCGTGCACTTCGCTGTGGCTCTCGTGGCGCCGTTTCTCTTCCGGCGGGCGGGCAGGAATGCGTTCTACGCACTGGCGGCGGTCCCCGCGGGCTCGTTCCTTTGGCTGATCCTGCAGCACGACGCAGTGTACGCGGGCCCGGACGCCCCCGCCGTGCTGGTCCCCTGGATTCCCGACCTCGGCCTGGAGCTGGCCTTCCGGATGGATGCCCTGGCCTGGGTGATGTCCCTCTTGATCCTGGGCGTCGGCGCGCTGGTCCTGGTCTACTGCGCCCGGTACTTCAAGAACAAGGACAGCAACCTGGGCGGCTTCGGGGCGCAGCTGCTGGCCTTCGCCGGGGCGATGTTCGGGCTGGTCACCGCGGACGACCTGCTCCTCATGTTCATCTTCTGGGAGCTCACCACCGTCCTGTCCTACCTGCTGATCGGCTACGCCCGGACCCGTCTGGCCGCCCGCCGCTCCGCGCTGCAGGCCCTGATCGTCACCACCGCCGGCGGCCTGGCCATGCTGGTGGGCCTGATCATGCTCGGATCCTTCGCCGGCACCTACCGGATCTCGGCCCTGCTGCAGCAGGCACCGGAGCTGGTGGCCGGCCCGGCCGCGCCGGCGGTGTCCACCGCCGTCGTGCTGGTGCTGGTGGGGGCCATCACCAAGTCGGCGCTGGTGCCCTTCCACTTCTGGCTGCCGGGCGCCATGGCGGCCCCCACCCCGGTCAGCGCGTACCTGCACGCCGCGGCGATGGTGAAGGCCGGCATCTACCTCGTGGCACGGCTGGCGCCCGGGTTCGCCGGGACGGACACCTGGCTGCCGGTGGTGCTGGGCCTGGGCCTGGCCACCATGCTGGTGGGCGGCTACCGGGCGCTGCGCCAGACGGACATCAAACTCATCCTCGCCTACGGCACCGTCAGCCAGCTCGGCTTCCTGAGCATGGTGGTGGGCCTCGGCCAGCCGGACGCCGCCCTGGCCGGGATCGCCCTGCTGCTGGCCCACGGGCTCTTCAAGGCCACCCTGTTCCTGGTGGTCGGCATCATCGACCACCAGGCCGGCACCCGCGACATCCGCAAGCTCTCCGGCGTGTTCCAGTCCTCCCGGGCGCTCGGCGTCGTGGCCGTGATCGGCGCCGCCTCGATGGCCGGCGTGCCCCCGCTGGCCGGGTTCGTGGCCAAGGAATCCGTCTTCGAGGCCTTCGTGCACCACGCCGGGACCGGCCCCTGGGGACTGGTGGTCCTGGCCGGCGTCGTCATCGGGTCGATCCTGACCTTCGCCTACAGCGCGCGCTTCCTCTGGGGCGCGTTCGCGGTCAAGGACGGCGTCCCGGTCACCCGGTTCAAGGCCATCAAGCCCGCCTTCCTGGCCGCCCCCGCGGTCCTGGCCTTCCTCACCGTCGCCTACGGGCTGTGGCCCGCGCCGGTGGACGGCTGGATCCAGCCCTACGCCGCACTGTTCGCCGGCGAGGACGCCCCCGACGCCGGGCACCTCGCCCTCTGGCACGGCATCACGCCCGCTCTGGGCCTGACCGCCGTGACCTTCGCCCTCGGACTGGCGATGTACTACGGCCGCGGCGCCGTCGCCCGGGCCCAGGAGCTGGTCCCGGGCTGGATCAACGGCGACCGCGCCTACCAGCAGACCATCGGAGCGCTCGACGACGCCGCCGTGTGGGTCACCGGCCGCACCCAGCGCGGTTCGCTCTACTTCTACCTGGCCGTCATCCTCAGCGTGGCCTTCCTGCTCCCGCTGACCGCCATCCTGCTCGCGGGCAAGCCCCTCCCGGCGGACCTCTACGTCATCGACCCGGGGTCCCCGCTGCAACTGGTGGCCGGAGCCGGCATCGTGGTCGGCGCCCTCGCCGCGGTCCGCGCCAACAAGCGGTTCCTGGCCGTCCTGATGGTCTCCGTCACCGGCTACGGCATCGCCCTGATGTTCGCACTGCAGGGCGCCCCGGACCTCGCACTGACCCAGATGCTGGTGGAAACCATCATCCTGGTGGCGTTCGTGCTGGCCATGCGCAGCCTCCCGGCCGAACTCCGGGACCGCACCGGCGGCCGGTACCGGGTGGTCCGGATCATCATCGGCGCCGGCTTCGGCCTGACCATGATCTTCGTGGCGATCTACGCCCTCGGCGCCCGGGTCGCCACGCCGGTCTCGCTCGACTTCCCGCGGCTGGCCTACGACGGCGGCGGCGGGCTCAACGTCGTCAACGTCACCCTGGTGGACATCCGGGCCTGGGACACCTTCGGCGAGATCTCCGTGCTGGCCCTTGCCGCCACCGGCGTCGCCAGCCTCATCTTCGTCCGCGGCCGCGGCGACCGGATCCGGTCCTCCGGGTCGGTCGACGAGGGCACGGTGGGCCGCCTGGCCGCCCCCGCGCACAGCCGCGACGGCGCCGCGCTGGCCCTGAGCCGCCGGTTCGCGGCGTCCACCAAGGACGCCTGGCTGGTGGCCGGCCGGACCCTCGCCCCCGAGCGGCGTTCCATCATCTTCGAGGTGGTGACCCGCCTGGTGTTCCACTCGATGATCGTCTTCTCCATCTACCTGCTGCTGGCCGGGCACAACCTGCCCGGCGGCGGCTTCGCCGGCGGCCTGATGGCCGGGCTGGCGCTGACCATCCGCTACCTGGCCGGCGGCCGGTTCGAGCTGCGCGAGGCCGCGCCGCTGAGCGCCGGCGCGCTGCTGGGTATCGGCCTGGCGACGGCGGCCGTGTCCGGGGTGGCGCCGCTGCTCCTGGGCGGCGAGGTCTTCCAAAGCGCCATCGTCCAGCTCTGGCTCCCGGTCTTCGGTGACATCAAGTTCGTCACCTCCACCATCTTCGACATCGGCGTCTACATCGTCGTCGTCGGCCTGGCCCTGGACGTGCTCCGCAGCCTCGGCGCCGAAATCGACGAACACTTCGAAGAGCAGTCGGACGCGGCCGCCGGAACCACCCCCGGGGGGAATGCATGAGCGTCAACCTGACCCTGCTGACCGTGATGGGGGTGCTGTACGCCTGCGGCATCTACCTGCTCCTGGAGCGCAGCCTCACCCGGGTGCTGCTGGGCCTGATGCTGCTGGCGAACGCCACCAACCTGCTCATCCTCACCACGGGCGGATACGCCGGCCTGGCCCCGCTGTTCGCCAAGGACACCGATCCCGGCGCCTACAGCGACCCGCTGCCGCAGGCGTTGATCCTCACCTCGATCGTGATTTCCTTCGCCGTGACCGCGTTCATGCTCGGCATCATCTACCGCACCTGGGTGCTGGCCCGGCAGGATGAGATCCAGGACGACGCCGAGGACCTCCGGGTTGCCGAGACGCCCAGCTTCGACGCCGAGGACGACGCCGTCATCCCCGAGGAAACCTCCGAATTCCCGCTGCCCGCCGTCGAGCCCGACGCCGGCGGGACCATCCTGGCCGGCGCCCGGCAGATGCCGGCCAGCGAAGCCGCGGCCGAGGAACGGCCCGGCTCCCGCACCACCGCCCCGAACCAGGAAGGAGGGTCCGAGTGAACATCGCCAGCTTTGCCCCGCTCGCCGTCGTCCTCCCCATCCTGGGCGCCGCCCTGACCTTCCTGCTGATCCGGCACTCCCGGGCGCAGCGGACGGTCAGCATCGCGCTGCTCTCCTTGACCCTGCTGCTTGAGTGCTGGCTGCTGGCCTCCGTCTGGGAGGGCGGCACGGCGGCGGTGAGCATCGGCGGCTGGCTGCCGCCGTGGGGGATCGTGCTGGTGGTGGACCAGTTCTCCTCGCTGATGCTGGTGGTCTCCTCCGCCGTCAGCCTGGCCGTGCTGGTCTATGCGACCGGGCAGGGCATGGCCGACGGCGACAGTGACGCCCCGGTCTCGATCTTCCACCCCACCTACCTGATCCTGGTGGCCGGGGTGTCCAACGCTTTCCTCTCCGGAGACCTGTTCAACCTCTACGTGGGCTTCGAGATCCTGCTGACGGCCAGCTACGTGCTGATGACCCTCGGCGGCACCGGCCCCCGGATCCGCGCCGGCGTGACCTATGTGGTGGTCTCCGTGGTCTCCTCGGTGCTGTTCCTAATCGCCATCGCGATGATCTACGGCGCCACCGGCACCATCAACATGGCGGACCTGGCCATGAAGCTGGGGGACCTGGACCAGGGCACCCGGAACCTGCTGCACGTGCTGCTGCTCGTGGCGTTCGGGATCAAGGCCGCCGTCTTCCCGCTCTCCTTCTGGCTGCCCGACTCCTACCCGACCGCCCCCGCCCCGGTTACGGCGGTGTTCGCCGGCCTGCTCACCAAGGTGGGCGTCTACGCGATCGTCCGCACCGAGACGCTGCTCTTCCCCGGCGACACCTTCAACCAGCCGCTGATGGTGGTGGCGCTGCTGACTATGGTGGTGGGGATTCTGGGTGCGCTCGCGCAAAGCGACATCAAACGTCTGCTCTCCTTCACCCTGGTCAGCCACATCGGCTATATGGTGTTCGGGCTGGCGATGTCCTCGGTGGCCGGCCTGGGCGCCGCGGTGTTCTACGTGGCGCACCACATCACCATCCAGACCAGCCTCTTCCTGGTCACCGGGCTGATTGAACGCCGCGCCGGCAGCTCCTCCGTGGACCGGGTGGCCGGCCTGGCCAAGCTCTCCCCGCTGCTGGCCGTGCTGTTCTTCATCCCGGCCATGAACCTCGCCGGGATCCCTCCGCTCTCCGGCTTCCTGGGCAAACTGGGCCTGCTGCAGGCCGGCGTCCTGCTCGGCACCCCGCTGGCGTACGCGCTGGTGGCCGGCGGCGTCCTGACCAGCCTGCTGACCCTGCTGGCCATCGCCCGCGTCTGGAACCGCGCCTTCTGGCGCAAGCCCGAGGACGCCGAGCACCCGGACCCGGTGCTGCTCGCCGCCCCGGGCGGGGAGTCCCACGGGACCGGCTCATCCTCCGCTCGCCACTCGGTGAGCCTGCTGCCGCGCACCATGGTCGGTTCCACGCTGGCGCTGGTCATCCTCGGCGTGGCCCTGACGGTGTTCGCCGGGCCGCTGTTCCGCCTCTCCGGCCAGTCCGCGGCCGAGATGCTGGACCGGTCCTCCTACATCCACGCGGTGCTCGGTGACGAGGTCACGGTCCCGGCCCCACCGCAGCCCGTGGCCCAGGGAGGCGGCAAATGACCCGCAAACGGATCTCGCTGCGCCAGGAACTGCCGCTGCTGGTCTGGCTGGTGATCGTCTGGGGCGCCCTCTGGCAGGACTTCAGCGCCGGCAACCTGCTCTTCGGGGCGCTGATCGCTGTGTTCGTGGCCCGGTTGTTCTACCTGCCGCCGGTGGAATTGGGGGGACGGTTCAACGTGCTGCGCGCCGTCCCCTTTGGCCTGGTGTTCCTCGGCAAGGTGGTCGCGGCGAGCTTCCAGCTGCTCTACCTCGCCGTGGTGCGCGGGCCCCGGGTGGTCAGCGCCATCGTCGCGGTCCCGCTCCGCAGCCACTCGGATCTCCTGGTCACCGCCACCGGCCACGTCATATCGCTGATTCCGGGCTCCCTGGTCGTGGAGGTGGACAGGGGTACGTCCACGCTCTATATCCACGGCATCAACGTCCGCGACGCCGAGGACGCCGCCAGGCTCCGCAAGGAAGTCCGGGACACCGAGGCCGGCCTGATCCGGATCATGGGCTCCCCGGAGGAAGTTTCCGCTCTCAAACAGGAGGCAGCCGCATGATGCCGATCGTCCTGGCCGTGACCGCCGTGATTCTGTCCCTCGCGGCGGGCGGCGCCATCATCCGGATCGCCCGAGGGCCTTCGCTGCTGGACCGCGTGCTCGCCACCGACGTGCTGCTGGCCATCCTGGGCGCCGCGCTGTGCATCGACATGGCCGTCAACCGGCACCTGAACAACCTGATGCTGCTGGTGGCGATCTCGATCATCGGCTTCGTCGGGTCCGTGACAGTGGCCCGCTTCGTAGCCGACCGCAGGAGGCACCCCCATGAATCCTGAGACCGTCTCCGGGGATACTGTGATCGACGCCGTGTCCGCCGTGTTCATGGTGGTGGGTGCGCTGATGTCCCTCGGCGCCGCGATCGGCCTGCTCCGCTTCCCGGACCTGATGAGCCGGATGCACGCCGCCACCAAGCCGCAGGTCCTGGGCCTGTTCGTGCTGCTGTGCGCCGTGGGCCTGCAGATGCGCACCTGGTGGGTGTGGCCGGTGCTGGTGGTTGCGTGGATCTTCCAGCTGCTGACCGTCCCGGTCTCCGCGCACATGGTGGGCCGCGCCGGCTACCGCACCAAGCATCTCCACCCGGAGCTGCTGAGCGCGGATGAGCTCGAAGCGGTGGTGCAGCAGGCCGCCGGGGAACGCGGCTTCAACGAGGACGGGGAGCCCCGCCGGGACTGATGCCCGGGGGACTCCCCGTCGGAGTCCGGTGGTGCGGTGCGCCTAGACGATGTCCTGGGTCTTGGCGAAGCGCGTGATGGCCCGCTGCGTGCCGCGGTTGGCGAGGACCTGGATGACGGCGCTCACCGAGGCCGAGATCAGCGCGAAGGTCAGGGCCTGGCGCAGCGTGGTGGGGACGTCGTCGTCGTGGCCCTTCGGCGGCTTGTTGCCGGTGGTCTTCTCCCAGACGGTGTCCACGAGCTTGGTGCCGACGAGACCGGCGACCAGGCTGATGCCGGTGCCGAGCAGTTTGATGACAATGTTCATTTCGTGCTCCTTGCGGGTGGAAACAGGACTGCCCCTAGCCTACTGGCACACCGGTCCGGGGCGGACGCCCCTGTCCGCCGCGCGCCGCCCGGCCTACCGTCGGGCATGGACAGAGACCGGAGCGCACCCTGGGCGCCGTTCCAGCTGGCGGCCGGCTGCTGCTCGATCGCGTTCGTGGTGCTGCTGGTGCTGGCCCTTGTGCTGGACTTCATCGCGCCGCCGCCGGTCGACGGGGCCGTGCCGACGCTGGAGTTCATCGCCCGCAACAAGCCCGTCTACGTCGCCGAGCAGCTGCTTTGGACGGTCCCGAACATCCTGGCGGTGCCCGTCTTCGCTGCGCTGTTCCTGGCGTGCGCTCCGGCGGCAGAGGGACTGGCACGGGGCCTGGCGCTGGGCGGCGCCCTGGTGGGCGGGCTGTCCTGGGCGCTGATCCTCGCCATCCCGGTTACCAGCCGCGGCTCTCTGGTGCTGGTCTACCTCAGCGACCGGTACGCCGGGGCGGCCGACGACGCCGCGCGGCAGCGGATCAGCGCCGCCGCCGAGGCGGTGATCGCCGAGAACAACACACCCGCCGTCGCCGGGGTGCTTTCCGCGGCGGGCATCCTCCTCATGTCCGTGGCCATGGTGCGGGCAGGGCTCTCCCGGGCGGTGGGCTGGCTGGGCATCGGCGCCGGTGCCCTGGGGCTGCTCGCGGAGGCGCTGCGGTACCTCGTCCCGGCGCTCTACGGCGGCTACGGCCTCCTGATGTGGGCGTGGTTCCTGGCGGCCGGGATCGTGCTGATCCGGCTCGGCAGGGAGGGGAGGCGGGCCCCGGCGGCGCGGGTGTAAACTGGGCCAGCCCACACGGGCGACATTCATAACGACAGGGGAGCGCCGCCGTCGGACCCTTCCGGAGGAATCCGGAAACCGTAGGTGGGCGCTGAGAGTGCGGACAGCCGCAGACCCTCGAACCTGATCCGGTTAGTACCGGCGCAAGGGAGTCGAGTTCTCAGGGTGTCCGGAACACGCGGCAGCGGCCGCCGTGGCCGGAATACCCTCCCCTCCTGTACCTCAGGAGGACGACATGACCGATATTTCCACCCCCCGCACCACAGCGGCCGGCAAAAAGAGCTGGCGCGTGGTCGACATTGTCCTGGCGGCGCTGATCGCGATCGCCGGCGGCGTCATCTTCTGGGCCTGGGACCAGGGCTCCAACGTGGTGTCCGTCCCGCTCACCGCCGTCTACCCGCCCCTGACCGGCCTCTACGCCGGCGGCTGGATGATCCCCGCGGTGCTCGGCATGCTGGTGGTCCGCAAGCCCGGCGCCGCACTGTTCTGCGAGGCCGTCGCCGCCACCGGCGAGCTGATCATGGGCTCCCAGTACGGCACCACCGTGTTGATCTCGGGCATCCTGCAGGGCCTCGGCGCGGAGCTGGTCTTCGCCGCCTTCCGCTACAGCAAGTTCAACCTCCCCGTCTCCCTGCTCGCCGGCGCCGGCGCGGGCCTCTTCTGCGGCCTGAACGACTGCTTCCTGCCCTGGGGCTGGAACATCGCCTTCGAGGCCGCGGACAAGGCCGCCTACATCGTCTTCTGCGCCATCTCCGGTGCCGTGATCGCCGGCGGCCTGGCCTGGATCGCCACCCGCGGTTTGGCCCGGACCGGGGTGCTGGCCTCCTTCGCCTCCCGCAAGGCGGCCACCGAACCCGTCTTCTCCTGACACCGCGCGCATGAACGCCGACGACGTCCGCCCCGCCGCGGTCACCGCCCGCGGCTGGGGCTGGCGGCACGCCGGGCGGTCCCGGCCCGCCATCAGCGGACTGGACCTGGACATCAGCCCGGGCGAACGGGTCCTGCTGCTGGGGCCCTCCGGCGCCGGCAAATCCACTCTGCTGCACGCCCTCGCCGGGGTGCTCGGCGAGGGCGGCGGCGCGGACGCGGATGCCGACGACGCCGACGAGAGCGGCAGCCTGCTGATCGACGGGGCCCCGCCCCGGGACCGGCGGGGTCGCGCCGGGCTGGTGCAGCAGGACCCGGAGACCCAGGTGGTGCTCTCCCGCGTGGGCGACGATGTCGCGTTCGGGGCGGAGAATCTCGCCGTCCCGCCCGCGGAGATCTGGGCCCGGGTGGGGGAGGCGCTCGACGACGTCGGGCTCGGTTCCCTGCCCCTGGGGCACCCGACGTCGGCGCTCTCCGGCGGGCAGAAGCAGCGGCTGGCCCTGGCCGGCATCCTCGCGATGCGGCCCGGGCTGCTGCTTCTGGACGAACCCACCGCGAACCTCGACCCCGCCGGTGTGCTGGAGGTCCGCGACGCCGTGGGCCGCTGCCTGGACCGGACCGGCGCCACCCTGGTGGTGGTGGAACACCGGGTTTCCGTGTGGAAGGACCTGGTGGACCGGATCGTGGTGCTGCAGCCCGGCAGCGCGGGCGACGCCGCCGTACTGCTGGACGGGCCGCCGGACCGGGTGCTGGCCGAGGCGCGGGAGATGCTGATCGCCGCCGGGGTCTGGGTCCCGGGCCACGTGCCGGCCACCCGCGCCCGGAGCACCGGCGGCGCCGGACAGGGTCCGGGGCACGGCTTCGAGGCGGGCCGCCTGCTGCTGACCGCAGAATCCCTGGCCGTGTCCCGCGACCGTCCCCGCCGGGGCGGCCTGCGGACCCGCTTCCGCGCCGTGCCGCCCGTGCCGGTGCAGGAGGGTATCGCCGCGCAGGTCCGTGCGGGGCGCGCGCTCACCATCACCGGGCCCAACGGCGCCGGGAAATCGACCTTCGCCCTGACCCTCGCCGGGCTGCTGGCCCCGGTGGCCGGGACCGTGTCCGCCACCACCGACCTCAGCGCCGGCGCGGGCATCGACCCCTATGCCTGGAAGGCGCAGCAGCTGATCCCGCGGATCGGCACGGTCTTCCAGGAACCCGAACACCAGTTCGTGACCGGCCGGGTGCTGGACGAACTGACCTTCGGGCCGCGGCAGCTGGGCCGCGGCGCGGACCGGGTGGACGAACTGCTGGAGCGGCTGCGGCTGCGGGACCTGGTGGACGCCAACCCCTACACCCTCTCCGGCGGCGAGAAGCGGCGCCTGTCCGTGGCCACCGTGCTGGCCGCCCACCCGCAGGTCCTGGTCCTGGACGAACCCACGTTTGGCCAGGACGCCAACACCTGGGCCGAGCTTGCCTCCTTCCTCTCCGAACTCCTGGACGCCGGCACCGCCGTCGTCTCCGTCACCCACGACGCCGAATTCAGCGACGTCCTCGGCGGCGACGAGCTCAAGCTGCAGGGGTCGGCGGCATGAGGGAAGCCCTGACCCTGGAGGGAAACCGCGCCCTGCTGGCCCGCGCCAACCCTCTGGCAAAGTTCTCCGGCGTCGTGCTGGTCACCGTGGCGCTGGCCCTGTCCATCGACTGGGTCTCCGCGTCCGTGGCGCTGGTCTTCGAGGTGCTGCTCTTCCCGCTGGCCGGGCTCACCCCCGCCCTGCTCTGGCGCCGCGGCTGGCCGTTGATCCTGGCCGCTGCCCTGGGCGGCTGGAGCACCGCCATCCTCGCCCCGGACCGGGGCCGGATCCTGCTGGACGTGGGGATCTGGTCCATCAGCGAGGGATCACTCCAGCTGGGCCTCGGCTTCCTGCTCCGCGGCCTGGCGATCGCGCTGCCGGCCGTGCTGCTCATGAGCTGCACCGACCCCACAGACCTGGCCGACGCCCTCGCGCAGCAGGCGAAGCTGCCGCACCGGTTTGTGCTGGGCACGCTCGCCGCGATGCGGCTGGTGGGACTCATGGCGGAGGAATGGCAGACCATCGGGATGGCCCGGCGGGCCCGCGGCGTGGGCTCGCACGGCAGCCCGGCGCAGCGGGCCCGGGCCATGCTGGGGCAAAGCTTCGGGTTGCTGGTCCAGGCCGTCCGGCGGGCCTCGCGGCTGGCGGTGACCATGGAGGCGCGCGGCTTCGGCGGTGCCCGGCGGACCTGGGCCCGGCAGGCGCGCTTCACCGGACTCGACGTGTGGGTGGTCCTGGGCGGCGTTGTGATCGCGGCGTCAGCGGTAGCCGCCGCCGTCGCCGCGGGAACCTGGAACATGGTGTTCCTCGGCCAGCAGTGATGCTTAGGGTTATCGCACCATCCGACTAGGGGTGTGACGTTACGCGCTTTGAAGCGCATCCGGAGGTGGTCGGTAACTCATGTGTGATATTTCTTGGGTATGACGCTTCCCACTGCAGAACACCTCGGCACGGTCCTCAAGGACGCACGCGGCGAAAAGGGCTGGACCCAGGGCAAGCTTGCCGCAGAGCTTGGCACCAGCCAGAGCGCCGTCGCCCGGATGGAACAGGGCAAGCAGAACCTGAGCCTGAAGATGATCCAGCGCCTGGAGTCCATCTTCGGCCGCACCATCGTCAAGGTGGGCCGGCCCCAGATGACCCACCTGCGCGTGGAGGGCGGCCACACCCTCTCCGGCGCCGTGGACGTCAACAGCAGCAAGAACGCCGGCGTCGCCCTGCTCTGCGCCAGCCTGATCAACCGCGGCACCACGGTACTGCGCCGGCTGGCCCGGATCGAGGAGGTCAACCGGATCGTCGAGGTGCTGACCAGCATCGGCGTCGAGTGCACCTGGCTGAACGCCACCGACCTGCAGATCCGCCGCCCCGCCGTCCTGGACCTCGACGGCATGGACGTCGACGCCGCCCGCCGCACCCGCAGCGTCATCATGCTGCTGGGCCCGCTCCTGGACGAGTCCGCCGAGTACCGGCTCCCCTACGCCGGCGGCTGCGACCTGGGCACCCGGACCGTGGAGCCGCACATGCAGGCGCTGCGCCAGTTCGGCCTCCGCGTGGAGGCGACTTCCGGCTTCTACACCGTCCAGGCGCCGCCCGCCGACGGCGAGAACCGCTCCTTCGTTCTCAGCGAGCGGGGCGACACGGTCACCGAGAACGCCATCATGGCCGCCGCCCACCGCCGCGGCACCACGGTCATCCGCAATGCCAGCCCCAACTACATGGTCCAGGACCTCTGCTTCTACCTGCAGCGCCTGGGCGTGGAGATCGACGGCGTCGGGACCACCACGCTGAAGATCGTCGGCCGGCCCGCGGTGGACGTGGACATCGAGTACTTCCCCTCCGAGGACCCGATCGAGGCGATGAGCCTGATCACGGCCGGCATCGTGACCAACTCCGAGGTCACCATCCGCCGCGTGCCGATCGAGTTCATGGAGATCGAACTGGCCACCCTGGAGCAGATGGGCCAGCGGCTGGAGGTCTCCGCCGAATACGTGGCGCGCAACGGCCGGACCCGGCTGGTGGATGTCACCACCCGGCCCTCCGAGCTGAAGGCACCCGAGGACAAGATCCACCCCATGCCGTTCCCGGGCCTGAACATCGACAACCTGCCGTTCTTCGCCGTGATCGCCGCCAACGCGCAGGGCCAGACCATGATCCACGACTGGGTCTACGAGAACCGCGCCATCTACCTGACCGAGCTGAACCGGCTCGGCGCGCAGGTGCAGTTGCTGGACCCGCACCGGATCTACGTCAACGGCCCCACCAAGTGGCGCGCCGCCGAGGTGGGGTGCCCGCCGGCCCTCCGCCCTGCCGCCTGCCTGCTGCTGGCCATGCTGGCCGCCCGGGGCGTGTCCGAGCTGCGCAACATCTACGTGATCGAGCGCGGGTACGAGGATCTGGCCGAGCGGCTGAACACCATCGGCGCGAAGATCGAGTACTTCCAGGACTAAAGACCCCCGGCGCACAATGGGGTATGCGCACCTTCGGCGTCGAAGAGGAACTGCTGATCGTGGACCCCGTCAGCGGGGTGCCGCTGGCGCTCGCGGACGCCATGCTGCGCGGGCTCGTCCGGGACCCGGAGACCGGCGACGGCCATTCCGGCTTCAGTTTCGAGCTCAAGCTCGAACAGATCGAAACCCAGACGCTGCCGTGCCGGGAGCATGACGCCCTGCTGCGGCAGATTCGTCGGGCCCGCCGGACCGCCGACGACGCCGCCCGGGTGCACGGCGCCCGGGTCGCGGCACTGGCCACCTCGCCGCTGGCCGCACCCACCCACACCACCCCCAAACTGCGCTACGCCACGATGCAGCGGCGGTTCGGCCTCACCGTCCAGGAGCAGCTCACCTGCGGGCTGCACGTACACGCCGCCATCGACTCGCCCGAGGAGGGGGTGGCGGTGCTGGACCGGATCCGGGACAAGCTGGCTGTGCTGATCGCCCTCAGCGCCAACTCCCCGTACTGGAACGGGATGGAAACGGGGTTCGAGAGCTACCGCACCCAAGCCTGGAACCGCTGGCCGGCTGCCGGTCCGACGATGGTCTTCGGCAGCCATGCGGCCTACCGCAGGGTGGTGTCGCGGCTGCTGGACAGCGGCGTGCTCTTCGATGAGGGCATGGTGTACTTCGACGCGCGGCTGGCCCGGAACCATCCCACCGTGGAGATCCGGGTGGCGGACGTGTGCCTGCGCGCGGAGGACGCGGCGCTGCTGGCCGTGCTGGTGCGGGCGCTGGTGGAGACCGCCTCGCGCGAGTGGTACGACGGCGTGGACCCGGCGCCGGTGCCGACGGTGCTCCTGCGGATGGCGGCCTGGCAGGCGAGCAACTGCGGGCTGTCCTCCGAGCTGCTGGACTTCGGGACTTTCCGGCCCCGCCCCGCGGCCGAGGTGGTGAACGCCCTGGTGGACTACCTCGCCCCGGTCCTGGCGGACCAGGGCGAGCTCGGCCTGGTGCGCGCCGGGGTGGCCAGGATTCTGGCGGAGGGCACCGGGGCGGAGCTGCAACGCCGTGCCGGCCTCGGCGCCGTCGTCGGCGAGGCGGTGCGGACCACGGTCGGCGGGGACGTGCCCGACGCCGGCACCGCTACCGGTCCGCTGCCGGCACTGGCACCCGTCCGCCGCTACTAGGCCGTACGTTCCACGCCGCCGCCGGGGATTACTGGATCCGCGCCAGCGCCTGGCCAAGGTCCCGGATCAGGTCCTCCGCGTCCTCCAGTCCGACGGAGAGCCGCACCACGCCGTCGCTCAACCCGATAGCGGCCCGCCCCTCCGGACCCATGGCCCGGTGCGTGGTGGTGGCAGGGTGCGTGATCAGAGACTTCGAGTCGCCCAGGTTGTTGGAGATGTCGATGATCCGCAGCCCGTCCAGCAGCTCGAAGGCGGCATCCTTGGCGGACCGGCCGGCCGGGGAAGCCAGCTCGAATGTCAGCACCGTCCCGCCGGACTTCATCTGCTTGGCGGCCAGCTCGTGCTGCGGGTGGGAGGCCAGGAGCGGGTACTTCACCCAGGTCACGGCCGGCTGCGCCTCAAGCCACTCTGCCAGCCGCAACGCCGAGGCGGAGGCGTGGTTGACCCGCAGCGACATGGTTTCCAGGCCCTTGGTCAGCACCCAGGCGTTGAAGGCGGACAGCGCGGGTCCGGTGTGGCGCATCAGTTGCCGGACCGGGCCCTCGATGAACTCCTTGCTGCCCAGGATCGCGCCGCCCAGCACCCGGCCCTGGCCGTCAATGTGCTTTGTGCCGGAGTAGACCACCACGTCCGCGCCGAAGTCCGTGCAGCGCTGCAGCAGCGGGGTGGCGAAGACGTTGTCCACCACCACGGTGGCGCCGGCGGCGTGCGCCAGCCCGCTCACGGCGGCGATGTCCACGATCTCCTGCATCGGGTTCGACGGCGACTCGAAAAACACGGCCGTGGCCGGCGTCGAGAGCGCGTCACGCCACTGGTCGAGGTCCGGGCCGTCGACGAAGACGGTCTCCACGCCCCAGCGCGGCAGGATCTCGTTCAGGATCACGAAGCAGGACCCGAACAGGGACCGGGCGGCGACCACCCGGTCACCGGCCCCAAGCAGCGCGCCGAGAGCGGTGAACACCGCGGACATGCCCGACGCCGTCGCGAAGCACGCCTCGGTGCCCTCGAGCAGGCGGAGCCGCTCCTGGAAGGTGGCCACCGAGGGGTTACCGTAGCGGGAGTAAACGAACCGCTCGTCCTCGCCGGTGAAGGCCCGCTCCGCGGCGGCGGCGGATTCGTAGACGAAGCCGGAGTTGAGGAAGATCGGCTCGGTGGTTTCCTGGAAGCCGGTCCGGTCCAGGCCGCCACGGACGGCCTGGGTGTCCGGGCTCCAGTCCGCGGCCTCGGGATTGAAACTCATGCGGTGCGGGTCCCGTCGGTCGGCAGGCCCACGTTTTTCCAGCCGTTGACGCGGCGGACGCCGGCCTCATCCGGCTGGCCCTCAAAGCCGTCCAGCACGTTGTAGACGGTGAACCCCGCCGCCGTCGCAGCCCCTGCCGCCGCGACGGAGCGGGCCCCGGACCGGCAGAGGAAGAGCAGCTCGGCGTCGGCCGGGACGCGCTGCCGGAGCTCGTCCAGGAAGTCCTCGTTCGGCACGCCGCCGGCCCGGGTCCACTCGATGAACACCGGCTCCGCGGCCGCCCCGCCGGTCGCCGGGATCCCGATCTGGGCCCACTCGGCCCGGGTGCGGACGTCCACCAGCACCGCGCCGGACTGCAGCCGTTCCCAGGCCGCCTGCGGGGTCAGGTCCCCGGCGTAGCTCATGCCCCCGCCTGCCCTTCGGATTCCAGACCGTCGAACTCCAGGGCGTCGACGGCGCGGGCCACCGCGGCGTCCGCCTCCGCGACGGCGGCCGGCAGCACCAGTGCCTGCGCCACGATCACCGATGTGCCATTGAAGGTTGCGGCCGGGCTGCCGTGCAGCACATACCCCTCGGCAAGGGCGGCCGAGATCCGCTCGCAGAAGCTGCGGTCGTCTGGGCCGGTCAGCAGCCGGTAGGCCAGCCGCTCCGCGGGCGCTGCGGCCTGCGCGGGAGGGTTGGCCGGGGTGCCGGCTCCGGGGGTGGGGACTGGGGGCGGGGTCGCGTCGGACACGACAAACTCCTTACGTTCACGCTTGCAGCTCGAATGGTCGATTGCCGAGTAGTCACCTGAGGCACCCCGCCGCAAAAGGAGGGTTGCCGACCGGCCAGTCAGGGCTTGGCACCGGTTCTCATTACTCTGCAAAAAACCTAACACCCCGGGGCCCGCGCCCGCGCGTCGGCCCCGTCATGTTCGGTCACGGGAGGCCGTCCGCCGTAGGCCGACCGAGTATCGCGCCCGTCGTGATCGAGTACAAAAAGCCGGTTCCGTCCGCGGTGGCCGAATGCTTTTCGGGTATTGCCTACTCGGGTTTTCCGATAGGGGCGTCACGTTTACTGAAGTGGCAGTCCAAGGTCTCAGCTGGGTCTCCACATACCGCATACGCCTTTTCAGCACCCGCTGCGCGGCCGCTTCCGGCCGTTTGCGCAGTGCCGCTGGCGCATGGGTTTTGACGTCTCCGCCGGGATACCGCGGACCGGTTCTTTGACAAGCAATCCTTCCCTCCAGAACCCGGCAGCCTCTGCCGGGCGGGTTGCAGATCCATCATTTTGTCCGGCGCAGCACTGGGGGCGGCCGGCACCTCGAAGAAGAACTGGAAAGATTCATGGTCTCGATTTACGTCTTGATAATCGTCTTGCTGATTGCGCTGCTGGTCGCAGCGGCGGTGGGGAAATCCTGGTTCCACCGCCGCCTGCGCCGTCCCGAACTTCTGCGCCGGATTTCCCTCGCCACCGGCGCGGTGCTGCTGCTGGCCAACGTCGCCGCCTTTGCCCTGGACGCCTCCGAGTTCTGGCAGACCGCTGACCTGACTGCCACCCTGGGCGGACTCACCGCCCTCGCCATCGCGCTGACCGCCCTGCGCACCGGTGGAAGCCCGGCCCGGCAGCCCCGCCGGGTGCTGGCCATCGGCGCCCACCCGGATGACCTGGAGCTGGCCTGCGGCGGAACGCTCGCCAAGTTCGTCGACTCCGGCCACGAGGTGCAGGGGCTGGTGATGAGCGACGGCAAGCGCGGCGGCAACGCCCTGGAGCGGTCGCTGGACGCACAGCGCGGCGCCACGTTCATGGGCCTGACCGGCATGATCCATCACAACTTCACGGACACCGAGTTGCACCGCCACAGCCAGGAAATGGTGGGCGCCATCGAGCACGCGATCGTGCGCTTCAACCCGGACATCATCCTCACCCACTCCAACCACGACCAGCACCAGGACCACCAGGCGGTGCACCAGGCCACCCTGCGGGCCGCGCGGCAGCACCACTCGATCCTTTGCTACGAGAGCCCCTCCGCCACCCGGGAATTCAATCCCAGCGTCTTCGTGGACATTGACGACTACGTCGACGCCAAGGTCCAGGCGGTGAAGATGCACAGCGACCAGCTCGCCAAGCCGTACATGACGCCCGAACGGGTCCGCGGCATCGCCTCCTTCCGCGGCGGCCAGGCCCGCCGCCGGGTGGCCGAGGCCTATGAACCCGTCCGCCTGCTGAGCACCGAAATGGAGAAGCTGTGAAGCCGCGCGTGCTGGTCACCGGCGTCGGCGGCCCCGCCGGCCGTGCCCTCGCCACGCAACTGACCGAACGAGGCATCCCGGTCCTCGGCACGGACATCCGCGACCTGCCCGAAGTCTCCGGGGTGCCGGTGGTCCGTGTCCCCGCGGCCACGGATCCCGAGCTGGTGTCCGCGCTGCGCAGGCTGGTCTCCTCCGAGGGCATCAACCTCGTGATCCCCACGGTCAGCGAGGAACTGCCCCGCCTGGCCGCCTTCCGGGCCGGATTCGGCCCGGACGTCCGCGTCATCATCGGGCCGCCCGGCGCCGTCGCGCTCGCCGATGACAAGCTCTACACCGCGTGGCAGCTGCATTCCGCCGGCGTTCCGGTTCCCGCCTTCGGGGTCCCCCGGGACTTCCGCTGCGCGGAGGAAGCCCTTGAGCTCCTGGGCGGACCCGTCGTCATCAAGCCCCGGGTGTCCCGCGGCGGCCGCGGCGTGACGGTGGTCCGGAGCGGCTCCGACGTCGACTGGGCCGGACTTCCCGGCGGCCTTATCGTCCAGGAATTCATCCCAGGCACCGAGTACGGGCCAATGGTCTTCGGAACCCCGGCGCACAACACCACCCCGCCGTTCGCAGTCGTCGTGGAGAAAACCGCGCTCGCGCAGGGCGAGGTCGGCAACGCCCTCAGCACCCGCCGGGTGGAGGCGGGGGAGGCGAACGACGTCGGCAACCTGGCGATGAACGCCGTCCGTGCCCTGTCCCTCACCGGGCCGGTGGACCTCGACGTCCGGCGCCGGGCCGACGGCACCCCGGTGGTGCTCGAAATCAATGCCCGATTCGGGGCGAACAGCCAGCGCGCGCCGGAACTGCTGGACGCCGTCCTCGCCTCGTTCGCGCTCCCGGCCTTCAACCCGGCGTCGTTCCGGCAGACGAGGGGAGCGTTCGCCCATGCCCTGGTATGAGAATCTCCTCGCCGGCCTGATGCCCGGCGCACAGCTGCTGCTGGTGGTGCTCGGCATTCCGGTGCTGGTCTTCGGCCTGCTGAAGCTGCTGGTCCTCCCCTTGGCCCTCTGGTTCCAGGTGCAGGTGACCCGCCGCCGCCGCACCGGCCAGGGGACCCTGCTGAACGAGTGGCCGACCGTCTCGATCATCGTCCCGGCCTATAACGAGGCCACCGTGATCGAGAACTGCGTCCGGTCCATCCAGCTCACCACCTACGACCGGTACGAGGTGGTCCTGGTGGACGACGGGTCCACGGACAACACCTTGGAACTGATGCACGAGCTCGCCGCCGGGGACCCGAGGATCACGGTCCTGACCCAGGAGAACGCCGGCAAGGGCGCCGCGCTGAACCGCGGCCTGAACTACTCGACCGGCGAGGTCCTGATGTTCGTCGACGCCGACGGCATCTTCTCCCGCAGCACGGTCAAGCGGATGCTCCAGGGCTTCACGGACCGCCGGGTGGGCGCCGTTTGCGGCGACGATCGGCCGGTCAACCTCAACCGCGTCCAGACCCGGATGCTCGCGTTCATCAGCCACGTGGGTACCGGCCTGGTCCGGCGGGCGCTGACGGTGATCGGTTGCCTGCCGATCGTCTCCGGCAACATCGGCGCGTTCCCGCGTTCGGTCCTGGCCGACGTCGGACCGTTCCGCGAGGACACCGTGGGGGAGGATCTTGAGCTGACCTGGCGGGTGCACCGGGCCGGGTACAACGTGGTGTTCGCGCCGAAGGCCCTGGTCTACGCCGAGTCGCCGTCCACGGTGCACGCACTCTGGCGGCAGCGGGTCCGGTGGGCCCGGGGGCTGCTGCAGACTATGCGGGTGCACAAGGACATGATCGGAAACCTTCGGCGCGGCCGGTTCGGCGCGTACCTGCTGTTCAACACCGTGACCATGGTGGCCCTTCCCGTCCTCCAGCTGTTCCTCCTGCTGGATTTGCTGCTGCTGGTGGCCGGCGGCCGGAGCCCGCTGGGCGCCGACGCGTGGGCCGTGCTCGGCTGGCTGGGACTGGTGGTCACGGCGGTCCTGACCCTGTTCGGGCTCTCCCTGAACCGGGCCTGGCCGGACCTGCGGCACGCCTGGACCCTGCCGCTGGTCCCCTTCTACTCCGTGTTCACCGGCCTGACCATGGCGGCGGCGCTGCTGCAGGAGACCCGAGGCAAGCAGGCGCACTGGAACAAGCTGAAGCGCACCGGAGTGGTCAGCGTCCCGACGGCGGCGGCCGTCACCGAGGTCAGGGTGTGAGGCTGCTGGCCGCAACGCTGGCCATGGCACTGCTGGCCCTGACGGGCTGCTCGACGCCGGTGCCTCCCCGGGCGGAGGCACCGGCGCCGGAGCGCACCGTGGGCGTCGGCTACGAAACCGTGGTCGAGGACCCCGGCGGTCTCCCGGCCTTGGCCAAGCGGCTCGACGAGGTCAACGCCAACAGCGTCACCATCAGCGTGGGCCGGCTGGACTGGACGGCGTTCCGGTGGGACAAGCACCCCGAGATTGAAGCCGCCGGCGGCCGCGACCACGTGGCGGAGGCCATCAAGGCCCTCGGCACCGCGGGCAACGGCAGCAAACGCCGGGTCACGCTCACCATCGACCTGCTGATCCCGGGCTGGATCGCCAAGAACCAGGGCCTGGCCGGAATCAACCTCGACGGCACCCGGTCCAAGGACTTCGCCAGCGTCACCGCCCTGACCACCGGACCCGTGGGCCAGCGGCTGGTGGACTTCGTGGACGAGGTGACCCGCCGCTACCACCCCGACGCCGTGGCGCTGACCGAGCTGATGTTCGACGACAACACCTACGGCGGGGACGACCGCGACTCCTACCTGCGCGCCACCGGCGCGAAGGACTGGCCGCGGACGGCCGACGGCGGGATCGACACCGGGGACGCCAGCATCGGCGCCTGGCGGTCCCAGGCCCTCGCCTCCGTGGTGGCCAAGGCGGCCGCCGCCGCGCACGCCAACGGCGCCAGCCTGGACATGGACGTCCGGGCGCCGTGGCAGGACCCGGCCGGGGACCGGCCAGAAAGCGGGCACGACTACGCCCTGCTGGCCAAGGCGGCGGACCGGCTGGTGCTCTGGAACTACTTCGCGCTCAACGGCAAGGGCCCGGACTACTCGCGGCAACTGGCCGCGGCCATGGCGGCGAGGCCCGGACGATTCGTCATCTCCACCGGGATGTGGGCCCGCTCCGGGACCGTGTCCGCCGCAGACCTGCAGACCGCGCTCGCCGACTCGGTGGCCGGCGGCGCGAACGCCGTCGCGGTCACCCCCTCGAGCATGCTGGACGACGCCGCGTGGGCGGCCCTGCGCAAGGCGTGGGCATGACACCGGCCGCGGGCTGTCCCGGAGGCCGGCAATGTCGTAGGCTCGCGCACAACACGCATCTCTCCACGCTCATCCGTAACGTTGGCATCCGCACCGCAACCATCCGCACCGCACTTATTGGCACAATCCTTTGGGGGACAACATGACCACGCACCGCCTCGTACCTTCCGCGCTGATCATCGCCGCGGGCCTGGCCCTGGCCGGGTGCTCCGGCGGCGGTTCCTCCGCCGCCCAATCCACCGCCGCCCAATCCACCGGCTCCGCGGAATCCTCGGCGGCCGGATCCCAGGCAACGTCAGCCGCCTCGTCGTCGGCGCCCAGCCCCAGTGCCACCGCCAGCCCCAAGGCCTACACCACCGCCGAACTCGGCACCATCCTGGCCGGCCTGAAGGACGGGGAGGGCCACCCCCTGACGGCGGTCCCGGCGGACCAGCTGGAGACGGGCATCGCCGCGGCCAAGCAGATGATTTCCGCGGCCGTCATCTCCCCGCAGGAATGCGCCGCCCTGGTGGACACCAGCGGCCAGATCCCGTCCGGCAGCACCTACACCGGCGGCGTGGCGAAGTCCTCCTCCGGCCAGGCGATGACCACGGTGACCCTGGTGTCCGTCTCGGACCCGTCCGTGCTGTCCAAGGGAGCCGCCGCCGCAAAGGACAACGCCGGCAAGTGCGCCAATTACACCATCGAACTGCAGGGCAAGAAGATCACCGGCAAGACCGAGGTCCTTCCCGTCGAGACCGGCGGGGACGCCTCCTTCGGGTCCCTGACCACGCAGGGGCTGCCGGACGGGCAGGCCACCCAGACCGCCGTCGTCACCGGCATCAAGGGTTCCCTGTCCGTCTCCGCCGTGGCCATCGGCCAGGGCGTGGGGCCGGAGTCGGCCACCACGCTGGCGAAGATCGTCAGCGACGCCCTGGCCCAGGGCTAAGCGGGAAAGCCTTCGCCTCGCAGCTACTGGACCGTGGCGAACAGTTCATTCAGTTCGGCGGTCAGCTGGCGGCGGACGTCGGCGGTGCCGATTTCCTTGCCGTCGATGTGGTTGACCGGCGCCAGCAGCCGGATGCTGGAGATCAGCCACACGGCGTCGGCGTCGTAGAGGTCCTCCGGCACCAGCGGGCCGTAGCCCAGCTCCCAGCCGGCGGCCTTCGCGGCGGCGAACAGGGCCCCCTGCGAGGTGCCGGGGAGAATGCCGCTGTCCAGCTGCGGGGTTATCAGCCGGCGCACCGTTCGGGTCCCGCCGTCGCCGTCGTCGGCGGTTTCCAGGTGCGCCAGCAGCACGGTCGACGTCGGGCCCTCCAGCACCCGTCCGTCGGAGGACGTGAAGATCACGTCGTCGGCGCCCTGGTGGTGGGCGTAGCGCAGCGCGGCCATGTTCACCGCGTAGGAGAGGGTCTTCGCGCCGAGCAGCAGCCACGGCGCGCGCTCGCCCACCTCGCTGTCATAGCCGCGGTCCAGCAGGATCACGTCGATGCCGCTCTCGCGCTGCTCGCGGCCGGCCGCGGGCGGGGTGGAGGCCTGCACCCAGCAGGTCGGAAGGGCGGAGCCCTCGACGCCGCGGGTGGCGATCAGCTTCACCACCACCTCGTCGTCGCCGTCCTCGGGGGCACCCGCACGGAACTCCCGGAGCGCCGTCCCGATGGCCTTCCGCCAGGCGTCCTCCGCCGGAATATCCAGCTCCAGCGTCCGCGCCGAACCGGCCAGTCGGGCCAGGTGCCGCGGCAGTTTGCGGGGCTGGCCGCCCACGGCCAGGAGGGATTCGAAGATGCCGTCGCCGCGGGTGGCACCCTGGTCCGTGGCCATCAGCTGTGGCTTGGAGGAGTCGGCGACGCGGCCGTCCTCGAAAGCGGGATCGAGGAAGACCAGCACCGTGGCGTTGGCGGGAGCGGATGCGGACGACGTAGTCATGCCTTCAGCTTAGTGCGGCGCGCCGGGATAGGATTTGGAAATTGCCCGTTCCGGAACTGTTCCGCGGGTCTGGAACTTGAGGGGTTCGCCTGTGCTCTGGCCTTTACCGTTCGTGGGGTCACTCCCGTCCTGGGCGATCCTGATCCTCACGCTGATCGACCTCGCCATCCGCGTGCTGGCGCTGGGCATCATCCCCGGCAACCGCCGCCCCACCACTGCCATGGCGTGGCTGCTCGGCATTTTCTTCGTCCCCTCCGTCGGGCTGGTGCTGTTCCTGCTGTTCGGCAACTTCCGGCTCTCCCGCCGCCGCCGTGCCCAGCAGGAGGCCGTGAACACCCGGATCCGCGCCGGCACCTCGGAACTGGCCGCCGTCGAGAGCCGCTACGACGGCCCGGAATGGGTGGCCTCCGCCGCGGAACTGAACAAGACCCTGGGCTCGCTCCCCATGGTCGACAACAACAGCGTGGAACTGCTGCCCGGCTACCCGGATTCAATCAAGGCGATGGCCGCCGCGGCCCGCGAGGCCAAGAGCTTCATCAACGCCGAGTTCTACATCCTCAGCTCGGACCACGTCACCGATGACCTGCTGACGGCGCTGGAGGAGGCCGCCGAGCGCGGCGTCGAGGTCCGGCTGCTGTTCGACCACCTCGGGACCTTGCGGATCAAGGGCTACAGCAAGCTGATCGCCCGGCTCAAGGCCAGCAAGATCCGCTGGCGGCCGATGCTGCCCCTGCAGCCGGTCCACGGCCAGTGGCGCCGCCCTGACCTGCGCAACCACCGGAAGATCATGGTGATCGACGGCGAGGTCGCCTTCACCGGCTCACAAAACCTGATCGAGCCGTCCTATAACAACCCGAAGCACCGCAAGGTGGGCCGCGAATGGGTGGAGCTGATGGCCTGCATGCGCGGCCAGATCGTCACCACCCTGAACGTCGTTTTCGCCACAGACTGGCTCAGCGAGACGGACGAGTCGCTTGAGCACCAACTGGGCCACCGGCCCGAGTCGGTGCCGGGCCACGTCACCGCGCAGGTGGTTCCCAGCGGTCCCGGGTTCATCACGGAGAACAACCTCCGCCTCTTCAACACGCTGATTTACTCCGCCCAGCACAAGCTCTCCATCTGCAGCCCCTACTTCGTCCCGGACGATTCGCTGCTGTACGCGGTGACCACTGCGGCCCAACGCGGCGTCGACGTCGAACTTTTCGTCTCCGAGAAGGGCGACCAATTCCTGGTCCACCACGCCCAGCAGTCCTATTACCAGGCGCTGCTGGAGGCCGGGGTGCGGATCTACCTCTACAAGGCCCCGTTCGTGCTCCACGCCAAACACTTCACCGTGGACAACGAGGTGGCCGTGCTGGGCTCGAGCAACATGGACATGCGCTCCTTCTCGCTGAACCTCGAAGTCTCCGTGATGATGCTCGGCGAGGACATCGTCAGCCGGATCCGCGAGGTCGAGGAGACCTACCGGGGCATCTCCCGCGAGCTGACGCTGGAGGAGTGGATGAAGCGCCCGCGCCGGATCAAGTACATCGACAACGTCGCCCGCCTGACCGCAACCCTGCAGTAAAGGGCTTTCAGCCGGGCTTCAGGAGGGCACCAGGCGGGGCTTCAGCCGGGCGGGAACACCGAACCGAGGGCCGAGAGCACGCCGAAGGCCTTGGTGCGGATCTCCTCGTATTCCTCGGCGGGGTCCGAGTCGGCGGTGATCGCGCCGCCGACGCCGAGGCTCAGGGTGGTGCCCGCCGCGCCGTCGTCGTGCATCACCAGGGTGCGGATGGCGACGGCGAGGTCCGTGCCGCCGTCGAGCGAGAAGTAGCCGACGGCGCCGGAGTAGACGCCGCGCGGGGCCGACTCAAGGTGGTCCAGAATGGCCATGGTGCTGACCTTGGGTGCGCCGGTCATGGAGCCTGCCGGGAAGCACGCCGCCACCGCCTCGGCCCGGGACGCGCCGGGCCGGAGCCGGGCATCGATGGTGCTCACCATCTGGTGCACGGTGGCGTAGCTCTCCACAGCGCAGAGCCGGCTGACGGAGACGGATCCGGTGACGGCGAAGTGGCTGAGGTCGTTGCGCAGCAGGTCCACGATCATGATGTTCTCGGCCCGGTCCTTTGGCGCGGCGGCCAGCTCGTCCCGCAGCGCCCGGTCCGCTGCCGGGTCCGCTGACCGGCGGCGTGTGCCCTTAATCGGTTCCGCCCGCATGGCGCCGTCGGCGGTGATCCGCAGGAACCTCTCCGGGGAGGTGCTGGCGACCGCGACGTTGTCCAGGCGCAGGAAGCTGGCGAACGGGGCGGGATTCCGGCGCCGCAGCGCCTGGTAGGTCTCCCATGGGTCGACGCCGCCGGCCGGAACCGCGGCGGTGAGGGCGGTGGTGAGGCAGACCTCGTAGCTGTTGCCCTCGGCGATCTGGTGCCCTGCCGCGGCGATCTTGGCCCGGTAGCCGGCCGCGGTGTCCCGGGCGGCGAACACCGGTGCTGCGGCGTCACCCCCGTTGTCCGCGCTTTCTAGCACGGTCGTGCTGTTAGCAATTGATGCCGCGCCCACCGCAGCGCGGGCCATATCCAGCCACCCGGCGGCGTCGGGGTCCGCCAGGGCCAGCAGCCAGACGGCACCCTCCGCATGGTCGAGAATCACGGCCCGGCCGGCGAAAATGAGCGCGGCGTCCGGGGTGTCCGCGCGCACGTCACTGCCCCCGGTTTCACGTTTGAGTTCGTAGCCGAGGTAGCCCAGCCAGCCCAGGGCGAAACCGCACCCGTATCCGTCGGGGGAGCGGAGCGGCCGCGCCTCCCACGCGGCGTCGAGCCAGCGGAAGAAGCCGCCCTCGATGGTGGCCGCGGCGCCGCCCGCGCGGATGCTGGTGCGGCCGGAGCGGTGCAGGACCGACTGGCCGTGGCTGCCGCCGTCGTCGGCCAGGATGCTGAAGCGGCCCCGGCCCGCCGGGTCGCTGGTGAGGGAGGAATCGAGCCACACGGCGCGCCCCGAGCCGCCGTAGAGAGCGTCGAAGAGGCGCGCGGGGTCCGGCACGGCGTCGATCCGCTCGGCGTGCAGGGGCACCGCGTGGCAGGCCTGTCGTTCCGGGTGCAGCAGCGTGGCCAGCGCGGGAAGGTGCAGGAGCGCCTGCAGCACCTGGCCGGGGGCGTCGCCGTCGGCGTGGTTGAGGACCCTGACGTCGGCCCGGGTGGGGACATCGTCGCCGGCCAGCCAGGCCTCTTCCTGCTCTGCCCACTGCTCCCAGTAGGGGGCGTAGGTGTCGCCGTCGCGCTCCAAGGCGCGGTCCTTGCGGGCGCCGTCGGGGGCGTCGGTCCAGATCACGGCGTCGAGGTATGGCGCGGCCGCGGCAGCCGCCGCCCCGACTCCCTCCACCAGGACGACGTCGGCCGGCCGGGTGGTGCGCGCATCGCCGTCATAGTGCCGCTCCCAGTCCCAGCTGGTCCAGTGCGCGGTGGCGCCGCGCCGGAGCGGGGCCAGGACGGTGGCGGCGTAGCGGTCGATCCCGGCGGCAAGTCCGTTCCAGCCCGGGTAGATGTCCTCAAGGTGGAAGAGCGAGACCGTGCGGTGCTCCCGCAGCCGGGCCGCGAGTTCAATGGCGAGGGTGGTTTTGCCTGCCCCGGAGCGTCCGTCGATGGCGATGATGACGGGTGCGGGGCTCATGAAATAGAGCGTACCCGCTGCTCCGTGTCGGCTTCTTCCGGGTCCGGGAGGGGACGGAGGTCGGCGGCGGCGTGGGCCAGCGCGGCCCGGACGTGGTCGAGGAGGCCGGGCAGGGATGCGTGGATCAGGTCCCAGGTGATGTCGAAGTCGGTGTGGCCGCCGTACCATGGGTCTTCGATGCCCTGGTCCAGAGGGTCCCTGCCCGCGACGGCGGGATCGAAGCTGCGGAGCATGCGGATTTTGGACAGGGAAGCGGCGTCGGGGGCCGCCTGCCGCAACCAGCCGTAGTGGTCAACGTCCATGGCAAGGATGAGATCCCGGGACTGGAACCAGTCGTTGCGCCATTCGCGCGCGATGTGGGCCGCCGAGGGAATCTGGTGGGCGGCGAGCTTACGGGCGGCCCGCGGATCGATGGGGCGTCCCACCTCGTAGGCGGTGATGCCGGCAGAGTCGACGTCCACGCCGGTCAGCTGTGCCGCGGCCAGGGCCTCGGCCAGCATCAGCTCGGCCATGGGCGACCGGCAAATGTTGCCGGTGCACACCGTGATAATCCGGTACTGGCTCCGCGTTGAGGTCATGACTAAGCATGAGGGATGCGCGGGCCCGTTGACCAGCAAAGGACGCTGTGTGACCGGTCACGCAGACAGAAGTGGCGCCGGCCCGCCGGCCGTGTCAGCGGCTGCTGGGAATGGTGATGGATTCGCCGGGCTCGACCGAAAGCACCCCATCCATGCCGCGGATGGAGGCGTTGGCCGCCCGAATGGCGTACTCGGGGACACCGAACCGGCTGGTGAGCCCCAGGAAGGAGTCCTCCGGTCGGACGGTGTAGGTTCCGGAGCCGTCGGCCTGCTCGTCAAAAGTCCCGTTGGCGCCCCGCTGCGGCAGGTTCCTGCCCCGGAGATCCAGGACAGCGCCGCTGGCGAGGGGTGCGTCGGGGTTGAAGGCCCGGAGATATGACGTCTTCATCCCGAAGGCCAGTGCGACGCCGTCCCACGTGTCTCCCTCCACGCTCGTGTAGCTCATGGGCAGATGGAACCTGTTGGTTTGGGTGGTGCCGCGCAGGGCGGAGGCCGTCGTCGACGCTTGGGCAGTCGCCGACGCCGTTGTCGGCGCTATTGCCGTTGGCCTGTCCGGCGCGGGCGCATAGTCGCAGCCGGTGAGCGCGAACAGGGCTGCGCACGCCGCAGCGATCACGCCGAGGGACGCCCGGGCGGCCCCGGAGGTGCGCGTCATTTGCTGCCGGCCGAAGACGGGATCGGGTATTTGAACCCGCGGTGGGATCCCACAAAGCCCAGGCGCTCGTAGAACCGGTGGGCATCCTTGCGGGCCTCGTCCGAGGTGAGCTGGACCAGGGACGCGCCGAGTTCCGGGGCGGCGGTGTCGGTGACCCAGCACATCATGGCCGTTCCAATACCTCCCGAACGGGTATCGCTCCGGACGCGGACGGCTTCCACCAGGAGCCGGGTGGAACCGCGCCGGGCCATGCCGGGGATCCTGGTGAGCTGCATCGTGCCCATCAGCTCACCGCCGTCGTCCGTCACGACGAGCAGCTCGTTGGCGGGGTCCGCGGTGATCTCCAGCAGCGCGGAGCGGTAGGCCTCGGTATCCGAGGCGTCGGCCTGGTCGCCCCTGGCTGCGCTGATCGGGTCGTCGGCGAGGAGCCGCATCAGGGCGGCGAGGTCATTCTCGGTGGCCCTGCGCAGGGTCAGCTCCCGGGCGGGGGTGTGCAGGGTCGCGGGCAGGGTGAGGGACGGGATCACACTGGCAGTCTGCCACGTCACCGCCGTCCTGCTGTGGGAGACTCGCACCGTGAATACACCTCCCACCGGGTCCCTGCACCACATCGAACTGTGGGTTCCCCACATCGGCCGGGCCCGGGAAGAGTGGGGCTGGATTCTCGGTCGGCTGGGATACGAGCCCTTCCAGAACTGGGATCTGGGGAGCAGCTGGCGGCTCGGCGGAACCTACATCGTGGCCGAAGAGTCCCCGGCTTTGAGCGGCCGTCTGCACGAGCGAACCTCTCCCGGCCTGAACCACCTGGCTTTCCACGCCGGACCCCGGGAGCAGGTGGACACCCTCATCAGGGAGGGGGCCGGCCACGGCTGGCAGCAGCTTTTCGCCGACAGATACCCGCACGCCGGCGGCCCCGACCACTACGCCGGGTACCTGGTGAACTCGGACGGCTTCGAAGTCGAACTCGTGGCGGCCGGGTAGTCGCGGGTCCGGTCAGGCCCGCTTTCGTCGCCACCACCGACCTCCGGATAGCCTCCAGAGCCGTCGATGTGCGCGGGCACGCGCCAGAAGCCGCCTCAACCGCTCCCGGAAGTACCATGCCAGGGCGATCCCCAGGACGGCGAACGGGAGCAGTTCGGGCGCCACGGCGAAGGTGCCGAAGAGGATGTCGAAGGCTTCGAATCCAATGGCCGAGCCGGCAGCGAGCCAGACCCAGCCCCCGAACGAGAGAGACCGCAGTGCCACGCGGCGGTAGAGGCGGCGGCCCAGGCGATACTGCAAGGCGAGGCGGCGGATGGTTCGGGAATTGAGCGGCCGGTGCATCGCAGGCACCGGGCGTACGGGGATGTGCGGGGACACGGCAATAAACTCCAGGCGGTGGTGGCGAATGACTCGGTTACGACGTCGCCCAGTGAGCCGGCGAGGAGCAGCAAGCCGGATCGGCTCTGCCCGCGAAGGGCCAGACCGTGGACTGCGGTTACTGAATGCTCAGGGGCGGTTTGCGTAACCGCCGGGAGCGCGCGGACCCGGGCCGCCGGCAGGCGGCGGCCACGCGGCTGAGAGGGGTGGCCGCCTGAGCGGCCTGTCGGTAACACCGACGACGGCGCCGCCACTGAAGACAACGCGGCGGTTGAGAAGTGCCTCAAAGGTGTGGGCCATGAGGATGGCCGTGGCAATGACCAGCGCCAAAAGCGCTACGGCCGCGATAGGAGGCAGTCCGGAAGCGAAGGTCGCGCGGACCGCGACATCCAGCTGTACAAAGCGTTCCAGCCCGTCCAAACCCGCCACAGCACCTCCCCCAATCGCCCCCACGCTAACACCGGCCGCACAGCCGGACAACGAACGCCGGGTGTGGCCAACGCGTTCCGGCATGCAGCGGCTCCTAGGATGGCGACCATGCACTCGATCCGAAACCTGGCAGTGGGACTGCCGGTCCGCAACGGATGTGTTCTCGTTTCGGATGGATCCGACTCCTCAACAGGAGAGGTTTTCCACCGAGCAATCGGGGGAGGAATCGAGTTTGGCGAAACCGCCGAAGAAGCCCTTCGCCGTGAATTCGTCGAGGAACTTGGGGTGAGTTTGGCGGCAGTGCACATGCTCGGCGTCCTGGAGAATATCTTCACCTTCGAGGGGATGACCGGTCACGAGATTGTCCATGTCTTCGCGGTTGACTCGGACTGTCTGGATGGCCTGCCGCTGGACGCAGAGCTGCGGGTACTGGATGAAGGCAGCCCCGTGGGCTGGAGGCGCATCAGGGCTCTTGACCGTCCGCTGTACCCGGCGGGAGCGATGCCAATGCTCCTGGACTGGCTTGCGGGGGTCCGGGACTAGCGGCCACAGCGTTGGCCGAACCTCCTCCACGTTCCCTCGGAAATCACGTCGACGGAGCCGTCGACCACTGCGATGGCAGTCTGCTCGTCGATGGCGTAGGCCGGGGTGCCCAGCTCCTCCGCCCACCGTTCGGCGTCGGCCATGGTGTTGGTCGGGAAGGCGTACAGGTGCGGGAAGATCGCAAAGTCCACCACTCCAAGGGTGCGGTCGTCCGGCGCGGGCGGCCAATGGACGAAGTCCTTCCCTATCCGCGGAGCCATGACCATACTCCCGGCGCTTACCCCGACCCAGACCGTTTCGGTGAGCGACGGCAGGATTTTGCCCAGCCCGGACTCGCGGATCCAGTGGGCCAGGTAGCTTGCGTCACCGCCGTCGACCAGGAGCACGTCGGCATCCCGGACCCACGGGACCCATCGTTCCTGCCCAATACTCGGCAGCGCGGTGAGTTCAAGGACGCCGACCGATGCCCAGCCCAGGCCGGACATGTGCGGCGAGCCGGCCCCCGCGGACACGAAACGCTGCGCCGACGCCGGTCCGCACGCGGGGTGCCCCCACTGCGCCGTGGGGATGGCCAGGGCGTGGCACTCCTCGATGGGCTTGTCCAGGAGGTCGAGCAGCGCGGAGCGGATGCTCGGATTCGTGACGCCGCCTGATGTCAGCAAGAGCTTCAAGAGCTACCTCCGGTGGTGGGGGATCGGATGATCTGGGACTCTCCGGGCAGTTCGATGCCGGTGGCAGTCCGGAACGCGAGGGGAAGTCCGTGCGCACGGGGCCAGTCGACGCTGTCCGTTACCTGGACATGGACATGCGGCTGGGTGCTGTTTCCTGAGTTTCCACACTGTCCGATCACCTGGCCCTGCTCGACGACGTCGCCCACGCCCACGCTGACGAACCCCTTCCGCAGGTGGGCAATCAAGACGTACGGCCCGTTGCCGTTGCCGCCCATAGCGACGACTACGTGGTTCCCCGCAATGGCGCCCGTCCCGCGCCGGATGCGCCGGGGCTGCCCTGCCATGTAGGCAAGCAGCGTCAGTTGCGACCGGCGTGCCGCGTGATCGTCCTCGCCGTCGTGGGCCACCACGACGCGCCCGGCGGCTGGCGCCATCACATCGGTCCCAAATCCCACGAAGGTTTCGGGCCGCTCCGTCGCAGCCACAGCCCGCCAGTTCAACGGCGCGGACCTCCCGTCCTCATCAACGGGGATGAAATCGATGGCGAACGTTGTCCCCATCAGGTCCGTGCCGTGGCTCGGAACCCTCCGCGCGGGGCTGTTCCGTGCCCGGAAGCTCCCGGCCAAGGGGTACCCCAGCACGACGGGAGGACCGTAGTTCGCAGCCAGGGCCATGCGGTTCATTCTGGTGTCTGCGATTCACGGAGATTAGGGTCCACACACATCCGGCCCCTGATCCGGGTGCTCACCGAACCCCGACGCGGTCCAGCGCCCTCAGCAGATCGCCAGGATCGGCGACGTCGTAAAAGGCGACGGCCTGGCCCATTCCCAGACCCATGAAGTCGAGACCGGTGTTCTGATACATGCCGACAACGCCCATCAAACCCTGTTGGCCGAACACCACATTCGCATGGCGGCCGTCGCGCGATCGGTCGATCTTGGTGGGCACATTGCCCAGCGGGGAATCCACGACGGTCCGGTCGCCGACGCAGACAATGGCCCTGCGGTCAGTAAGTCCATAGGCTGTGATCCGCTTCCTGCGCCCTTTCACGATGAACCGGCCGAAGATGAAATAAAGGCCCAGCAGGACGAACGGCACACCCCAGATCACGAAGAATGGCTGAGAGGCTGTGCGGATGGCCGTGAATTCCCAAAAGACCGCGAATCCTGCCCACAGAATGCTGAAGGGAACGAGGAATGCATCGGCACCGGTGAAACGAACCTTCGGATCAGGTTGGCCGGCCCACAACAGCTGCTCGCCTTGGCGGAGAAGGGGAAGGATGCGGCTTCGCGGATCGTCCATGCGGGCAGTCTTGCATAGGGACGGCCCGGGTGAAATAGCGGGAGCGGGATATCGAATGCGGATCAGGGCGGCGTCAAAACCCTGCAATACTCTGACGATGGCCGTCACTTTCGAATGCAGGACGCGGACCACCATGCCCCCGGCGGAAATGTTCGATCGTGCGCGGAACATCGATGTCCACAAAGATTCCCTCGCGCACTCCCGGGAAGAAGCCATCGGCGGGGTGACCTCGGGGCTCATTTCCCTCGGCGAGGAAGTGACCTGGCGGGCTCACCATTTCGGCGTTCCGCTGCGCATGACCAGCCGGATTACGGAGATGCACGCGCCCGACTACTTCGTCGACGAGCAGGTGAGGGGTCCGTTCCGGCGGTTCCGGCACGTTCATGAATTCAGGGCGGACGGGGCAGGAACCCTCATGCTGGACCGCATCGAGTTCTCGGCGCCGTTCGGCCCCCTCGGGCGTCTGGTCGAGAAAGCGGTGCTCGCCCGCTACCTCAAACAGCTGATCGAGACGCGCAACCGGCATCTTGCCGGCGGCACGCTCATTGAGTAGCCCGTTTAACCCCACAGCGCCTTCCGGAGCAGGGCCTTCAACTGACCGGACTCCTCGGCGCTGAGCCGGGCCAGGGCGGCGGCCTCGGCCTCCCGGGCGGCCGACGTCGCTTGCCGGAAGACGCCGTCGCCCTCCTCGGTGGTGGTGACCGTCTTGGCGCGCCGGTCCTGCTTGCCGGGCGCACGCATCACCAGCTCCCGGCCCTCCAGCTCATCGATCAACGCCACGATCTGGCTGGGATCCAGGCTGAGGAACTCCGCCATCTCGCGCTGGGTCGGCTCCAGCCCGGAGGCGGCAAGGGCCAGCACGGAGAAGGAGCGTTCCTTCAACCCGAACCCGGCCAGCGCCCGGTTGTTCAGGACGGAGCCGGCGACATGGAGCTTCGCCAGCAGGAACCCGGCGTCGCCAGCCATGGGCGCGGCCGTGAGCTTCTCCGCCCGGTCCGTGCCCGATGCGTCCGCGGCTTCGATCGTCATTCCGGCTCCAATGGTCGACAAAATAAATCATTGACTTTCTCAATTATCCATACTTTCATGGATCCAGAACAACGTCCCACGCCGCCGTGCAGGACGCGCGGCAGCTAGCAAAGGAGCGGCAATGAGCCTCGCAGGAAAAGTAGCGATCGTCACCGGCAGCGGTCGAGGGCTGGGCCTGGCCTACGCCCGGGAACTGGCCCGGCAGGGCGCCGCCGTCGTCGTCAACGACGTCGACGAGGCGGTTGCAGCCGACGCCGTCCGCACCATCGAGGCCGACGGCGGCCGCGCCACCGCCGTCGTCGCCCCCGTGGGCAGCTCCGGGGTGGCCAGGCAGCTGGTTCAGGCGGCGGTCGACACGTTCGGCCGGCTGGACATCCTGGTCACCAACGCCGGCATCCTGCGGGACAAGAGCCTACTGAAGATGACGGACGAGGACTTCGACGCCGTCATCAACGTGCACCTCAAGGGCACCTTCACCTGCGCCCGGGAGGCGTTCGGCTACTTCAAGGAAAACCAGGTTCCCGGCCGCATCATCACCATCGGTTCGCCCACCGGCCAGCGCGGCAACTTCGGCCAGACCAACTACGCTGCCGCCAAGGCCGGGATCGTGGGCATGGTCCGCACCTGGGCGCTGGAGATGAAGAAGGCCGGAGTCACCGCCAACGCCGTCATCCCCGTGGCCGCCACCGCCATGACCAAGACCGTCCCGTACTTCCAGAAGGCCGTAGAGGCGGACGAGCGCGGCGAGGCCATGCCGGCCTTCTTCCGCCACGAGCTGGGCTTCGGCACCGCCGACGACGTCGCCGGGCTGGTCGCGTTCCTGGCCTCCGACGCCGCCGCCGGGATCACCGGCCAGGCCATCGGCGCCGGCGGCGACCGGCTCCAGCTCTGGACCCACCCGGAGGCCGCCGCCACCGAATACCGCGAGGGCGGCTGGGGCTACCAGGACCTCGTGGAGAACTTCGACTCACTCTTCGGCGACAAGCTGCAGAGCGTGGGCGAGGAATTCCTGCCGCTGCCGGAGGAGCTGCAGCCCGAACCGGCCCAGGCCCGCTGAGATGGCCTCGACCCGGTACGAATCCGGCATCGACGCGGCCGCGCTCGACGCGATCGACATGCACGTCCACCTCGAGGTGGACAGCTGCGGCCACAACTCCCTGCCCGAAACCCTCACCGAGGCCTCTGCCAAGTACTTCAAGGCCGAGGACCGGACGCCGTCGCTGGACCGGATCGCGGAGCTCTACCGCCAACTGAACATGGCCGCCGTCGTCTTCACAGTGGACGCCCGCACCCAGCTCAAACACGAACCCAACAGCATTCCCGAGCTGATCGCCGGCGCCGCCCGCAACAATGACGTGCTGATTCCGTTCGGCAGCGTCGACCCGCGCACCGGCCCGGACGCCATCACCGGCGCCCGCCACCAGGCGGAGGAGCTCGGCGCCCGCGGTTTCAAGTTCCACCCCAGCCTGCAGGGCTTCGACCCCTCCGACGAGCAGTTCTACCCGCTGTGGGAGACGCTGCAGGAGCTGGGCCTGCCGGCGATTTTCCACACCGGCCAGAACGGCATGGGCGCGGGGCTGCCGGGCGGCTGCGGCATCAAGCTGGCGTATTCCAACCCGCTGCTGCTCGACGCCGTGGCCGCGGACTTCCCGGAACTGCAGATCATCATGGCCCACCCGTCCGTGCCCTGGCAGGATGAGGCGAACTCGATCGCCACGCACAAGTCCAACGTGTTCATCGACCTCTCCGGCTGGTCCCCGAAGTACTTCCCGGAGTCGCTGGTGCGGATGTCGAACTCGGTGTTGCAGGACAAGGTCCTCTTCGGCACCGATTTCCCGCTGATCACCCCGCAAAAATGGCTCGGCGCCTTCGCCGACCTGCCGCTCAAGGACGAGGTCCGGCCGAAGATCCTCAAGGCCAACGCCGTCCGCCTGCTCGGGCTCGGTGATTGAGATGGGCGCGGAAACCACGGGACGCCTCTACGGCGTCTGCGACTACTACGACGCCGAGGCACTGCTCACCGACGCGGAGCGGCGGGTGCTCGGCCGGCTGCGGACCTTCCTCGACAAGCAGGCACACCCGCTGCTGGCCGACTACTGGGAGCGCGGCGAGTTCCCGGACCAGCTGACCGGCCCGCTGATCGGCCTGGACCTGATGGAACCGGCCGATCTGACCGGTCCGCCCGGACCCGGCCACACCCCGGCCCGCGGGATCTACCACGGCTTCCGGATCTTCGAGCTGGCGCGCACGGACGCCTCGCTGGCCACCTTCTACACCGCCCAGGCCGGCCTCTTCCGGACGGCCATCACGGTGGGCGCCGCCCCGGAGCAGCGGGACGAATGGCTCCCAAGGGTGCTGGACTTCTCGCTCAAGGGCGTCTTCTCCCTGACCGAACCGGAGCACGGCTCGGACATCGCCGGCGGCCTGGCCACCCGCGCCCGCCGCGACGGCGGAGACTGGATCCTCAACGGGGCCAAACGCTGGATCGGGGGAGCCCTGACCGCCGACGTCTTGGCCGTCTTCGCCCGCGACGAGGCCGACGGGCAGGTCAAGGGCTTCCTGGTGGACCGGCAGGCCGAGGGCGTGACCCTGGAGAAAATCCACGGCAAGGCCTCGCTGCGGATGATGCAGAACGCCCACATCACGTTGGCGGATGTCCGCGTCCCCGAAGCGATGCGGCTGCACAACGTCAACTCGTTCCGCGACGTCGCCGCGATGCTGCGGATGATGCGCTCCGACGTCGCCTGGATTGCCACCGGCACCGCCGCCGGCGCGTTCGAGGCGGCCCTCCGCTACGTCACGGAGCGGCAGCAGTTCGGCCGGCCGCTGGGCTCGTTCCAGCTGGTCCAGGAGAAGCTCGCCCGGATGCTCGGCAACGTTACCTCCGCGCTCTCGCTGGTGGTCCGGTTGACCGACCAGCAGGACCGCGGCGTCTACCGGGACCAGGATTCGGCGCTGGCCAAGATGCAGACCTCCTTGCTGATGCGCGAGACCGTGGCGCTGGCGCGGGAGGTGGTCGGCGGCAACGGCATCACGCTGGAGGTCGACGTCGCCCGCTTCCACGCCGACGCCGAGGCGATCTATTCCTACGAGGGCACGCACGACATTAACGCCCTCATCATCGGCCGCGCCCTCACCGGCCACAGCGCCTTCACCCACTAACCACCCCGCAACCCTAGGAGCCCGCCATGCCCAACCTCGTCGTCGACTTCGACAAGCTGCTCACCCTCGCCGGAACCGACCTCGGCGTCACCGAATACCGCGAAATCACGCAGGAACAGATCAACAAGTTCGCCGACGCCACCGGGGATGATCAGTGGATCCACGTCGACGTCGAACGCGCCAAGGAAGGACCGTTTGGCGCCCCGATCGCGCACGGCTTCCTGACCCTGTCCCTGATCATCCCGTTCTGGGGCGAGCTGTTCGACGTCGAGGGCGTCACCACCAAGGTCAACTACGGCCTGGACAAGGTCCGCTTCACCTCCCCGGTGAAGGTGGGCTCGCGAATCCGGATGCAGGCCACCATCGCCGAGGTCACCGAGGTCAAGGGCGGCGCCCAGATCAAGGTCTCCAACACCATCGAGATCGAGGGCCAGGAACGGCCCGCCGTCGTCGCCGAGTTCCTCGCCCGCTTCTACAAGTAAGCCGCCCCGGCTCCGCCTCTCGAAAGGACCTGCCGTGGAGAATTTCGGCATCGGCTCATGGCTGCAACGGCGCAGCCCCAAGTCGGGCAGCAAAACCGCCGTGATCGCCGGCGAGCGGAACGTGACGTACGCGCAGCTGGCCGAGCGGGCCGCGCGGTTGGCCGACGCCCTGGGCCGCCGCGGCGTCACCAAGGGCCACCGAGTGGCCTACCTGGGCGAGAACGACCCGGCCTTCCTGGAGACGCTCTTCGCCGCCGGACTGCGGGGTGCCGTGTTCGTCCCGCTGAACACCCGCCTGGCCCCACCGGAGATCCAGTTCCAGCTGCAGGACTGCGGCGCCGCCGTCCTGGTCCACGCGGCCAGCCTGGCCGGGCTCGCCGGGCGCGGCGCGGCCGGCACCGGCGTCCGGACCCGCCTGGTGGTCGACGACGGCGGCACGACCGGCGCCGTGTCCGGCACCGTCGAGGACTACGAGCAGGCGCTCGCCGCCGGGTCTCCCCAGGCGCCGGACGTGCCCGTGACCCTCGACGACGGGGCCATGATCCTCTACACCTCCGGCACCACCGGCAGCCCCAAGGGGGCGCTGCTCACTCACGGCAACATCACCTGGAACTGCATCAACGTGCTGGTGGACTTCGACTTCTCCTCGACCGACGTGGCCCTGATGATCTCGCCGATGTTCCACGTGGCCTCGCTGGACATGGGCGTGCTGCCCACTCTGCTCAAGGGCGGCACCGTGGTCCTGGAGACCCGCTTCGACCCGCGGCGGACCCTGGAACTGATCCAGCGGCACCGGGCCACCACCCTCAGCGGGGTTCCCACCACGTTCCAGATGCTCTGCGAGCACCCGGACTGGGACGCCACGGAGCTGGGCTCGCTGAACAAGCTCACCTGCGGCGGCTCGGCCGTTCCCCTCCGGGTCCTGGACGCCTACGAACGACGCGGACTGCACTTCTCCAACGGCTACGGCATGACCGAGACCGCCCCCGGCGCCACCACGCTGCCGGCGGCACGGTCCCGGGAGAAGGCCGGTTCCTCCGGGCTGCCGCACTTCTTCACCGACGTCCGGGTGTCTGACCCGCTGGACCCGGACGCGGGCCCGGCCGCGCCCGGAACGGTGGGGGAGATCCAGATCAAGGGCCCCAACGTCATCCGTGAATACTCGAACCGGCCCGAAGCCACCGCCGAGTCGTACACCCCGGACGGCTGGTTCAGGTCGGGCGACATGGGCTACACGGACGACGACGGCTTCGTCTTCATCTCCGACCGGCTCAAGGACATGATCATCTCCGGCGGGGAGAACATTTACCCCGCCGAGGTCGAGCAGGTGATCGCCGAGCTCGACGCGGTCGGCAGCGTGGCGGTGATTGGCGTGGCCGACGAGAAGTGGGGCGAGGTGCCGCGGGCCGTGGTGTCGCTGCGGGACGGGGCGCGGCTGACCGAGGAGGAGCTGCGCGCGCACCTGGACGGGAAGCTGGCCCGGTACAAGATCCCGAAGTCCGTGGTGTTTGTGGACCAGATGCCCCGGACTGCCAGCGGTAAGATCCGCAAGGCAGAGCTGCGGAAGCTGACCCAGGGCGCGGTGTAGGGAGGCCCTTAGTGAATGAGGGCCAGCAGCACGCCGACGGCCATGAACAGCACACCGAAGACGCGGTTGAGGATCTTCTGGCCGTGAGCGTCGTGGGTGAACCGCTGGAAGGTCTTGGCGGCCGCGGCGAAGAAGAACCACATGACCAGGATGTCGATCACAATCACGGTCAGCGACAGCACCAGATACTGCGGCACCAGCGGCTGGTCGGGGCGGATGAACTGCGGCATGAACGCCAGGAAGAAGACGATCGCCTTCGGGTTCAGCAGGTTCACCCAGAGGCCGCGGCGGAACATGGAGAGCGCCGGCTCGTTCCGCAGGGCCGCGGCTTTCTCCTGGTCCAGGTCCGGCTTGTGGCGGAACTGCTGGATGCCCAGGTACACCAGGTACGCGGCGCCGGCGTAGCGGATGATGTTGAACGCCAGCGGCGAGCTGGCCACGAGGACGCCGACGCCGAGGGCCACGATCAGGATGTGCACCACCAGGGCCGCCTGCTGGCCCAGAATGCCCCAGATGGCGCGCCGGAAGCCGGAATTGAGCGAGTTGCTCATGGTGTTGATGGCGCCCGCGCCGGGCGTGAAACTGATCAGGACGCCGGCGCCGACCAGGGCCAGCCAGAGGGAAAATTGCACCCGCCAAGCTTACGGTTCGCCGGTGCCGGCGCCCGCATCCGGGCCGTTGTTCAGTCCCGGCGGCCGTAACTGAGGATCATGTTGCCCTTGCTGGTCTGCTCGGAGGACTGCAGTTCCAGCCGGCTGAGCGGGTCGCCGTCGTTGAAGAGCTTCCGGCCGCTGCCGGCCACCACCGGGTGGACGATCAGCATCAGGCTGTCCAGAAGCCCGGCGAAGAACAGCTGACGGACCAGGGAGATGCTGCTGAAGACGCCGATGTCGCCGCCATCGCCCTGCTTGAGCTCCCTGACGAAGTCCTCCAGCGGGCCCCGGATCAGCTGCGAGTTTTGCCAGGCCAGATCCCCGCTGAGGGTCCGGGAGGCCACGTATTTGGGCAGCGGATTGATGAAGGCGCCGAAGTCATCATCGGCCTGCGCGTTAGGCCAGTACTCGGCCCACTGCTGGTAGCCCACCCGGCCCAGCAACCCGGCGTCGATCCGGCCCATCATCTCGCCCATACCGGCCCCCAGTTCGGCGTCGAAGCTGTCGAACTGCCAGAGGAAAGGGTCCTCCACCACTCCGTCCACCGAGCTGAACAATCCGGCCGTTACCTTGCGCATCCGCTCTCCTTACATCGGGTCAATGCCTGCACCCTAGCGGCAGATCCGCGGCGAGGGAATGGTTTTTGGCGGCCGGGTTGCCTCCGGCTGCCGGTGGGTCGGGGTCCCGGGCCTGCGGCCGGGGACCCCGCCGCGTCAGCCGTTGGTGGCGGGAGCGCCGGCGTCGTTCTGACCCGTGCCGCCCTGGCCGCCGTCGCCGTCGCCGTCACCGGGGCCGCCGTGGCCACCCGGTCCACCCTGCCCCATGTCCTCGGTGCCGGTCACGGCGAAGTTGCCGTCCAGGAGCACCGTCGAGTGGGTGCCGTCGGACTTCGTGATGTGGGCCTCGTAGGTGGCGCCGTCGGCGTCGGTCTCCATCCGGTCGATCGTCGCACCCGGCTGGGCTGCCTTGACCGCTGCCTCCACCTTGGTTGCGGTGTCGCCGGTGAGGACCTCCTCGGTCTTCCCGTTCGCCTGGTGCGGTCCGCGCTGGCCGCCGTCGGATCCGGCAGCCCCGTAGCCGCCCGCCGATGAAGTGCCGCTGGTGGCGGTGCTCGAGGTCGCCGATCCGGTGCTGTCCGCAGCCATTGCAGGAACCGCGGCGGCGCCGACCGCGCCGCCGCCGATCACCGCTGCCAGCATGATGGCCGCCGTGGTTTTGTTGATCTTTGCCATGTGTTGCTCCTTTTCTGGAGCCCGGGGTCCGGGCCAGCCGACCTTTGCGGCTTAACCCAGCCTCGCCCGCGCAGATAGGGCAGGACTTTGGCAACACTGTGGCGTTCCTGTGCAGGTGCGGCCGCTCAGGCGCCGGGGGTTCCCTGCGCGCCCTGCGCTCGCGCGGGCGCAGACACACTAAGCGGCAGTTCAGGGAGGGACCCTAGATGGAGGTCTCCGCTTCCTGGTTCCGCTCTGCGTAGTAGGACCTCAGCCCGTGCTTTACGCCCATACGGATGATCCAGTACAAGGCAAAGATGATCACCGCCACCGGCACGACAAATACGACCACGGACATGACGATTGAAAGCATTGTTTCCCCCAGCTAGTTGCTGCAATTCATGTCAGCCTCTCATGGAACTTCCTTGCGGCCGCTGACCACAGTAAGGAGCGAAGTCGCCTGGTTAGGAATCCGGCTTTAGTAATGAGGCGAACACTGCACTGAGGCAGAGGCAGGGAGGGCCGATACGGGCAACGAGTACAGCATGACCGAGGAAGCCGGCTGGCCCGCGAACCCCTGCATGACTGAGTACGGGTGAGGTGTCGACGTCGCTCCCGCGAAGGTTCAGGATCCAGTGGCTGGCACCGCGGGTCCGGAGTGCGTCGGCGAAGGCAAACGTGTTCTGGGTGGAGCGTCGTGCCAGTCCTGAGTGGTGATGACGAGGGTGACGCCCTCGACCAGCGCGTCCAGTGCCCGGTCCAACTGAGGTGGCGACGCCTGACCCCGAGACGCCGTGGTCGACAAAAGGGTCATCCCGACGGGCGTCGGATGCCAGACGGTCTGCCTGTTGCCGGTCATTTGACTGCGGCCGCGCCGAAAAGCGCAGTAGCCGATCAGTCTCGCCTTACCTGACTACAAGGCGTCTCATAACTAACAATGGATACGCCGATTCGCCCAGACAGTTATGTGACGTAGTTATGAGAATCGCGGGCGCCGGGATGTTTCCTGAGAATCAGCGGAATTAGGGGCATCGCCGTTTCGGGACTGGTCGGCACCGGCGAGACGTCTCGTATCCCATGGGTTATGAGACGGTCAGGGTAGAGATTAGGGCACCGCACCGTGCCCAGCAGTGTGCGGTAAACGTGCAACTAAAGGCCAGGGACGGAAGGAAGAATCGGTGCTGGCTGCACTTTCAACGACCCGCTCTAATACTTCTTTGCGATGGGTGTCTGGTTACCGTCTAAGAGACGCCGATCTTGTGTTCCACGTATTTTTGTAGGATGGTCAGGCCCACGCCGAGCCCGCGGTTGCCGAGGTCCGCTAGGAAACGCTTAAGACGACCGCGCGCCGCCACACGATCGGTCCCTCGCGCACCGCTGTCCTCCAGCTCGTGAACCGCGGTTTCCAGTTGAGTGCGCTCGTGGCCGCCGAAGGTCGCTATGAGTTCTAGCAACTGTTTCGCTTCGATTCCAAGGTTGACAGTTCCGGCGATATTTTGGACAACCGGACCCATGACCTCGTTGACAAACTGAGGATTGAAATTATTGACAGTTAACGAAGGGCTTGGGTTGGTCCTTGGACCCTCTATAACCCCGATAGTCGCCGGCGGCGGAAGTAACTCGTCTAAAACAGCCTCTATTTTTCCACTGGTCAGCCCATCGACCTCAAGGACGATGTTCTCGAGTTCGTGCTTCAAGCTCAGCATCCGCTCCTCCCGTCGTTGCTTGAGGTCGAGGCTGAGACGGCGCGCCCGGGTCGCATAGCGCGACACAATGATTGTTGCTGCGTCCTCGGCTACGCCGTTCGCGATCAGCTGGGCGACAGCGGTCGCTGGCGTCGCCACGCAGTCCCCCAGGAAGGAGGAGAAATCCTTGAAGTAGCTGCTCAGTCCACCCTCAGGCTGGCCGTTGCCGCTGAAGAATTCGAACACCTGTCCGGCCGCGGTGCTGTAGCCTTCCTGGCGGACGCGGCTGTGGCCCGTTTGGCCAAGCCATTCGCGGAAGAGGCCGAGGAGAGCCTCCGCCTCTTGCGCGTAGAGACGGCCGCTGGGGACGTAGAAGCGGAAAAGGAGATGCCGCTCATTATCTTCCAAGAACCCGCTTGCGATGATCGAACGTTCGACGTTAGTGCGGTAAGGAAAGACGTTGAGTTGACGATCCCTCAACATAGCGTTCACCTGTTCCCGCGTAGCGTCGTCGATCGCTCTAAAGGGATCCTCCCATTCCTCCCTCAGAGATTCCAAGTAGACGTGGTCCTCATCGCTAAGCCCTGGGGGGACGACGTTCTCCCTCCCACGCTCGTTTGTCGGGACGTCGTTGGCCGCGCGTTGCGCGTCGGTAAGGAACACTGCTTCATGCACGAGAACCACGTGTGAACGGTGGGAGAGGGCATCCAAGAGTGCCCTAGATGCTTCTTCATACTCGGGCTTGCACATTGACTCGTAATCGTTGCGTCTCAGGACGACCACGGCACCACGACAGTGAGGCGAAGTAACCATGGTGACGATTCTTGCCCAATTTTCGGGCTTCGAGCTGAGCAGTTTCTGGTGATACAGGACACCGCTCGACCTCAATTTCGTTGTAGCTGATTCGCTGTCAGCGTCTCCGATGAAAAGGAAGTAGTCAGGCTCATCCGTGGTCATCAACTATTTCTACAGGCTTCGTGCACTGGGGCGAAGTCGAGGGGGCGTGTCCGCCATCGAGCTGCAAAATTGGTGTAGCCGACCCCTGGATGATTCCTCAGACTCGCGGCTGTGAATTTCGGATGGGCGGTGGATTGCGCTACTCGGGCCGGTATACGGTGGCGTACAGGAATTTGTCTCCCGAAGCGAGAGGCGGCCCATCTTGGCTATCAACAGCTGCCGTTTCTCGCTCCTTGACCAATGTCCGAGCGTAGTCAATGAGAGTTTCCCGCATCGCTGCTAAAGGCGTCGGAGTCCATAGACATAGCTCGGTGAGTTGGTGCGTCACCCTTGTGTACTCCGAGCCGTCTATATCGATTCGCAGCGTTTGGCGCCCCCCAGATCGCTCCGGCACTAAATTGATTACGGCACCCTCATGGACGAACTCTGCGGCGAACCCACTCATGTCAATAACCCTGATTAGGTATAGGTGGCCCTCGAGTAGCCGCCATCGTTGGTCTCCTCCTACCGGGTAACTCGAAGGGGCCATAAACCTGAAGCTGGCGGTATTTATCAGGTCCGAGTAGAAGGCAAGCGCTGGGCTCATCGACTCTATGGAATCGCGCATCAGCTCGCCCACTTGTTCCGGGGTCGCCTGCGACGTCGCAGCAACCAGAATGTCATCATGCCCGAGGGAATAGACGGCAACTCCGGAGCTCGAGTCATCACACCGGTTAAGCAGGTCGGCGACAGCGGCCCAGTCCGGAGACGGCAGAGACATCGTGTACGCCCGGCGAACAGAGTCGCCTTCGTCAACAGAGCTGGTAGTCAAATAAGTTTCGACCTGTTCGCCGCGTTGACGTTGCCGCGCCAATCGCCCGGTCGTAGCCTGGCGCGACGGGACCGGCCGGTTCTTGCATTCCAGCACCACAACGCCATCACCGTTCCAGCCCACGATGTCGCCGACACCAATAAGAGTCGTTAGGTCCGCAATAATCGGAATGAAGCCGAGGCTGCGGAGTCCTCTGGCTTGCTCGAAAACGAAATCGAAGTCGACTCCTTGCCCCGACAGAGACGCCGGCGGACCAGGATGGCGCGACAGCGATCGGATAGTGTGCTCGGGTAGTAATTGGTGCACCAACCCGTCAACGATCACGCGCAACAAATGCCGGTGCCGTTTCGCTTCTGCCTTGTCGGTGCCGATCCCTGGGCTTTCCGATGCGATGATCGCGTCAGCCAAGCGCCGCTGCCACTGAACGACATCGCCCTCGGACGGTAGCGCCGCTAATTCGAGCAATAGCTCCCTTCGGGTCTGCTCCCATGAGGCTGAGACTGACATGCTTTCCATGATCGCCAACTATCCCACTCGTACTCCTACCAACGCTATTTGCTGCTAATGAAGGGGAGTTGAGTGTGTCGACCTGATTCAGGACTTCCCATTTGGGTAAAAATCCTTCAGCCAGTGGCCAGGCTTAGCCGGCCTCGGGGAACGTGGATGTAGGCCTGCGATATTTCAATTCGACGCGATATGTCTCATAACCTCAGTGCCTCAAACCCTAGGGATTGGAGACACCGGGGAGTGGTTCTGGGAATCCGGAATTTCGAATAATTTTGGGCTTCTCTCCGCTGCGGTGAGAATGAGGTCATGGGTAGTTCTCGAGCAATCACCGCTGTGATTGGGGGTTCCCGCGGGATTGGCGCAGCCATCGTTGATCGACTGGCGGCCGACGGTCACGATGTCCTGATTGGTTTCCATACTGACGAGGCCGCGGCCCTGGAAGTGGCGCAGCGTGTTCGGGCACGAGGCCGGGATGCTGTTATCGCAGCTGTCGATGTCACCGATGAGGCCTCGATCGGCGATTTTTTCCGGGCGGGGCAGGCGCTCGGGGAGCTGACGGGAGTCGTTGCTGCGGCCGGCGCCGTACGCGCAGTGGGTCCTCTCGTCGATCTCAACACGTCTGCTATTCGCCGCGATCTTGAAGTGAACCTTCTCGGCGCCATCCTGACCAGTCATGCGGCGATTGGGTACCTCAGCGTTACGCAGGGCAGCCTCGTCCTCATTGGGTCAGCGGCGTCGACCTTGGGAAGCCCCGGCACGTACGTTCACTATGCCGCGGCGAAAGCAGGGGTCGCCGCCCTCAGCGTGGGTCTCTCCAAAGAGCTCGCCCCTTTGGGCATTCGTGTGAACTGCGTTGAGCCCGGCACCGTCTGGACCGACTTTCACCAGGACCGACAGCGTCCCGCGAAAATCGCAAAATCGGTTCCCTTGGGCCGCGCTGGTGTGCCTGAAGAAATTGCTGGGGCAGTCGCCTGGCTTATCTCTCCGGACGCGGCCTACACGACGGGCGCGACGCTGAGGGTCGCCGGCGGCCTGTAGTCGTCATCTGCCAAGCACAGTTCAGAAGCGTCGGAGACGCCCGCAGCACCGTCCGGCCAGACTGTTGCAAAGCCTTGATCCCCTAAAGCCTGGCCACGACAAGTAGTTTGTCGAGCATGCGATAGCCGTCGCCGGTCCCGGACTCGGTGCTTGGGTGAACGCGTCTGGCGCTGGCGACCTCAGGCGCGGGCGATGATCTCGCCGTTGGGGATCAGGAACCAGCCGTCGTCGGTGGATCCCCAGCGGTGCCAGCCCGCGGAGATCCGGGCCAGATCCGCGGGTGTGGCGAAGCCGTACTCCACCGCCTGCTCCGCGAAGGAGGAATGCAGCACCCGTTCGCCCCACACCCGGGCCTGCCAGCGCCGGGTCTGGCCGGTGGCGTAGAGCCAGTTGCTGCTGGAGGGCGCGACGTCGGTGAAGCCGGCGGACTGCGCCCAGGACACCAGCCGCCGCCCGGCGTCCGGTTCCGCGCCGTTCCGACGGGCTATCCGCTTATACAGCTCCATCCATTCGTCCAGTTCCGGGACGGCCGGGTACCAGCTCATGCCGTGGAAATCGGCGTCGCGGGCGGCGACGATGCCCCCGGCCTTGGCCACCCGCCGCATTTCCCGCAGCGCGGCCACCGGGTCGGTGAGGTGCTGCAAAACCTGGTGGGCGTGGACGACGTCGAAGCTTTCGTCGTCGAAGTCCAGGTCGTAGAGGTTGCCGGCCACGAAGCGGGCGTTGGCGGTGCCGCGTTCGGCGGCCAGGGCGGAGGCGTGGGCGATCACCTCGGCCGAGCGGTCCAGCCCGGTCACCTCCCCGGGCGCCACCAGTGCGGCAAAGTCGCACGTGATACTGCCCGGGCCGCAGCCGACGTCGAGCACCGAAACCCCCGGAGTCAGTTGCGGGAGTATGAACGCCGCGGAGTTCTCCGCCGTGCGCGACGCGTGGGCGCGGACCACGGATTCGTGATGGCCGTGTGTATAGACATCCTCGGGCTGTTCGGCGCTCATGGACACAGGCTACGCGCTTCCGGCCGCTTCCTCGCCTGCCCGGACCGTGGCGGCGATCATCGCGGTCAGGAACCGGGTGGCCACCTCCAGCTCCTCCGGGGTGAAGCGTTCCATTGCGGCCCCCATGTGGCGGGCCAGCGGCAGGAACATGGCGCCGCCGTCCTCGAAGGCCTTGGCCGTCATCCTCAACTGGACCTGCCGGCGGTCCGTGCCCTGACGTTCCCGCACCACGTGGCCGGAGCGGTCCAGCCGGTCGATGAGGGCCGTGGTGGCGGGGGAGCTGAGGTGCAGTTCCCGGCGCAGCACCCCGGGCGTGACCACCTGGTTCTTGGCGGTGTGCTCCATGATCACGGACAGGGCGTTGAGGTCCGTCCGGTGCATGTCGTTGCGGGCGCCGGCGGCGTCGACGTAGCGGTTGGCCTCCAGGCTGAACTCCTGGAGCAGCCGGACCAGCGGCGACGGCTCCCCGGGGCCGCCCTGCGGTGGAATCTCTGCTAACACTGGCCGCTCACCTCCTCCTGCGTTTCGTCCCCCGGCGCACCTGGCGCCCCACGGAGTTTACTCCAGGGGGCTGGACGGGTCCCGGGCAGGAAATCCGCACCAAGATATCTAGCCAGACACTTATATCCATCATGGAGATAATCTATGATTTACTGAAGTCTACTCCGTACCGCCCCCAGAGAAGGACGCCATGAAATCCAAGCGGCAAAACTCAACCCGTGTACCGTTCTGGCTCCGCTGGCTGGTGCCCGTCCTGCTGGTGGTCACTTGGCTGGCCATCGCCGGCATCGGCGGCCCCACCTTCGGCCGGCTAAGCGAAGTCTCCTCCAACGACCAAGCCTCCTTCCTTCCGGCCGGCGCCGAGGCCACGGAGGCGCAGGATTGGCAGGCCAAGTTCCGCGACTCCAAGGAGATCCCGGCCGTCGTCGTGATCGAAAGCGACGCTGCGTTCACCCCCGCCCAGCTCGGCCAGGCCGCCGCACTCAAGGGCAAGCTGGAGGAGCTGAAGGCCGGCAGCAGCGTGATCGGGCCGATCCCCTCCAAGGACGCCAAGGCTGTGCAGTTCGTGGTCCCGATCGCCTCCTCCGACGAGGTCAAGAACGTGATCAAGGAGGTCCGCGACGAGGTCAAGGCCTCCGCCCCGGAGGGCATGCAGACCTTCGTCACCGGACCGGCGGGTCTCACCGCTGACCTGGTCAGCGCCTTCGGTGGCATCGACGGCATCCTCCTGCTCGTGGCGCTCGGGGCCGTGTTCGTGATCCTCCTGGTGGTCTACCGGTCCCTGCTGCTGCCAATCGCGGTGCTGTTCACGTCCGTGTTCGCCCTCTGCGCCGCCATCCTGCTGGTCTTCGGCATGGCCAAACTGGGCTGGATCCAGCTCAACGGCCAGAGCCAGGGCATCCTGTCCATTCTGGTCATCGGCGCCGCGACGGACTACGCCCTGCTTTACGTGGCACGGTTCCGCGAGGCCCTGACGCACACCACCAACCGCACCGCCGCCGCCCTCACCGCGTGGAAGGCCGCGTGGGAGCCGATCCTGGCCTCCGGCGCCACGGTGATCATCGCCCTCCTGTGCCTGCTCTTCTCCGACTTGAATTCGAACAAGGCTCTGGGCCCGGTGGCAGCCGCGGGCATCCTCTGCTCGCTCTTCGCCGCCCTTACCCTGCTGCCGGCCATGATGGCGCTCCTCGGCCGCACCGCGTTCTGGCCATTCCGGCCCAAGGTGCTCCCCGAGGAGGAGCGCGAGCCGGAATTCGTCACCGGCCTCGAGGGCCAGAAGGGCCTGTGGCGGGCCACCGGCACGCTGGTTTCCCGGCGCCCGCGCACCGTCTGGGTGGCCTCGGTCCTGCTGCTGGTGGTCGCCGCCGCGGGCGTGCTCCAGCTCAAGGCCAACGGCGTCCCGCAGACCGCCGTCATCCTCTCCGCCTCCAACGCGGTGGACGGCCAGAAGGCTCTGGCACGCCACTTCGACGCCGGCAGCGGCAGCCCCGCGGTGATCGTCACCGACCAGGCCAAGGCCCAGGACGTGCTGGCCAAGACCAAGGACACCAACGGCGTCGGCGATGCCTACCTGGTGGCCGACGGGGGCGCCCCGGTGATCCCCGGCGCCCCCGGTGCCGCCACCGAACCGGCGGTCCGTGACGGCCGGGTCCTCATCAACGCCACCCTGAACGACGCGGCCGACTCCAACGAGGCCGAGAACGTCGTCGTCGAGCTCCGCAAGGAACTCAAGACCATCGACAGCGGCGCGCTCGTCGGCGGGGTCACGGCCACGGCGCTGGACACCAACACCACGGCCCAGCGCGACCTCGTCACCATCATCCCGGTGGTCCTGGCCGTCATCCTGGTCATCCTGATGCTGCTGCTCCGCTCCGTCCTGGCACCGGTGCTGCTGGTGGCCTCGGTGGTCCTCTCCTACGGCGCCGCGATGGGTGTCTCCGCGGTCGTGTTCAACCACGTCTTCGGCTTCCCCGGGGCGGATGCCACCGTGCCGCTCTTCGGTTTCGTGTTCCTCGTGGCCCTGGGCGTGGACTACAACATCTTCCTGATGAGTAGGGTTCGCGAGGAGTCCATCAAGCACGGCACCCGGCCGGGAATCCTGCGCGGCCTGGGCGTGACCGGCGGGGTCATCACCTCCGCCGGCGTGGTCCTCGCCGCCACCTTCGCCGCCCTGGGCGTCATCCCCATCATGTTCCTGGTGCAGCTGGCCTTCATCGTGGCCTTCGGCGTGCTGCTGGACACGGTCCTGGTCCGGTCCCTGCTGGTACCCGCCCTGGCGTACGACCTGGGACACCGGATCTGGTGGCCCAGCAAGCTGGGCCGGGCGGAGACGGACCGTGCGGCGCGGGCCCAGGTCTCCCAGCCCGAGCCGGAATCCGCAGAGGCGGGAGTCCGCTAAGACCCCCCCCGGCCGCAGCCGCCGTCTCCGCTCCTGGTTCCCCCCGCCAGGCAGCCGTGGCGGCGGCTGCCTGGTTAAGGGCATCCCCGGCGCAGGGAAACGGCCCTGTCGCCGCCCGGGGTCCCTCGATAGACTGCCCCTGCGCCCGAGCGGGCGCGCACGCCTGCAGGAGGGATCCACCCATGTCTGACAATCACGGTGAGTTTGATCGAACGGCAGCAGAAGAAGCGCGGCATGATGCGGCCGCCCCTGCCGCCGAGGAGACGGGCCTTGAGGCCGACGCCGGCCAGTACGTCGAGGGCGACTACGGCAACGCCGGCGTGACCGGGGAGAACCCGGCCGGCGCCCCGGAGGGCGAATACGCCGAGGGTGACTACGGCAAGGCCGGCGTTGCCACCGGCTCCGCGGTCGGCGCCGAGGAAGGCGACTACCCCGAGGGTGACTACGGCCGCGCCGGCGCCACGGGCCCCGATGCCGTCGCCGGCGTCGAGGGCGAATACGAAGAGGGCGACTACGGCGCAGCGGGCGCCACCGGCCACCGGGCAGCGGGCGAAGCGGCCCGCGGCGACGAGCGTCGCGACGACGAAACCGGACGTTAGGCGCGCAGAAGGACTTTTCAAGCGGGCCCGGCGGGACCGTTCTCGCAGAGCGAAACATCCGCCGGGGCACCCGCCCTGCGCACAGGCGAAATCGCAGTGGCGACGAAATCCGCGGAATCCCGGGGTTTGGCGGGACAAAACCGCCGACCTCAGCGCCGCCGTCGCGGTCGAAATCCGCACCGTTGTCCAAAGTTGAGCGGATGCGACTCAACTTTGGATTGACATCGGAATGAGCCTGCGTAGACTTGAGTGCAGAGCGCTCAACAAGTGGGCGCGCCTCGACAATCGACGGGCTCGATCCCGGGTTCACTCCCGGTCGCCGGGCCTCCGCCCGATGGCCGGGGGCAGCACGTTTCCAAGGAAAGAAGGAAGCCACACATGTCACGAGCAGTAGGTATTGACCTCGGAACCACCAACTCCGTTGTTTCCGTTCTCGAAGGTGGCGAGCCCACCGTCATTGCCAACGCCGAGGGCGGCCGCACCACGCCGTCGGTCGTTGCGTTCTCCAAGTCCGGCGAGGTCCTGGTCGGCGAAATCGCCAAGCGCCAGGCCGTCAACAACATCGACCGCACCATCTCGTCGGTCAAGCGCCACATGGGCACCGACTGGACCATGAGCATCGATGACAAGAAGTACACGGCGCAGGAAATCTCCGCCCGTATCCTCATGAAGCTCAAGAACGACGCCGAGTCCTACCTGGGCGAAAAGGTCACCGACGCGGTCATCACCGTTCCGGCCTACTTCAACGACGCCGAGCGCCAGGCCACCAAGGAAGCCGGCGAGATCGCCGGCCTGAAGGTCCTGCGCATCGTCAACGAGCCCACCGCGGCCGCCCTGGCCTACGGCCTGGACAAGGGCAAGGAAGACGAACTCATCCTCGTCTTCGACCTCGGCGGCGGCACCTTCGACGTCTCCCTGCTCGAAGTTGGCAAGGACGAGGACGACTTCTCCACCATCCAGGTCCGCGCCACCGCCGGTGACAACCGCCTAGGCGGCGACGACTGGGACCAGCGCGTCGTTGACTACCTGCTGAACCAGCTCAAGGTCAAGGGCATCGACCTCTCCAAGGACAAGATCGCCCTGCAGCGCCTCCGCGAGGCTGCCGAGCAGGCCAAGAAGGAACTGTCCTCCTCCTCCAGCACCAACGTCTCCCTTCAGTACCTCTCCGTCACCCCCGACGGCCCGGTCCACCTGGACGAGCAGCTGACCCGCGCCAAGTTCCAGGACCTGACCAAGGACCTGCTGGAGCGCACCAAGAAGCCGTTCCACGACGTCATCAAGGAAGCCGGCATTAAGCTCTCCGACATCGACCACATCGTGCTCGTCGGCGGCTCCACCCGTATGCCCGCCGTCTCCGAGCTGGTCAAGGAACTGGCCGGCGGCAAGGAGCCCAACAAGGGCGTCAACCCGGACGAGGTCGTCGCCGTCGGCGCCGCACTGCAGGCCGGCGTCCTCAAGGGCGAACGCAAGGACGTGCTGCTGATCGACGTCACCCCGCTCTCCCTCGGTATCGAAACCAAGGGCGGCGTCATGACGCACCTGATCGAGCGCAACACCGCCATCCCCACCAAGCGGTCCGAGACCTTCACCACGGCTGATGACAACCAGCCGTCCGTGGCCATCCAGGTCTTCCAGGGCGAGCGTGAATTCACCCGCGACAACAAGCCGCTGGGCACGTTCGAACTGACCGGCATCGCACCGGCCCCGCGCGGTGTGCCGCAGGTCGAGGTCACCTTCGACATCGACGCCAACGGCATCGTCCACGTCTCCGCCAAGGACAAGGGCACCGGCAAGGAGCAGTCGATGACCATCACCGGCGGTTCCAGCCTCTCCAAGGAAGACATCGACCGCATGGTCCGTGACGCCGAGGAGCACGCAGCCGAGGACAAGGCCCGCCGCGAGGCGACCGACACCCGCAACACCGCCGAGCAGCTCGCCTACTCCGTGGACAAGCTGATCGCCGACAACGCGGACAAGCTGCCCGAAGAGGTCAAGACCGAGGTCCAGGGCGACGTCGACGAGCTGAAGAAGGCGCTTGAAGGCACGGACGACGCCGCCGTCAAGGCCGCGTTTGAGAAGCTGCAGGCTTCCCAGACCAAGCTCGGCGAGGCCATCTACGCCCAGGCAGGTGCCGCTGAGGGTGCCGCCGGTGCCGAAGGTGCCCCGGCCGGCGAGAAGGCTTCCGACGAGGACATCGTCGACGCCGAGATCGTTGACGAAGACGAGAAGAAGTAATCATGCCGCACCACGGTAACGAAGCAGAGCACGGCGGCGAGGGCCCGGACGAGAGCCAGAAGCCGGTGGTCCACGACAACCGCAAGGTTGATCCGAAGACCGGACAGGCCCGGCACCCGGACCAGGAACATGCCGCGGCGGAGTCCGGATCCGGGGACGCACTGTCCCAGGCCGAGGACATCCTCAACAGCGTGGACGTCCCGGCCGCGGAATCCGTGGCGCAGGGCGTCGACGCCGGGGAGGCGGAGGAATTGAAGAACGACCTCCGCCGCCTGCAGGCCGAGTACGTCAACTACCGCAAGCGCGTCGAACGCGACCGCGCCGTAGCAGGGGAGATGGCCGTCATCGGCGTCCTGAACTCCCTGCTCCCGGTGCTGGACGACGTCGACGCCGCCCGGCAGCACGGCGACCTGGCCGACGGCCCGTTCGCCGCGATCGCCGCGAAGCTGGAGAACGCGCTCAAGACCTACGGTCTGGTGCGCATCGATGAGACCGGCGTGGAGTTCGACCCCACGATCCACGAGGCCCTCATCCAGCAGCCCGGCGCCGACGTCGAAACCGACACGGTCAGCCAGGTCCTCCGCTCGGGCTACAAGTCCGGCGACCGGGTCCTGCGTGCCGCCCAAGTGATCGTGTCCGTCCCGGCGTAGTTGGGAACCTGGCGCTACGCCGGATATGGGGCGGTGCCCGCTTCGCGGTGCCCTCCACACCGCCGCCCCATATCCGGCCTCCGCGCCCGCGGTCTTCTCGCCTAAGGTGAGTGGACACAAAGCGCGCAGCAGACGATGGGCCCCGGGAGTGGCTTCGGGCCTGTCGGAGCCGGGTGGCTGGGGATCGCAGATCCCCAGCCACCCGGCGAAGGGGCGGGGGCCCATCGTTTGCGAAGCGCACTCTGTACGACTTTTGAAAGGAAACGCCAGTGGCCAGCCAGGACTGGGTCGACAAGGACTTTTACAAGATCCTTGGTGTCGCCAAGGACGCTTCCGACGCCGACATTAAGAAGGCCTACCGGAAGCTCGCCCGGCAGCACCACCCGGATACCAACGCCGGGGATACCGCGTCGGAGAAGAAGTTCAAGGACATCTCCGAGGCCTATTCCGTGCTCTCCGACGCCGATGAGCGCCAGCAGTACGACGCTATCCGCGCGATGGGCGGCGGCGCCCGGTTCGCCCCCGGCGGTGCGGGACAGCCCGGCGGCGGGGCCGGCTTCGAGGACCTCTTCGGCGGCCTCTTCACCGGCGGTGGCGGCCGCCACTCCGGCGGCTACAGCACCGCCGGCGGCATCCCGCCCGAATTCGCCGACCTGTTCGGCGGCGGCGGTTTCGGCGGTGGCCAGTCCTTCCAGCGCGGCCCGCAGAAGGGCGCGGACCGGACCGCGTCCACCAGCATCTCCTTCGCCGGTTCCATCCGCGGCACCACCATCGGCCTGCGCGAACCCGACGGCGAGGTCATCGACGTCCGCATCCCCGCCGGCATCAAGGACGGCCAGAAGGTCCGGGTCCGCGGCAAGGGCCAGTACGGCCCCGCCGGCAACGGCGACCTGATGGTCACCGTCTCGGTCAAGCCGCACGATTTCTACACCCGCGACGGCGACAACCTGCGCATCCACGTCCCGGTCACCTTCCCCGAGGCGGCCCTGGGCGCGGACATTGAGGTTCCGACGCTCGACGGCGACAAGGTCCGGGTCCGGGTTCCCGCGGGAACCCCCACCGGCCGGACGCTCCGGGTCAAGGGCCGCGGCGTCAAGCACAGCAAGGCCACCGGCGACCTGCTCGTCACCATCGACGTCGCCGTCCCCAAGAAGCTGACCAAGGAGGCCGAGGACGCCGTCAAGGCGTTCGCCGCGGCCACCGCCGGCGAGGACGTCCGCGCGGGCCTGGCAGCCAAGGCCCGGCTGTAGGGTCCAGCCATGGACATCGAGTTCGATCAGCCGATCTTCGTCATCTCGGTCGCCGCTGAGCTGGCGGACATGCACCCGCAGACGCTGCGCCAGTACGACCGGCTCGGCATCGTCTCGCCCAGCCGCGCCCCCGGGAAGTCCCGCCGGTACTCGCAGCGGGACGTGAACATGCTCCGCGAGGTGCAGCGGCTTTCCCAGGAAGGCGTCTCGCTCGAGGGCATCAAGCGGATCCTGCAGCTGGAGAACCAGGTCGCGGCCCTGCAACACCGGGTCGCCGAACTCACCGAGGAACTCAGCCGCCGCCGGCAGCCGCTGGATTCCCGGATCTTCGCCGCCGGCGCTGCGGGCGATGTGGTCACGCTCGCCCGTGGCCAGCGGCCCCGCCCCCGCTCCCAGGCCCTCGTCGTCTGGCGCCCCCGCGACAACTCCTGACCCGCCTAGGTAGTCCGCCCGGCGGGACTGAGTAGCCGTCCGCAAAGACGGGTGGTGAAACCGCAAAGTCGAGTACCGAGACCCCCTGACGGGCCGCTTGCCCTCCCGGTTAGATGGTCTCGGCGGCGCACTGCCGCCACCGGTCGACGCCCTCGGGCGGACCGGTCACGTGCACAAGCCGGGGGGCAGCACCGATGATTCAGCACACCCGTGGTTTAGGGGATTCCACCACTTCCCGACGTATGCCCGCAACGGCGCCGGCGTCCGCACTGAGCGCGGGCCGGCCATGAACTCCGGACTGAACGCCCTGGCCCTCTTCGGCAACTCCCTGCCCGGCCTGCTGCTGCTCACCTTCGGCCAGACGATCGTCGTCGTGTGCGTCTGCACCGACATGGTCCGGGCCGTCTCGGTGCCGCGCTCCCAGCGCCGCTACCTGGCCAACACCGTCTTCCTGACCCTCGTCCCGCCGTCGATCCTGGCGTTGAGCCTGGCCGTGCTGGTGTACGCGGCGTCCGGGGCGTGGGCGCAGACCGCCGGCGGCGTCTTCGTCCTGGTGACGGTGATCTTCCGCTGGCACACGGACCCGGACGAGGACAGCTGGTGGAAGGGCAAGGGCAAGCAGCTCCGCCGCTGGTTCAAGCGGCGGCTGGCCACCGGGCGTATCACCGCGCCGGCCGCCGCCTGAGGCCCGCTCCGGCTAGTCGTCGAAGAGCCCGGCCAGGTCCTCTGCCGTCAGCGCACCGCCGGCCAGCGCGTCGCCCTCCACCACGTCGGCGAACAGCTGGGACTTCTTCGCCTTCAGGGCCATGACCTTCTCCTCGATGGTGTCCTTGGCCACCAGCCGGTAGACCATCACGTTCCGGGCCTGGCCGATCCGGTGCGTCCGGTCCACGGCCTGCGCCTCGGACGCCGGGTTCCACCACGGGTCCAGCAGGAACACGTAATCCGCCTCGGTCAGGTTCAGGCCGAAGCCGCCGGCCTTGAGGCTGATCAGGAACACCGGGGCGGCGCCGTTCTTGAACTCGCTGACCACGTCTGCGCGGTTCCGGGTGCTGCCGTCGAGGTAGCAGAACTCGATGTTCTCCTCGATCAGCCGCTCCCGGACCTTGCCGAGGAAACCGGTGAACTGGCTGAAGATCAGCGCCCGGTGGCCTTCCGCCACGAGGTCCTGGAGTTGTTCGAAGAGCACGTCCAGCTTGCTGGCCCGGATCCCGGAGAGGGACGGGTCGATCAGGGACGGGTCCAGGCTGAGCTGCCGGAGCAGGGTCAACGACTGGAAGATCGTGAAGCGGTTCTTGTTCACGTCCTCGATCAGGCCCAGGATCTTCTGCCGTTCGCGTTGCAGGTGGGTCTGGTAGACCTTCTGGTGGCGCGGATTCAGCACCACCTCGAGCACCTGTTCCTGCTTGGGCGGCAGGTCACGGATCACCTGCTCCTTGGTGCGGCGCAGCATCAGCGGGCGGACCCGGCGGCGCAGCTTGTCCAGCCGTGCCCGGTCCCCGTTCTTCTCCACCGGCCGCTGGTAGTTCTCCGCGAAGCGCTTGGGGCTGGCGAACAGCCCGGGCGCCACGATCGAGGTCAGCGCCCAGAACTCCATCAGGTTGTTCTCCAGCGGCGTGCCGGTCACCGCCAGCTTGAAGTCCGCGGGCAGCTTCCGGGCGCACTGGTAGGCCTTGGACTGGTGGTTCTTCACGAACTGCGCCTCGTCCAGCACCAGGCCGGCCCAGCGGCGGGACGCGTACGCGTCGTAGTCGATGCGGAAGAGCGCGTAGGAGGTGATGACGACGTCGGCGCCGGCCAGCGCGTCGGCGGGGTCGGAGCCGCTCTTTGCGAAGGTCTCGCCGATGGCCCGCACGGTCAGGCCGGGGGCAAACCGGGCGGTTTCGGCCAGCCAGTTGCCCACCACGGACGTGGGTGCCACCACCAGGAACGGGGCGCCACCCGCCGCGTCGCCGGAGGCCCCGTCGTCGCCGTCGTTGTCTTCCGCCCCGGGAGAAGCGGCCGCCTCCGCCGCAGCGATCTTCGCCGCGCAGATCAGCGCGAGCGTCTGGACGGTCTTGCCCAGGCCCATGTCGTCGGCCAGCACCCCGCCCAGGCCGTGGCGGTAGAGGAAGCTCAGCCAGTTGAAGCCCTCCAGCTGGTAGGGCCGCAGCTCCGCGTCCAGTGTGCCCGGCAGCGGCAGGCCCTTCACGCCGCCCTCCAGCAGGCCGCCGACGGCATCGCGCCAGGCGGAAGCCTGTTCGTCCACGATCCCCAGCTGCGCCAGCTCGTCCCAGAGCCCGGCCTGGAAGCGGCTGATCTGAAGCGGGGCGTCCTTGTTGTCCTGCAGCTCCCGGGCCTCCTCGATCAGGGCGCGCAGTTGGTGCAGCTCGGGCAAGTCCAGCGAGAAGTAGGCGCCGCTGGGCAGCAGCATCTTCGTCTGGCCGGCAGCGAGGGCGGAGAAGACGGCGGCAAAGGACACCGGCTGGCCCTCCAGCGAGATCTGGATGCCCAGGTCGAACCAGTCCCGCTGCTCGGTGGCCTTGGTGGAGATGGAGACCACCGGGGCCTCCTCCGCCTCGCGGTAGTCGGCGATCTCTCCGGCGGTATCCACGGTGACCTCGGGCAGCTCACGCAGCCGGGGGAGCACCTCCTCGGTGAACGCGAGCGTGTCCAGGCCGCTGAGCTCGGCGGAGTCCGCGAGCCGGGGCGTGCCCCAGCCGCCGGTGGCGGATTCGCCGAGCTTGGGCACCACCTCCCAGGGCTGGCCCACGGTTTCGAGGATCCGCGCCTCGGCGGTGTCGTCCCGGTAGCCGTGGTCGCCGGGGTGGCGCCAGAGCGGCTGCGCGGTGACCAGGGTGCCGGAGGTGTAATGCCACTCCCAGTGCAGCCGGACCCGGTGGTCCGCGCCGTAGTTTGCCAGCAGGGACAGTGTGGGGACGGCCAGCGTCGGCAGCTCCACCGATTCGTCCGAGGCGGTGACCCGGGCCGTCTGCTTCAGCTTCGGGTAGAAACCGGTGAGGAAGCGGGTCTCGTCCCGGGATGGGATGTGCAGCGTGGTGCCGGCGGTGACGAACGCCAGCAGTTCCTCGCTCAGCCCGGCCTCGAGCGGCGCGAGCGTGATCGTGGCGGCCTCGGGTGCCAGGCCCGGGAGGGTTCCCGCGCCCCCGGTGACGAAGATGCCGTGCGCGGGGCGGCCGATGGTGCCCACCGCCGCGGGGTCCACCTCGGTGCCCTCGACGGTGATGGTGGGGGCGAGGGCCAGACCGCCGTCGTCATTGCCGCCGGTTCCGGGGACGCTGTCAGCGCCGTTGTCGGTGCCGGCGCCCGCGCCGGCCGGGGTGCCGAAACGGGTGAGGTTGAGGCCGACGGCGGCGGGGCTGGCCGCCAGGTGCACTGGCTCGTCCGCCTTGCCGTGGACCAGGGCCAGCCCGATCTTGCGGGCCTCCTCGAGCAGGCTCCAGAGGTTCCGGCCGGCGTAGGTGTTCAGGCCCAGCCAGAGCCCGGTCCCGGCGTGCTGGCGGTTTGCCACGGAGGTGTGGGAGGCCAGGAACTCCAGCATCCACTCCACGTGGGCCTCGTTGCATTCCCGGCGGTAGTTCAGGTAGCTCAGGGTGCTCCACGAGACGTCGCCGCGGATCCATTTGCCCTTCGCGCCCATGATGACGGGCCGGGCCTTGAGCTGGCGGACGCTGCGCAGCGGGTCCCGGCGGCCGGTGTAGGAGAAGTGCGGTGCCGGTTCCTCGATCTCGAACTGCAGCGCCAGGGGCACCCCGGCGGAGGGCTGGGTGGACGCCTGCCGGGAGAGCAGCGGGCTGAGGGCCTGCTCCCAGTCCGGCAGGTCCACGGGGGCCGGCTGGCGGGAGAGCCGGGAGGTTTCTGCGGGGGCGAGCAGCTGCACGCGGGTGGCCGGGTTGTCCTCCGCCGCGAAGAGCAGCGCCGCGACGTGCTTGCAGTCCTTGCGGACCGGGCAGCTGCAGACCCCCACGGTGCAGCTCCAGCCCCCGCCCTTGCGGACCAGCTTCGCCGTCGTCGAATACGGCACGGGGGACCCGCCGCGGACCTTGCCCAGCATCAGCCCGGTGGCGGCGTCGAAGGAAATCCCGGAGACGCGGCTCCCCATGGCGTAGGCGAGCCCGGCCGCGAGGGAGCGGTCGTTGATCGCGGGGGTCTGGATCGCCAGTGCCGCATTCTCATCCGGATTCGAAGGCATGGAGGCACTACTTTCGGCAGTTGGTCATCTGATCCATCTTAGCCAGCCGGCGGTGACCCCGGACCGCGGGCGCCGCCGTGCGTGCCCGGGCCGGTTCCGGAGACGGGCTACATGCGTGCCAGGCGGGCGCGGACGGCCATGAAGATGCCGTAGCAGATTAGTCCGGCGCCGACGGCGGCGAGCATGTACATGCCCAGCGGCTGATCGCGCAGGGCCTTGAGGCCGCCGTCGAGCCCGGTCGATTCGTCCGGGTCCGCCTTGATGGTGGCGATCACGATCAGCATCCCGGTCAGCAGCAGCGCCACGCCCTTGGCCGCGTAGCCGGCGATGCCGGTGATTTTCACGGCCAGGGAGGCGTGCTCGTTGGCGGGCATGCGCAGGTACTTCACGAAGGACTTCCGGAAGCCTCGGATGGCGTAGACGACGCCGGTGACGGCGACGGCGACGCCGATCAGGATCAGCAGCAGGGTCCCGCCGGGGGTGGCCATCAGGTGCAGGGTCAGGTCGCTGGTGGACTGGCGGTGGTCGGCGTGCGCGCCCATGGCCACGGACGCGAGGGTCAGCGCGAAGCCGGTGTAGACGACGGCCTGCAGGGCGGCCTTGAGCTTCTTGGCGACCTTCTTCTTCGTCTCCAGGTGCTCGAAGTCGAACACCGCGTCGCTGGTCTGCCAGATCGCCAGGGCCACGCACGCGGTGAAGGCGCTCCAGAGCAGGTACGGTCCGACGGGCTGCTGGGCCATCTCGGCCACGGCGCCGCTGACGTCCGCCTGGCCCTGGCCGCCCATCGCGAGCCGGATCGCGACCAGGCCGATCAGGAAGTGCAGCAACCCTGAGACGGCGAACCCGGCGCGGGCCGCGATTTCAAGCGGCCGGGAGTTGGTGACATCCTCCGCAACTTCTGCCGCGTCTTTCAATTCCATGCTGCTGGTCCGTTCTTGCACTGTTGAGCTTTGCCGTAATCCTGCCACGCGGACGGCCCCCGCGGCCGCAGGCGATGGGCCCGGATCAGCGGCGACGGTAGCTGAGGTCGAAGATCAGCCGGCCGGCCTCGTGGGCCTTGTTCTCGAAGCTGGTCAGGATCCGGCCGTCGAACCGCGGTGCCCAGCCGCCGACGTCGTCGACGCCCTCGTTGGGGCCGGTGTGCTCGGTGCTGACCGGGGCGCGGCCCTCCTTGACCGGGGCGCCGCCCACCACGGACTCCACACCGGATTCCCAGACCTGGGTCAGCGGGCTGTCCGGGCCGCTGCGTTCGCCCTCGTGCAGGTTCTCGAAGTCGGTGGCGCCGGCCATGACCTCCCGGACGTGCACGGCGTAGTTGGACCAGTCCGTGGCGATCCGGAAGATTCCGCCGGGCTTGAGCGCCCTTGCGGCGAGTTCCGCGAACGCCGGCTGGATCAGGCGGCGCTTGTGGTGCCGGGACTTGTGCCACGGGTCCGGGAAGAAGACCCAGAGCTCGGTGACGGAGCTGGCGGGGAGCATGCTGGCCAGGACCTCGGGAGCGTTGGCCTCCACGACGCGGACGTTGGTCAGGCCGCGGCTGTTGATCTTGATCAGGGTGTTGGCGAGGCCGGGGGTGTAGACCTCCACGGCCAGGAAGTCGGTGTCCGGGTTCTGTTCGGCCGCGTGGCAGACCGCGTCGCCCAGGCCGGAACCGATCTCCACGATCAGCGGAGCCTTGCGGCCGAACTCTTCCTCGGCGTCGAAGACGTACTCCGGGTGGACGGAGGTGTTGGCGACGTGCCGGGGCACGTCCACGGCCCAGCGGTCCGAATGCTCGTCCCAGGCGGCCTGGCGGCGGCCCTGCAGCCGGGTGCCGCGGCGCACGAAGCTCACCGGGCGGCCGCCGTAGGTGCCGAAGGAGGCCTGGCTGCCGGGGGTCACCGGGCGCGGGGAAGGCGCCGGCTGCGGGGATTCTGGGGTTTCACTCATCCCCTCCAGAATAGTGGAGCCCCGCACCCGGCGCCGGGTCCCGGTCAGGCGGTGAGGTCCTTGCCCTTGGTCTCCGGGATGGTGAAGACGAACAGGGCCGAGACTGCCAGCAGCGCCACGGCGTAGACGTTGAACAGCTGCGGGGACTGCAGGCTGGTGCCCAGCCACTGCTGCAGGTACGGGGCGGTGCCGCCGAAGAGTGCCACGCAGATCGAATAGGGCACGCCCACGCCCACCGTGCGGATGCTGGTGGGGAACAGTTCTGCGTACACGGCCGGGACGATCGCGGCGCTCGCGGCGATGAAGATCAGCATCACGGACATGCTGACGGCCAGCTGCCACGCCGAATCCTTCAGCAGGGCGGTCATCGGGAAGTGCAGCAGGCCCGCGCCGATCGCGCCGGCCCAGAGCACCTTCTTGCGGCCGATCCGGTCCGCGAGCTTGCCCCAGAACGGCAGCGCGGCGATGAAGACGATGTTGCCTACGACGCCGGCCCAGAGCGCCTCGCCGCGGTCGATCTTCAGGGCGGTGGTGGCGTAGCTGGGGGCGACGACGCCCCAGATGTAGTAGATGACCGTCAGGCCCACGGTCAGGCCGATGACCTGCAGCGCCTGCTTGCGGTGGCGGACGATCTGCGGCCAGATCGCGGCCTTCTTCTCGGCCAGCGCCTCACCGGCGAAGACGTCGGTCTCGTGCAGCCGGGACCGCATGATCAGGGCGTACAGGCCCATCGCGGCGCCGATCAGGAACGGGATCCGCCAGCCCCAGGCATTCATCGCCTCGGTGGAGAGAGCCATGTTCAGGACCGCGCCCAGCAGGGTTCCGAACAGGATGCCGACCGTGCCGGAGGTGTAGATCAGGGTGGCCCAGAAGCCGCGGTGTTCCTTCGGGGCCATCTCCGATAGGTAGGTCTGGGAGGAGGGCAGCTCGCCGCCGTGCGCCAGGCCCTGGACCAGCCGGGCAACCAGCAGCATCAGGGACGCAAAGGCGCCCACCGCCGCGAAGGTCGGGGCGATGCCGATCATCAGGCTGCCCACCGAGGCCAGGCCCACGGCGAGGGTCATGGATGCCTTGCGGCCGATCCGGTCGCCGATCCAGCCGAAGAGGAAGCCCCCGAAGGGCCGGGCGACGAAGCCGACGGCGAAGATCGCCAGGGTGGAGAGCACCGCCGAGGCGGGGTCAGATTTGCTGAAGAGTTGGCTGGCGATGAACGGGGTAAACGTGGCGTAGATGGCCCAGTCGTACCATTCGACGGCGTTGCCAATGCCGGTGCCGATCAAGGTCTTGCGGGTGGATGTCCGGGGAGCCGTCGGCTGGGACACGGTTGCTGTCATGGGAATCTCCGGGTGGTTCTGGGTGGGGGTGCTGCTGGACGGGGGTGCCGGTTAGGAGCGGCCGGCGGGGACTGCGGCCGCCGTGGCTGTGGCGGTCGAGAGGGTGGCGAGCCGGGACAGGGCGAGTTCGGCGTAGAGCGCGGCGCCGTCGGCCAGGACGGCGTCGTCGAACGTGGCGTACGGGGAGTGGTTGAACGCCGACGTCGTGTGGTCGCCGCCGTGCGGGACGGCGGAGAGGCCGATGAAGGTCCCGGGGACCTCGGCCAGGACGCGGGAGAAGTCCTCGGAGCCGCTCAGCGGCGTGGCCCAGCGGGCCAGCCGGCCGTCGCCGAAGAGGTCCCCGATGACGTTTTCCGCGGTGCGGGTCTCGTCCTCGTCGGTGATGGTGAGCGGGTATTCCTGCTGGTAGTCGACGTCGACGTCGAGCCCGTGGGCCGTCGCGATGCCGCGCAGGAGGCGGGGGACGGCGTCCATCATCTTCTGCCGGGACTCCTCGGAGAAGGTCCGCACGGTCGCCTCGATCCGGGCGGATTCGGGGATGATGTTCCGCTTGGTGCCGGCCTGGAGTACGCCCACGGAGAGGACCACCGGGTCGAACATGTTGAACTGGCGGGTGACCATGACCTGCAGGGCCGTGACCATCTCCGCGGCGACCGTGACCGGATCCTTGGCCGCATGCGGGGCCGAGCCGTGGCCGCCGGCGCCCAGCACGGTGACGGTGAGCCCGTCGGAGGAGCTGAGCATCACACCGGGCTTGGTGCAGAAGGTGCCGTGCGGTTCCAGTGCGGAGAACACGTGCATGCCGTAGGCGGCATCCACGCGCCGGCCCGGGGCGTCAAGGACGCCCTCGCGGATCATGTAGCTGGCACCGTCGAAGCCCTCCTCGCCGGGCTGGAACATGAGGACGACGTCGCCGGCCAGACGGTGCCGCTGCTCCGCCAGCAGGGTGGCGGCCCCGGCGAGCATGGAGGTATGCAGGTCGTGGCCGCAGGCGTGCATTGCCCCGTCCACGGTGGAGGAGTAGTCGACGCCGGTCTTCTCCTGGACCGGGAGGCCGTCCATGTCGGCGCGCAGGAGCACGGCGGGCCGGCTGGCGGCATCGCTACCAGAGCCGGCGTTCCCCTGGCCGCGGAGCACCGCCGTGACGGAGGTGGTGTCCGTACCCAGGATGATCTCGTACCCCAGCCCGTCGAGTTCCTGCAGGACCTTCTCCTGCGTGCGGGGCAGGTCCAGGCCGATCTCCGGCTCGCGGTGCAGGGCGTGGCGGAAACGGGCCAGCTCCGGCTGGAGTTCCCGGGCGTCGTCGGTAATGGTCACAAACTCTCCTGGCGGTTGATTGGGGTGGTGCGTTCGGGTCTATTCTGGAGTGACCTGCGCCACAGAGGCCTGAAGGGCAGGAAATATGCATTCTTTGCCGTGTAACGCAGGATTCATGCACGAGAGGGGAGTGGGCCGTGGAGCTGAGCGAGGATGATCTGGCGCTGATCAACGTGCTGCAGATGGCGCCGCGGCTGAGTTGGGGCGACGCGGCGGAGATCCTGGGCGTCCACGCCACCACGCTGGCAGCGCGCTGGGACCGGCTGCGGGCCTCCGGGGTTTCGTGGATCACGGCCCACCTGATCGGTGACCCGCACCAGATGTGCCTGGCCTTCATCGCCGTCGACTGCGAGATGCACCGCCGCGACGAGGTCACCGCGCAGCTGGCCCTGATGCCGGAGGTGGTGACCGTCGAGGAGGCCGCCAGCAAGCGCAACCTGATGCTGACGGTCATCACCCGGTCCCTGGATGACCTGAGCGACCAGGTGATGTCCCGGCTGAAGGAGATCGAGGGCCTGACCAAGTACGAGACCGCCCTGTGCACCCGGCTGCATTCCAGCGGCGGCGCGTGGCGGCTCAACGTGCTGGACCGGGCACAGCAGGCGGCCGTGCGGGCCTTGGCCGGCGCCGACGGCGGGACCGCGGCAGCGGCGGCCGCAGCCGCTTCCGCGCGGGAACTGCCGGAAAGCCACCTGGCCCTGCTGCCGTTCCTGGCCCGGGATGGGCGGGCCACGGCCGCGGAGATCGCCCGGAGCCTGGGCCGCCACCCGGCCACCGTCCAGCGCCAGCTGAACCGGGTGCTGGCCAGCGGCATGCTGTCCTTCCGCTGCGAGGTGGCCCAGCGCTATTCGTCCTTCCCGGTCACGTGCCAGTGGTTCGTCAACGTCCCCGCCGGCCAGCACGAGGCGGCCGCGGCCGAGCTGAAGACCATGCGCAACGTCCGGCTGAGTGCCTCCACCACGGGGCCCACCAACTTTGTGATCATCATGTGGCTGCAGTCCCTGGCTGACGTGATGACGATCGAACTGGCGCTGCAGCAGAAGGTACCGGGCATCGAGCTGGTCGAAAGCGTGGTGATGCTGCGGACCGTCAAGCGGGTGGGGTGGATGCTCGACGCCGACTCCCGGGCCAGCGGCGCCGTCGTCGTCCCCGCCCAGGGGCTCGCGCCGTAGGCTACAGGTATGTCGAACGCCGCCAGTCCGCGAACCCGCCCGGACCAGGGGCCCGGGGCCGGCGGCATCTTCCAGCGCCGGTACGTCCTGGTGACCCTCGGCGCCTGCGCGCTGGTGTTCCTGGCGGCCTTCGAATCGCTGGCGGTGACCACCATCATGCCGCTGGTCAGCCGCGAACTCGACGGCGCCGGCCTCTACGCCCTGGCCTTCGCCGGGCCGCTGGCCACCGGCGTGATCGGCATGGTGGCCTCCGGCAGCTGGGCCGACCGGAGGGGGCCGGTGGCGCCACTGCTCTCCGCCGTTGGCATGTTCGTCGTGGGGCTGCTGATTGCCGGGACCGCCGCCTCCATGCCGGTCCTGGTCGCCGGGCGGCTGGTGCAGGGTCTCGGTGGCGGTGGCCTGACCGTGGCGCTGTATGTCGTGGTGGCCCGCGTCTACCCGCCGCCGCTGCACCCGAAGATCTTCGCCGCGTTCTCCGCCGCGTGGGTGGTCCCCTCGCTGGTGGGCCCGTTCACCGCCGGGCTGGTGGCGGAGGTGGCGGGCTGGCCGTGGGTCTTCCTGGGCGTGGTGGGCCTGGTGGTGCCGGCGCTGCTGCTGACCGCCCCGGCGTTGCGCGGGCTGCCGAAAAACGAGCCTGCCCCGGACGGAGCGGCCGCACCGGCGGACCCGGCGGGCCAGTCGGAACCTGGCAAGTCGGAACCCGCTCAGGCAGACCGCCAGCCCTCCCGCGTCCCCGGGGCGCTGGCCAAGCTGGGCCTGGCCGCGCTCGCCGCCGCCGCGGTCCTTGCCCTGAACCTCTCCTCGACCCTCCCGGGGATCGGCGGCCTGCTGGCCGGGGCCGCCGTCGCCGTCGCGCTGCTGGCCGTCCGCCCGCTGATGCCGCGCGGCACGCTGACCGCCCGGCGCGGGCTGCCCAGCGTCATCCTCACCCGCGGGCTGGCGTCTGCGGCGTTCTTCGGCGCAGAGGTGTACCTGCCGTATCTGCTGGTGGAGCGGTACGCCTTCGCGCCCACCTTTGCCGGGCTGACTCTTACCGCCGGTGCCGTGGCGTGGGCCTCTGCGTCCGCTGTGCAGGGCCGGCTGGGTCCGCGGCTGGAGCACCGCCGCGCCATCCGGATCGGGGCGGCAATGGTGCTCGCCGCCGTCGTCCTGGCCCTGGCCACCACCGTTCTCGGCTGGCCCGCGGCCGTCGCGATCGCGGGCTGGGTGTTCGCCGGCGCGGGCATGGGCCTGATGTACGCGCGGCTCAGCGTCATGACGCTGGCACTCTCAACCCGCGAAAATGAGGGTTTCAACAGCTCCGCGATGTCCATCTCGGACTCCCTCGGCGGCGCGCTTTCGCTGGCCACCACGGGCATCATCTTCGCTGCGTTCACGACGGCGGGAGCCGGCCCGGCCGGCGCCGCCGCACCGTTCGCCGGGGCCTTCGCGCTCACCGCCGCGATCGGCGTCGCGGGCGTCCTGGTGGCGCCGCGCGTCGCCCGCCGCGGCGCACCCAACTAACTGGCAGTTGAAGCCGTTTTGAGCCGCGATAACGGCCTTAGCTGCGAGTCAGTTGGGATGGGACCTACGGGAGGGTCGGGACCGGCCGGAAACGGGAGGAGGGTCCCGGATGATAGACTGGATGAACTTGATGTGCAGTGATGCCCACTCCTGATCCGGCTGGAAAGCCTCGGCAGACCGCCGGATCGCCCGCGTATTCCTCGGAATGTCCCCGCGGGAGTGGGTTTTTTCATGTGAGAGGCACATCCTGCGTCGATGAACGCGTTCCATTTGGTCCCGGCAATGAGCGGCTACCCGCAGACGGCCCGGTCGACCACCTGACTTTTCTTCGGCGAACCCCTGGTCCAACCGGCGCCGGGGGCCGATATCCGCACGGATACCGCCTGAAAGACCTTTGATACTTATGACTACTTTTGCTGCCCTCGGCACGCCCAAGGCCCTTGCCGACACCCTGACCGCCCAGGGAATCACCGAGCCGTTCCCCATCCAGGTCAAGACCCTCCCGGACACCCTGGCCGGACGCGACGTCCTGGGCCGCGGCCGCACCGGCTCCGGCAAGACCATCGCCTTCGCCATCCCGCTGGTGGCCCGTCTCGCCGAGCGCGAGGCCGCGCATTTCCGCAAGCCCGGCCGCCCCATGGCCCTGGTCCTTGCCCCCACCCGTGAGCTGGCCACCCAGATCAACGCCACGGTGGAGCCGCTGGCCAAGGCCGTCGGCCTGAACACCACCGTGATCTACGGCGGCATCTCCCAGGCCCGCCAGGAAAAGGCCCTCCGCGCCGGCGTCGACATCGTCATCGCCTGCCCCGGCCGCCTGGAGGACCTGATCCGCCAGCGCATCCTGACCCTCGAGTCGGTCGAGATCACCGTCCTGGACGAGGCCGACCACATGGCCGACCTCGGCTTCCTCCCGGTGGTCAAGAAGCTCATGGACATGACCCCCACCCAGGGTCAGCGCCTGCTCTTCTCCGCCACCCTGGACAACGGCGTGGACAAGATTGTCCAGCGCTACCTCTCCAACCCGCTGACCCACTCCGTGGACGACCCGCAGGCCGCGGTCACCACCATGGAGCACCACGTTTTGGTGGTCAACGACCAGACCGTCAAGAAGCAGCTGATCGTGGAGCTCGCGTCCGGCGCCGGCCGCCGCGTGCTGTTCATGCGCACCAAGCACCACGCCCGCAAGCTGGCCAAGACCCTGACCGACGCCGGCATCCCCGCCGTCGACCTGCACGGCAACCTCTCGCAGAACGCCCGTGACCGCAACCTCGCCGAGTTCTCCTCCGGCGACGTCCGCGTCCTGGTCGCCACCGACGTCGCCGCCCGCGGCGTGCACGTCGACGACGTCGAACTCGTCATCCACGTGGACCCGCCCACCGAGCACAAGGCCTACCTGCACCGCTCGGGCCGTACCGCCCGCGCCGGTTCCGACGGCACCGTGGTGACGCTGACCCTGCCGGAGCAGCAGTCCGACGTGAAGAAGCTGATGAAGGCCGCCGGCGTGGATGTCAGCTTCGAGCGCGTCACCGCCAGTTCGCCGATCGTGGCCGAGCTCGTCGGCGACATCGCCGAGAAGGTTGACCCCCGCACCCGCGCCGCGCTGCTGGCCGCCAAGGCTCCGCAGCAGGGCGGCGGCAGCTCCACCGGCGCCAACGCCGAGCGCAAGCGGGCCCGCCGCCAGGCAGCCCCCACCGCGGGTGGCCGCGGCGGCCGTGGTGGGCGCGGCAAGGTGTCCGCCGAGGCTCCGCGCACCGACCTGCCGCGTGCCGAGCGCCGCGCCGTGGCCTACGAGGGCCAGGCCGCTGCCCGCAGCGCCGCCGAGCGCATCGCCGAGCAGAACCAGGACCGGTCCGACGCCGAGCGTTCCGAGCGCCGCAATGCCCGGGGCCGTGGCCGTGCCACCGCTTACGCGCACCACAACGATGTTCCGTCCGCCGGTGGCCGTCCGGCCGCGGGTCGGGGTTCCGACGGCCGTGCAGCCGAGGGCCGGAATGACTCCCGCGGCGGGGCACCCCGTGGCGGATCGGCCGCGGGCCGGGGCGGCGCCCCGCGTACCGGCGGCTCCACCGGCGGCCAGCGCAGCGGACGTCCGGCCTCCGGCCAGCGTGCCGCGGCAGGCCCCAAGTCGGGCGGTCGCTCCGGCGGCGGTTCGGCTCCGGTCTGGTCCTCCAACACGGGCGGCACGTCCGGCGGTTCCTACGCGGGCGGCGGCAACGGCCGCTCCGGTGAAGGCCGTCCGGCCCGCAGCGGCGGTCCCCGCCGCGCGTCAGCCCCGGCGTCGAACGACCGCCGCAGCCGCTAAGGTTTTCCGCTACGCAAAGTAGCTGGCGAAGCGCAAAATGCCGGTCGCTATGGGTATTCCCGCAGCGACCGGCATTATGCGCAGCGCAAGTCTCAGGGCCTAGCGCCAGCTACCAGCCGCGGGCGCGCCACTCCTCAAGGTGCGGGCGTTCCGCGCCCAGGGTGGTCGGCTTGCCGTGGCCCGGATGAACGACCGTGTCGTCCGGGTAGACATCGAACAGCCGTGCGGACACATCGTCCAGCAGCTGGGTGAAGCGTTCCGGATCCTTGTCCGTGTTGCCTACCCCGCCCGGGAACAGCGAGTCGCCGGAGAAGATGTGCGCGGGCCCTGCCGGGTCCTGGTACACCAGCGCCACCGAACCCGGGGTGTGGCCGCGCAGGTGCACCGCCGTCACGTCGAACCCGTCGAAGTTGCCGACGTCGCCGTGGTCCAGCAGCACATCCACGGGCACCGGCAGCGCGGGGGCGTCGTCGGTTCCGGCGGCGGTCTTCGCGCCGGTCGCCTTGACCACCTCGGGCAGCGCACGGACGTGGTCCCAGTGCTGGTGCGTGGTGGCGATCAGCGCCAGCTTCGGCGTCGCCTCGGTGTCCACGGCGGCGTCGGCCAGCAGCGCCTCGATGGCGGCCGCATCATCGGCCGCATCGATCAGGAGCTGCGCGCCGGAAGCCTTCGCGGTGAGCAGGTACACGTTGTTGTCCATCTCGCTGACCGAAATCCTGCGGATGGTGACGTCGCGGAGCGAATGAATGAGTGAGTCCATGGGCATCAGTCTAGGACCGCCTATTCCCGGCCCTCGGAGACCCAGCCCGGGTTCGCCGCGCGGGAGCCGACGACGGCGTCCGCGGCGGTGTTGAGCCGGTCAAGTTGCGCCGGGCTCAGCTCCAGGGACAGGGCGCCGAGGTTTTCATCGATCCGGGCGGCCTTGCGGGTGCCTGGAATCGGGACGACGGGCAGGCCCAGCGCCTCGCCCCGGGCCAGCAGCCAGGCCAGGGCAACCTGCGCCGGCGTGGCGGGACCGTTGGCGGTCTGCAGCTCGGCGGCGACCTCGCGGACCGTAGCCACCACGGCCTGGTTGGCGTCCACGGCATCCGCGGCGAAGCGGGGGATGTTGCGGCGGAAGTCGTTGCTGCCCAGCTTCGAGGCATCCACGGTGCCGGTCAGGAACCCCCGGCCCAGCGGCGAATAGGGCACGAAGCCGACACCCAGTTCGGCGGCCGCGGGCACCACGTTGCGCTCCACGTCCCGGCTCCAGATGGACCATTCGCTCTGGACGGCGGCGATCGGGTGCACGGCATGGGCCTCCCTGAGTTCCGCCGCCGTCACCTCGGACAGGCCCAGGTGCCTGACCTTTCCGGCCTTGACCAGCTCCGCCATGGCCTCCACGGTTTCCACAATCGGAACGCGGAGGTCACGGCGGTGCATGTAATACAGGTCGATGCTGTCGGTGCCGAGGCGGGACAGGCTGCGGTCCACGGCCTCGCGGACGTAGGCGGCGTCGCCCCGGATGTCCGTGTAGCCCTCCGCCGGGTTCCCCACCAGGCCGAACTTCGTGGCCAACTGCACCTCGGAGCGCCGGTCCTTGAGCAATTGGGCGAAGAGTTCTTCATTGCTGCCGCTGCCGTAAATGTCCGCGGTGTCCAGGAAGGTCACCCCGGCGTCGACGGCGTGGTGCAGGGTGGCCAGCGCCTCGGCCGGGTCAACGTCGCCGTAGACCGGGGTCAGGGCCATTCCGCCGAATCCGAGGGGGCTGACGCTGAGGCTGTCGCCGAGCTGAACTGTGGCTGTCATCTGGAGTCTCCTGTCATTGCCGGAACCGCTGTCCCAGCCAAGAACCTCCCGCCCGGTCCCGGTATTCCGGGCGGGTTCCCGGGGGTTGCCAGCGTTCGTCCGGGCCCGGCAGCAAGCCTGCGTGCGATTCTCCCCGGTTACCTCCCGTACCCGAGCCCGCGACACGGCGTGTCCGGCCGGATCGGGGGTTGCCGGCGGGACTAACCGGGCGGGAGCGTACGGGACGACGGCTCGGGAACGGGCGGTTCGGAGTCCTCGGAACCGCCCGGCAGCAGTTTCAGCCCGGCCGCGCAGCCGACGATCCCCGCTATGAACAGCAGTTTCAGCGGGTTGGCGGGTTCGACGCCGGTGGCCATCGCCCAGCCCACGGTCAGGGCGGCGCCGATTCCTACCCACACGGCATACGCAGTGCCAAGCGGGATGCGCCGCACGGCCATGCCCAGTCCGGCCATGCTCAATGCCGCGGCCACGGCGAAGATCAGGGTAGGCACGGGACGGCTGAACCCGTCGGAGAGACCCAGAGCCGTGGCCCACACCGCCTCGAGGACGGCGGAGCCGAGCAGGATCAGCCAGGAAACACCCGATCCGCGAGTGCCGGCGCGCATTACGCCACCAGCTTCAGGCCGGCCACGCACGCCACGATCCCGCCGAGCAGCATGATCCGGGCGGCGCTGGCGGGTTCAACACGGGTGGCCATCGCATAAGCGGAGGTAAGGACGACGCCGACTCCCACCCAGACGGCGTAGGCGGTCCCGGTGGGTATGGTCTGCATGGCGATCGCGAGTCCGCCGGTGCTTGCGAGGACGGAGACCAGGAACAGTGCGCCCCGCAGGAGTCGGCGGCGGCCGGTGGCCTGCGACGTGCGGTGCAACGCGGCGGCCCACACGGCTTCTAGGGATCCGGCGGCAATGAGGATGATCCACGACATGACAACAATCCTTTGGCCAGTCTTGTCGCGTGCCGGGTACTGAACCGTCGTCCGGAGGCCGGGATCCGGCCTTGCCTTCAGCCTAGCAAAATCCGGGGGCTAGGCCTCCGGCCGGGATCAATCAGTCGACCGGGTCGATCGAGACGACGGCCAGGAAGCCGCGGCCCAGGATCTCGGGCGTCGCCGTGTCCGAGCCGACGACGGCGTCGTACCGGCCCAGCGCCTCGCCGTCCGCCGTCGCCTGGCCCTGCAGCAGGATGCCGAACTGCCCCTCGAAGACCGGGTGTGCCCGCTTCTTGGACAGTTCGATGATGGAGGTGAAGCCCTTGAAGGCGCCCCGCCGGCAGATGACGTTCAGGTCCCGGATGTCACCGGTGGGCAGGGCTCCGGCCGCGTCGGCGTCGCCGGAGAACCGGAACGGGCGGTACTTTTCCAGCGGGTGCTCGGCGCCGTCGACCGTGAGGAACAGCAGGTCGCCGTCCACCACGGTGAGGACCCGCTCCATCCCGGGGAACGCGGAGAAGTCTCCGGCCTTGCCGACCTCCGCGATGCTCACCCGCCAGTCCCAGCCGCCGTCGGCCGCGTCGAGCGGGAAGCGGGCCAGTTCACGGGTGGTGCCGCCGCCGTTGCGCCAGGGGGCGGGCTTGAGGTCGGCGTAACGGATGATGTCCATGGGGATCAGCCTAGCCGCGGCGCCGGTGGCCGGGCGCGGGACTTGCTAACGTCGAAGCAACACAGCAACACAGCAACACAGCAACACAGCAGCACAGCAGCACAGCAGTCAAAGCGACACAGCACAGCGGTAGGGAGCCGGAATGTTCGTCAAGGTATGCGGTCTCAGCACCAGCGAGGCCGTCCGGGCCGCCGTCGACGCCGGGGCGGACGCGGTGGGCTTCGTCCTGACCGCCAGCCCCCGTCAGGTGGCGCCGGACCGGGTCCGCGAACTGCTGCCCGGCGTGCCGTCAGGGGTTCCCGCGGTGGGCGTCTTCCGGCACGAACCGGCGGCCGACGCCGTCGCCGCGGCACGGGACGCCGGGCTGGACTGGGTCCAGCTGCACGGCGACCGGACCCGGGAGGACGTCCGGGTGGTCCACGACGCCGGGATGAGGCTGATCCGGGCGATCACGATGTCCGCGGCACCGGAAGCCTTCGCCGACTGGGGCGAGGACCTGCTGCTGGTCGACGCCGCCGTGCCCGGCTCCGGCGAGGCCTGGGACTATGCCTCGGTCCGCGCCCGTGGGCTGGGGGACCGGCACTGGCTGCTGGCCGGCGGCCTGGACCCGGCGAACGTGGCAGACGCTGCCGCGGCGGCCGGTGCGTGGGGCGTGGACGTCTCCTCCGGCGTCGAGGTTTCCCGTGGGGTCAAGGACCCGGCCCGGGTCACGGCCTTCGTCACCGCCGCCAAGGGGCACTGACCGCCGCCCCGGGGGCCACCCAAGGCGCGGTCACCGCGTGATGGTGAAGGTGTCCGTGAAGCTGCCCTCGGCCGGGACCAGTGCGGCGGTCAGCGCGTCCTCTCCCACGGACACCTTCAGCGTGCCGTAGGTGGGCTTGACGTTCTTGCCGGACCACTCGGCGAAGTAGCCGGCCTCGGGATCTTCCTCGCGGACGTCGTGCAGCCCCACCCCGCCGATCCCGACGCCGGCAAACACCGTCCCGCGGCCCTGGTTGAGCGTGCCGCCGGTGCCACCCAGGCACTGTTTCGAGAATTCATCCGGGACCAGGGCGGGGCAGTCCGGACTGTGGCCCAGTTGGTGCGTGCGCTGGTACAGGTGCTGATGGCCGGTGAGGACCAGGTCCACCTTCTTCTCGATCAGCAGGTTGTTGAAGTCCGCGCCGGGCTGGCAGGAGTAGGCGCCCAGGTTGAAACACGGGGTGTGCATGCCCACCACCGTCCAGGGGATGTTCCGTTCCTTCGCCCCGTCCAGCGCGTCCGCGGTCCACTTCCAGCGCTCGCTGTCGCGGCCGTAGTCCAGGGTTTTGCCGTCCCGGAACCTGATCCCGGGGGAGACCATGACGATGCGGACCAGTGGGTTCTCTTGGGGCACGTCGGCGTACCACTGCGTGCCGTACTCACCCACCAGCCCGGGCAGCCGGTTCGGCAGGCACTGGGCGAAGGTGGCGATGTCGCCGTCGTGCCCGTCGCTCTCGTGGTTGCCGGTGACGAGTTCATAGGGGAAGCCGGTGCCCAGGACGCCGGTGACCATGTCGCAGAACTGCTGTTCGAGGCCGGCCTGGTAGCTGAAGTCGCCCAGCGCCAGATTCAGTGCCGGCTTGATCTTCGCGACCGCTTCGAGCACCTTGCGGGCCTTGGAGCCGACGCCGATGTCCCCCTGGGCGGTGAACACGACGGGCGCCTGCGCCGGGGTGGAGCGGGGCGCCTTGGTCCCGGATGCCGTCCCCGACGGCGTGCCGGACGACGGCGGCTGCGGACTGCCGCCGGTGCAGCCAGCCAGCAGCCCCAGCGCCAGGAGGGCGGAGAGTGCGGCCACGGGGGATCGCCGGCGGCTCACTCCCAGCCACGAACCCACGCGTTCCGCCCTTCAGCAGGCCGTTTCCGGGCAGCAGCCCGGCCTGCCCCTAGGGTAAACCGGGGCACGCGTCCCCGGACAGTGCCCGGCGCCGGCGTCCATACCGGGGCCACGGATTCAGGGGCGGTTCAGGGCCATCCCCGAGGACAGATCGACCGTCGGCGGGGGAGAATGGTGCCATGAAGACTCTGCTCAACATCATCTGGCTGCTGTTCGGGGGACTGTGGCTCGCGCTGGGCTACTTCGCGGCCGGCGTCGTCTGCTGCCTGCTGATCGTCACCATCCCCTGGGGCCTGGCCTCCTTCCGGATCGCGTCCTACGCCCTGTGGCCCTTCGGCCGCGCCGTGGTGGACCGGCCCGGCGGCGGCGGTGCCCTGTCCCTGCTGGGCAACGTCATCTGGCTGCTGGTGGCCGGCATCTGGATCGCCGTGGGCCACGTGGTGACCGCGTTCGCCATGGCCGTGACCATCATCGGGATCCCGCTGGCCATCGCCAACCTCAAGCTGATCCCGGTGTCCCTGATGCCGTTGGGCAAGCAGATCGTCACGACGGACCGGCCGTTCGCCGGCGTCTACCGCTAGGAAACAGGCTCAACCGTCGCCGCAGCGCGGAGGGAGAGGGCAATGCTGGAGAATGCAGAATCCGCCGGTGCGGAGGCCGTGCCGGAACAGGACGAGCTCACGCTGGTGATCACCCGCGAGTTCCAGGTGCCCGCCAGCGCGGTTTGGGCGGCGCTGGTCGATCCGGACCAGGCGGCCCTCTGGTGGGGGCCGCGGGGCTTCCGGGCACTGCGCGAAACCATCGACGCGGACCTGGAAATCGGCACCCCGTACAGGGCTTGCCTCCTTGAGGACGCGACCGGCCAGGAACACTGGTTCAGCGGTGTCCTGACCGATCTCGAGCCGCCCACACTGTTCGTCTTCACCCATGCCTGGGAGAAGGTGGACGGAACCCGCGGCTTCGAAACCGAGGGCGCCTTCCGGCTCGAGGAGATCGATGGCGGCACCCGGCTGGTCTTCACCCAGGGCCCCTTCGATACCGCCGACCACCGGGACGCCCACGGTTCCGGCTGGCGCGAATCCTTCGACCGGCTCGCCGATCATCTCCGCCGCGCGGCCGGCGGGTCCGGGGACCGGTGAGGCGGCCCGGCGCCTAAGCCAGTTCGCCCGCGAGGTTCCGCCGCGCGGTGTCTTCCCAGAGGGAACGACCGCGCCCGGTGTGGAAGAGCGGCTCCTGTGCCAGCAGTTGCCGGACGACGGCGGCGCGGCCGGCGGCGAAGTCGGCGTCGCCGATGTGCGCGAAGTCCTTCCGCACGGCTGCGAGGTAGCGGGCGTACTCTGCGGGGTGGCTCCCGAGGATGGCGAGGTCGGCGTCGCTGAGGAGGGCCGCGGCGTCGTCGCCCGGCTCGGGCCGGTGGTCCGCCGTCATCCGTACCAGCCGCGCCACCTCTTCCGCCTCGCCGTCGGGCAGGCCGGTGTGGGCCAGCCGTTCCTCGGCCAGGCGAGCGGACTCCTCCTCGTCCTCGCCCGCGATCCCGTGGTAAACCGCGTCATGGAACCAGGCCGCCAGGCGCACCGTCCGGGACGGCAGGCCGGGAGCGGCCAGCCGGTCCAGCGCCTCCAGCACCGCGAGCAGGTGGGTGCGGCCGTGGTAGTTCCGGTGCTCCTCGCCCCACCGGTCCAGCAAGTCCAGGAAGAGCGCGTCGTGGCCGGGCAGGGTCTCATTCCAGCGCGTCAGGAGCGGCAGCTTCAGGGAGCCGTTGCGCCTCCGGGCGGGAATCCGGAGCCCGCTGGCGATCAGCTTGCGCACCAGGACCCGGCCCTCCACCGGGATGGCACCGGCGGCCACCAGCGCGTCGAAGCGGGCCTCGGCGACGTCGTAGTGATCGCCGTCGAACGCCCGCTCCGGGATTCCCGCCGCCCCCGCGAACGCGTGCAACTCCTCAAGGGAGCTGTCGGACACCAGGTGCGAGAAGACTGTGCCGTGGGCGGGCCAGAGCGGGGGATCGATGTAGATGGCCATTCCGGCAGTTTACGAGGCGGCCGGCAGGATGTTCTGGTTGCCGCGGAAGACGTTCTCCGGATCGAACTCGCGTTTCACCAGGGCCAGCCGCCCGTAGTTCTCCTCGCCAAAGGCGGCACGGACCCGGTCCCGGCCCTCGTCACCGACGAAGTTCAGCCAGACTCCGCCGTTGGCGTAGGGGGCGATGTCCCGGCGGAACTGCTTGACCCAGGCCTTGGCCTCCTCCGCGGCCGCCGCCGACGCCTCCATGCCGTACGGGTGGGTGACCCACTGGGCGCCGCGGTTCTGCAGCGGAGTCTGAGCCGCCGCGGGGCCGGCCACGGCGCCGCCCCACCGGGCCACGAGGTGCTGGGAGTGGGGTCCGGGAAGGCGGCTCGCCGCATCCACGATCACGTCCAGCGCGGCGTCCGGCAACTCGTCGTGGTACTCGGCGCTCCAGTAGTGGTAGAGGTCGGGCGGGTCATCGATCATGCACTGGAAGGCGGTGTAGTCCATGTCGCCCACCAGGTCGACGGCGGGCCCCAGCGCACGGAACGGGGCGGCCTCCTCGGCCCCGGCAGCCGGGGCGCCGGCGTAGAGGTATGCCAGGCCGACGGCGGGTTTGTCCACCATATCCTCGGGAACGAAGGGTTCCGGGGGCGCCGTGAGGAACACCAGTGCCGTGCCGACGGCGTCCGGTGCCTTCAGGGAGATCTCACGGTAGGCGCGGGCCAGGTCGGGTGCGTCTTCGCCACGGAAGAGCATGATGCCGGCGTGCACGGTGGGCCCCAGGTCGTGCAGCCCAAAGGTGAAGCCGGTGGCCACGCCGAAATTGCCGCCGCCCCCGTGCAGGGCCCAGAACAGCTCCGGATTCTCGGCGGCGCTCGCCGTGACCCGGTCTCCGTCCGCGGTGACCAGGTCCACCGACTGCAGGTTGTCGCAGGCGAAGCCGTACGAACGCTCCAGCCACCCCGATCCGCCGCCCAGGGTGAAGCCGGCCACGCCCGTGGTGGAGGCCCGTCCGCCGGTGCTGGCCAGCCCGTGCTCCTGGGTGGCCCGGTCGAATTCGCCCCAGGTGACCCCGGCGCCGACCGTGACGGTGCGGTTGTCCGGGTCCACCGTGATGGACTTCATCGGCCGGACGTCCACCACCAGTCCGCCGTCGTTCGTGGACATTCCCGCCACCGAGTGCCCGCCGGCCCGGACGGCGACGTCGAGCCTGTTGGCTTTGGCGTGGGCCAGGGCCTCGGCCACGTCCGCGGCGTTGGCGCAGCGGGCGATGACGGCCGGGCGCCGGTTGATCATGGCGTTGAAGAGTTTTCGCGTTTCGTCGTAGGCCGTGTCCTGCGGCCGGACCCATTCCATGGCTGTGCTCCTAGCCGACCGGAGCCCACCCCACCCTCCCATGGTAGGCCGGATGGTCCGGCGGAACCATGGTCGGGCGGGTCCCCGCGGCGCCTTTAGAAAAGGCTCAGATGCGGTCCTAACGGGTCGTGGAGTCCGTATATGCGGACTATAGTGGCGGCATGCCTACTTTTCGCGTCTCCGAAGCGGCCCGGTTCCTTGGAGTCAGTGACGACACCGTCCGCCGCTGGACCGAGAGCGGAACCCTGACCCCGCACCGGGACGACGCCGGCCGGCTGGTGGTGGACGGGCTGGAGCTCGCCGGCGTCGCCCGGGACCAGGCCAGGCTCCCCGAGGACCCGTCCCGCGGCGGCAGTTCGGCCCGCAACCGGTTCGTCGGCCTGGTCACCGGCATCACCGCGGACACGGTCATGGCGCAGGTGGAGCTGCAGTGCGGACCGTTCCGGGTGGTGTCGCTGATGAGCAGCGAGGCCGTCCGGGACCTTGGGCTGGAACTCGGCTCCGTCGCCACCGCCGTCGTCAAAGCCACCACGGTGATCATCGAGAGCCCGCACGGGAAGACCCTGTCGTGATCCGCCGCGCCGCCGCCATCCTCCTGGCCGCCGCCCTGGCCGCGGGCACCGCCGGCTGCGGCGCCACTGGCGGCTCCGGTTCCGGGGCCCGGGTCCTCACGGTCTTCGCCGCCGCCTCCCTCAAGGCTCCCTTCACGGCGCTAGCCCAGAGCTTCGAAGCCAGCCACCCCGGCACCAGGGTGAGCCTCAGCTTCGCCGGGTCCTCGGACCTCGCCACCCAGCTGGGCCAGGGCGCCCCGGCGGACGTCTTCGCCTCCGCCGACCCCGCGAACATGGCCAAGGTGACCGGAGCCGGGCTCGCCGAGGGCAGCCCGCGGAACTTCGCCAGCAACACCCTCACCATCGCGGTGCCGCCGGCCAACCCCGCCGGCATCGGCTCCTTCGCCGACCTGGCCAAACCCGGCGTCCGCGTGGTGGTCTGCGCGCGGCAGGTGCCCTGCGGCGCGGCCGCCGCCGCCCTCCAGAGCCGGAACGGGGTGATCCTGGCGCCGGTGAGCGAGGAATCCGCCGTCACCGACGTCCTCGGCAAGGTGGCATCGGGGGAGGCCGACGCCGGACTGGTCTACGTCACGGACGTTAAAGGCGCGGCGGGCAAGGTCAAGGGCGTGCCCTTCCCGGAGGCCGCATCCGCCGTCAACACCTATCCGATCGCGGCCCTGCGGGGCGGCCGTGAGAAGAACCTGGCGCAGGCCTTCCTCGACGAGGTCACCGGCGCCGAGGGCCAGAAGGTGCTGGCCGACGCCGGGTTCGGGCGTCCGTGAGGCGTCCCCGGAGGGGCCGTCGCGGCTACCATGGCATCCCCCGCTGGGTGGCCGCGCTCGCCGTCGTCGCCGCCGCGTTCATCCTGCTGCCCCTGGCGGCCGTGGTGGCCCGCGTCGACTGGCCCAACTTCCTGCCGCTGGTGACCTCGGATGCGTCCCTCACCGCGCTGGGCCTGAGCCTGCGGACAGCGGCGGCGAGCACCGTCCTCTGCATCCTGCTGGGGGTGCCGCTGGCGCTGGTGCTGGCCCGCGGAGAGTTCCCCGGGCAGCGACTGCTCCGGTCTTTCGTGCTGTTGCCCCTGGTGCTGCCGCCGGTGGTGGGCGGCATCGCCCTGCTGTACACATTCGGGCGGCAGGGGCTGTTGGGCCGTGGCCTGGAGGTGGCGGGCATCCAGATTGCCTTCTCCACGACGGCGGTGGTCCTGGCGCAGACGTTTGTCGCCCTGCCGTTCCTGGTGGTCAGCATGGAGGGGGCGCTGCGGGCCGGCGGCCAGCGCTACGAGGCCGTGGCCGCGACGCTCGGCGCCCGGCCCGGAACCGTGCTCCGGCGGGTCACGCTGCCGCTGGTGCTGCCCGGCCTGGCCTCCGGGGCGGTCCTCTCCTTCGCCCGCAGCCTGGGCGAGTTTGGCGCCACTCTCACCTTCGCCGGCAGCCTGCAAGGCATCACCCGGACCCTGCCGCTGGAGATCTACCTGCAACGGGAGACCGATGCGGATGCCGCCGTCGCGCTGTCGCTGCTCCTGGTGGCCGTGGCGGTCATCGTCGTCGGGGTCAGCTACCGCGGGCCCGGTACGCCGTCCGCCGCTCCGTCCCGCAACGCGAACGCCGAACCGGCGGAGGCGAGGCAATGACGTTCACCCTCGATGCCGTGGTCTCGGACCGGGGCCTGGACGTCTCGCTGACCCTGGGCGCTGCGGACACCGTCGCCATCCTGGGTCCCAACGGCGCCGGAAAATCCACCCTGCTTTCCGTTATCGCCGGCCTGATCCGCCCGGACTCGGGCGCGGCCGCGCTCGACGGCCGGCCGCTGTTCCGCCTCGGCGGCGGCCGCACGGTGTGGACTCCGCCGCACCGCCGCGGAACCGCGCTGCTGGCCCAGGAAGCCCTTCTTTTCCCACACCTGACCGCCCTGGACAACGTGGCCTTCGGCCCCCGCAGCGCCGGCGCCGGACGCGCCGCGGCCAGGGATGCGGCCGCGCACTGGCTGGCCGAGGTCGAAGCCACGGACCTGGCGGACCGCCGACCCGGCGACCTCTCCGGCGGCCAGGCCCAGCGGGTGGCGGTGGCGCGCGCGCTCGCGGTCGACCCGGGCCTGCTGCTGCTGGACGAGCCGATGGCCGCGCTGGACGTCCACGCCGCGCCCCTGCTGCGGCGCCTGCTGAAACGGGTCCTGACCGGCCGCCGCGCCATCATCGTCACCCACGACGTCCTGGACGCCTACATGCTCGCGGACACGGTCGTGGTGCTCGAGGCGGGCCGGATCGTGGAGCAGGGGCCCACCCGCGAGGTGCTCACGCGGCCACGGAGCAGGTTCGCCGCCGGACTGGCCGGGCTCAACCTGGTCCCCGGCACCGTGACGGCTGCCGGACTGCTGCCGGACCCGGCCGGCGGAGGGCCGGGAGGCCCGGGTGCCCAGGGTTCCCCGGTGACAGAGCTTGCTGGCCGGCACGAGGACACTCCGATCCCGGGCCAGGCAGGCGTGGCGGCATTCCCGCCGTCGGCCGTCTCCGTCTTCCCGGAGCAGCCGCACGGCAGCCCGCGCAACGCCTTCGCCGTCACCGTCACGGACCTGGAGCCGCACGGGGACCAGATCAGGGTCCGTGCGGGCGACCTCGCCGCGGACATCACCCCCGCCGCATCGGCGGACCTGGCCCTGGCGCCGGGGGTTCGGGCCTACTTCGTGGTCAAGGCGGCGGCGGTCGCGATTTATCCGGCCTAGGGTGGAGGGAGCCCCACCCGCAACCAGGAGGAATACCGTGCAGCACTCTGAAACAGGCCAAGGACAGACCGCGCTGGTGGTTGGCGCCAGCGGGATCGCCGGATCGGCCCTGGTCGACCTCCTCGCCGGCACCGGCTGGGACGTCCTGGCCCTGACCCGCAGCGGTGCCGTCCTCCCCGGTGCCCGCTCCATCGCGGCGGACCTCGGCTCCCCGGAAAGCCTTGCCGCGGCCCTGGCCGGCGAGCGGCCCACCCACGTGTTCTTCACCGCCTGGTCCAGGCAGGACACGGAACAGGACAACATCCGGGTCAACGCCGCGCTGCTGAGGAACCTGCTGGGCGCCGTCTCCCACAGTCCCGTCCGCCACGTCGCCCTCATGACCGGCCTGAAGCACTACCTCGGCCCGTTCGAGGCCTACGGCGAGGGCGACATGCCGGACACGCCGTTCCACGAGGAGGAGCCCCGGCTGCCTGTCGCCAACTTCTACTACAACCAGGAGGACGAGCTCTGGACCGCCGCGGAGCGGCAGGGCTTCACCTGGTCCGTGCACCGCGCCCACACCGTGATCGGCCACGCCGTGGGCAACGCGATGAACATGGGCCTCACCCTCGCCGTGCAGGCCTCGCTCTGCAAGGAACTCGGCAGGCCGTTCATCTTCCCGGGCTCCGAAACGCAGTGGAACAGCCTGACGGACATGACGGACAGCGGCCTGCTGGCCGAGCACATGGTCTGGGCGGCGACCGATGACGGCGCGGCGAACCAGGCGTACAACGTGGTCAACGGCGATGTCTTCCGCTGGCGCTGGATGTGGCCGCGGCTGGCCGCCTACTTCGGCGTCGAATCCGTCGGCTTCGAGGGCGCACCCCGGCCGCTGGAGGTCCAGATGCAGGGCATGGAGCAGACCTGGGCGGACCTCGCGGCCCGGAACGGCCTTGCGGAGGCGGACCTGGGCCGGGTCTCGTCCTGGTGGCACACCGACGGCGACCTCGGCCGCAATATCGAGGTGCTGGCGGATATGAGTAAGAGCCGGGTGGCCGGGTTCACCGGGTACCGCCGCACCCTCGACTCGTTCACGGATCTGTTCGAAAGGTTCCAGGCGGACCGGCTGATTCCCTAGCGGGCGCGGACCGGGTGCTGGCTGACGATCGAGACCCGGTTGAAGGCGTTCATGGCGATCGCCAGCCAGCTGATCGCGGAGAACTCGGCCTCGCTCAGCTGCTGCCGGGCCGCCCTCCCCTCGTGCTCCCGGGCCGCCTGGTCCGAAATGTCGGTGATCGCCTCGGCGAGGGTCAGGGCGGCCCGCTCCTTGGCGCTGAACAAATCCGTGTCCCGCCAGGCCGGTAGGACCGCCAGTCGCTGAGCGGTTTCACCGTTCTTGACGGCGTCGTGGACGTGCAGGTCCAGGCAGAACGCACAGCCGTTAATCTGCGAGATCCGCACGTTCAACAGTTCGATCAGTGCCTGGTCCAGGCCGGCCTCGGTCGCGGCCTCCTTGGCCTTCAGGCCCAGGCCGTTGAGGGCCCGCCACGCGGCGGGGTGCTCCTTGTCCAGAAACAGGCGGCCGGGGGAACTCTTGCGATCGCCGTGCTCTGCGGCGGAAGTCTCTTTCATGACCCCAGCGTACCGACACGCCAGACGGACCCGCAGAGCAGCATGTGACAACTTTGTCATATGTGTGACACACTCTGTGTGTAGCACTTATCCGATCCGGTCGTCGGTTCCTTGGGGGAACCGACAGCCGGATCGTTTGCTATGCGGGGGTGGACGGGGAAACGCCAGCCTGCGGGGCGCCCGCCGAACCGGCCCTGACCAATGACGCCCCGGCCGCCACGAGGTCCTTGCCGGTGCTGGCGACAGTGATCCCGGCGAAGTTCTCCGCGTAGGTGCCCAGGTCCTCGTGGAGGGAGCCGACGACGGCGTGGACCGGGGTGGCGCCGCTCCGGGCCAGGATGGCGGCGATGATCTTGCCCTGCCCGGTCTGGGAGTCCAGCCGGCCCTCGCCGACCACCACCGCCTCGCTGGCGGCGGCCAGGGCGTCGAAGCCGAGCAGGTCAAGGACATGGTCCGCGCCGGAGACCAGCCGGGCCCCGTACCGGGCCCACATCCCGCCAGAGAATCCCCCGGCGGCGCCCGTACGGTCCACGGCCCGCGGGTCGCGGCCCAGGTCCCGGGAGAACCGGTCCGCCAGGGCCTCAAGCCGCAGCGTCAACGTCTCGACCTCGGCCGGTCCGGCTCCCTTCTGGGGCCCGAAAACCCGGGCCGCGTCGCCGAAACGGGTGGTCACGTCGCTGAGGACCACCACCTCGGCGCCGTCCAGGCCGCCGCGTTCCTCAATCGCCGCGATGGCACCCGCCCCGCCGTCGGTGGTGGCGGAACCGCCGGCGGCCACCAGCAGGCGCCGCGCCCCGTGCCGGACGGCCTCGGCCATCATCACCCCGGTGCCGTACGTGCTGGCCCGGACGGGATCCCGGTCGCCGGCGGTGGGCAGGTTCAATCCGCTGGCGAACGCGAGTTCGACGACGGCGGTGCCGTCGGGGGCCAGCGCAACGACCGTCTCGACGTCGTCGCCCCAGGGACCCACGGTGCGGACCCGGACCGGCCGGGCGTCCAGGCCGCGGGCCAGCACCTCGAAGGTTCCCTCGCCGCCGTCGGCCACCGGCAGCTCGACGGCGGTTCCTCCCGCTGAACGGATTCCGGCGGCGATGTGGCCGGCGACCTCGCCGGCGGCGAAGGTGCCCTTGAAGCTGTCCGGGGCGACGAGGATGGCCACGGCCCTAGAATCCGACCTGGTCGCGGCCCTTGAGCTGCAGCATCTCGCGGGCCTCGTCCGGGGTCGCCACCTCGAAGTTGAGCGCCTCCAGGATGGTGCGGATCCGGGTGACCTGCTCGGCGTTGGAGGCGGCGAGCTGGCCGGGGCCGATCCACAGCGAGTCCTCCAGGCCGACGCGGACGTGGGATCCCATGGCCGCGCCGATCGTGGCCAGGGGCATCTGGTTCTTGCCGGCGCCCAGGATGGACCACTGGTAGTCCTCGCCCAGGAGTCGGTCCGCCGTGCGGCGCATGTGCATCAGGTCCTCGGGGTGAGCCCCGATGCCGCCGAGCAGGCCGAAGACGGACTGCACGAACAGCGGTCCGCGGGCCAGCCCGCGGGCGTGGAAGTGGGCCAGGTTGTTCAGGTGCGAGATGTCGTAGCACTCGAATTCGAACCGGGTGCCGTTGTCGTTGCCGATGCCGAGGATGGTCTCGATGTCCTGGAAGGTGTTCTTGAAGACCAGGTCGCGGCTCTTCTCAAGACCCTCCCGTTCCCACTCGTGGCCGAACTCGGTGAAACGGTCCAGCATCGGGTAGAGGCCGAAGTTCATCGACCCCATGTTCAGCGAGGCGAGTTCCGGCTTGAACAGCGCGGCCGGCTGCATCCGCTCCTCCACGCTCATGTGGGGCGAGCCGCCGGTGGTGATGTTGATGACGGCGTCGGTGTTGCGCTTGAGCTTGTCCAGGATTGGCGCGAAGTGCTCCGGGTCCTGGGAGGGCCGGCCGTCCTTCGGGTCGCGGGCGTGCATGTGCACGATCGCGGCGCCGGCCGCCGCGGCGCCGATCGCGGCGTCGGCGATCTCGTCCGGGGTGACCGGCAGGTGCGGGGACATGGAGGGGGTGTGGATGGCGCCGGTGACGGCGCTGGTGATGATGACTTTGCGTGCAGCAGCCATGGGAATCGCTCCTTCGGGACTCAGTACAGCTTCTCGGTGTTGCCGTCGACCGCGAGGGCCTGGCCGTTGACGTTGCGGGCCAGGTCGCTCGCGGCGAAGGCGGCCATGTTGGCGATGTCCTCGGCCTCGATCAGCCGTCCCAGCGAGGACTGGTTGTGGTACAGCTCGGAGACCTGTTCCTCGGGCAGGTCGAGCATCTGCGCCTTGGCGGCGATGACGGCGTCGATCCGGGGGCCGTTGACGGCGCCCGGGCAGATGGCGTTGACCCGGATCCGGTCCGGGCCCAGCTCGATCGCGAGGGTCTTGGTCAGCCCTACGACGGCCCACTTGGACGCCGAATACGCGCTGCGGCCGGCCATGCCGAGCCGGCCGGCGGCGGAGGAGAGGTTCACGATCGAGGCGTCGGTGCCCTGCCGGAGCAGCGGAAGCGCGTGCTTGATGCAGTAGAACTGGCCGTGGATGTTGACGTCGAAGGTGGCCTTCCAGGCGCCGGCGTCGAGGGTCTCCAGCGGGCCGGTGGGCCCGGCGATCCCGGCGTTGTTGACCAGCACGTCCAGGCCGCCGAGTTCCGCGGCCACCGTGTCCATGAGTTCGCGGACCTGCGCTTCGTCGGAGACGTCGCTGACGGCGGCCGAGAGCCCGTTGACCTGCGCTTTCTCGACGGCGTCGGGGTCAATGTCGGTGACGAAGACGCTGGCTCCGAGGTCCTTGAACTTGGTGGCGATGGCCAGGCCGATGCCGTTGGCACCGGCGGTGACCAGAACGCGTTTGGCGGTGAAATCCATGACTTTTTCCTTGCGGTGGGGAGTGGGACCGTTCCGCCGGCCCTTGGGGGCGGTACCGGCGGAACGGAGTGTGGGAGGCCGGCTAGTGGGCGGCGGGGACGGTGTCCGGGGTTTCGGTGCCCCGCTTGAGCAGCAGGGACAGCAGTGCCCCGACGATGCACACGGCCACGATGAACCACAGGCCCGAGAGCTTGGAGCCGGTGGCGTCCTGCATGAAGCCCATGACGTAGGGGCCGAGGAACCCGCCGAGCAGGCCGATGGTGTTGACGAAGGCGATGCCGCCGGCCAGGGCGGAGCCGCTGAGGCGCGTTGCCGGGTAGGTGAAGAGGATCGGCTGCAGGGCGAAGAAGTTGAATGCGGCCAGGCAGAAGCCGATCATGCCCAGCAGCGGACCGCCCACGGCGCCGAGGGCAAAGCCGGCGATGATGCCGGTCATGGTTCCGGTGACCAGGAGCCGGGAACGCTTGGCGTCGGTGGCGAACCGGGGCAGCAGCAGGGCTCCGGCGGCGGAGAAGATCCACGGAATGGACGTCAGCAGGCCGATCTGCAGCGGGTTGAGCTTTCCGTAGGTGCCGATGATGGACGGCAGGAAATAGGACAGGGCGTAGACGGCGATCTGGTGGGCGAAGTAGACGCCGACGACCAGCAGGATCTGCTTGTCCTTCATGGCGTCGAGGAGCCGGTGGTTGCCGGAGGCTTCCGCGCCGGCCTTCTCCTCGGCTGCGATCCGGGCCTCGAGGTCGGCGGCTTCTTCGGCGGTGAGGAAGGTGGATTTGCTGGGCCGGTCCGGCAGCTTCTTCCAGACGACGTAGGCGAGGACGCAGGCGGGAAGGCCCTCCACCAGGAACATCCACTGCCAGCCGTGCAGGCCGGCGAAGCCGTCCATGGTCAGGAGCAGGCCGCCGAGCGGGGCGCCCACGATGTTGGCGATCGAGACGCCGAGCAGGAACATGCCGTTGGCCTTGGCGCGGTCCTTGACCACGAACCACTGGGTGAGGAAGTACATGACGCCGGGGAAGAGCCCGGCCTCGGCGATGCCGAGCAGCATCCGCATGATGTAGAACGACCATTCGCCTTGGACGAAGGCCATTCCGGCGGAGATCAGGCCCCAGGTGATCATGATCCGCATGATCCAGAAGCGTGCGCCAACCTTGTGCATGATGAGGTTGGACGGAATCTCGGAGAGGGCGTAGGTCAGGAAGAACAGGCCCGCTCCGATGCCGTACGCGGTAGCGGAGATCCCGAGATCGATCTCGAGGCGGTCCTTGGCCATGCCGATGTTGGTGCGGTCCAGGAACGCCATGATGTAGGCGCCGATGAGCAGCGGCATGACCCTGCGGAGGATGACGCCGTTGATTTGTTGCGGTGTACGCATCGTCGTTGGTGCGGAAACAACTGACATGGTTCTTCGTCCTTGAATTGGGGTCAGGTTGATGGGACGCCGGGCAGCCGGAGGGCAGCCCGGATACTGGCTGGTGGTGCGGGGTGAACGGGAAGGAAGGTCAGACACCCGCCGGTGGGCAGCCGCAGGTGCGGCCGACGTGGAGCCGGTGGGGGCAGACCAGGGAGGTGTAGCTGCGGGACGGGGCGTCGATGCGCTGCAGCAGCATGGCGAAGGCCTCCTGCGCCATGTCCTGCTGCGGCTGGACGATGCTGGTGAGGTTGATCAGTCCGGAGCGGCTGTGCGGCAGCCCGTCGCAGCCGGCCACCGCCACATCCTCCGGGATGCGCAGGCCGCGTGCCATCGCATACTCCATGACGCCAATGGCGAGTTCGTCGCTGCCGCAGACCACGGCGCGCGGCGGGTTGCCGCCGGCGAAGAGCCGTTCGGCGGCCAGGCGGCCGCCTTCGTTGTTGACGCGGGTGCTGATTTTCCGGTCCCCGCTGATGACGACGCCGGCGGCGGCCGCCGTGCGGACGAACGCCTGCTCCCGGGCCAGCGACGCCGTCGAGACGCGCGGTCCGATCACGGTGGCGATTTCCGTGTAACCGTGGCCCAGCATGTGCTGCATCAGCTCGGTCGCGGCCGCGTCGTCGTCGATGCCGACGAAGTCGGCGTCGAGGAAGTCGGCCCGCCGGGACAGGCAGACGTAGGGGATGCGTGCGGCCCTCAGGGTTCGGAGGGCGCGGGCATCGTCCCGGAGTGAGGCGGCGAGGATGACGCCGTCCACCGCGCGGTTGGCGAGGGTCGCCGTAACCTGGGCCAGGATCTCGGGGTCGTCCTGGGTGGTGGCCACGAAGACTTCATAGCCGGAGTCGGCCGCGGAGGAGATGACCCCCTGGGCCCAGCGCGGGAACATCGGGTTGATGATGTTCGGAAGGATGAGTCCCACCACCCGGCTGCGCTGCAGGTCCGTGGACTGCGAGGACTTACGGGGTCTGAAGCCCAGCTCGTTGGCCACGTGGATGATGTGGCGGCGGGTTTCGGGGGAAACCCCGGCCTTGCCGTTCAAGACGTAGGACACCGACGCGGCGGACACGCCGGCGGCCCTGGCCACCGCCGCCGCGGATACCGGCGAAAGAGGGCGATCCGCGGATGCTGTGAGAGTGCGGTCCTGCATCACGGGCCTCCTTCACTGGTGTTGGCGTGATGTGACGTCAGTTACGCTATTTTGCCGCTTGAGCGTTAAGCAACGTTAAGTTGCCCCCGGCACTCCTCAGCGCCCGGCCTACAAGCCGGGGAGGGTCGTTAGCAGCCCCTCCCGGGCGAAGACCTGCGCACCCTCGGCCGTCAGGCGGATCGAGCGCGGATGGGATCCCCGCCTCAGCCACCCGTGCTCCAGCGCCGTCGTCACCAGGAGGTCGGGCAGGATTCCGGCGGCGTGGTCGAGCCGCTCGGTCCAGTCGAGGCAGGGCCGGACGAGCGGGCGGGACGGGCGTGCCGGGAGTTCGATCCCCAACGAGCGGGCCCACGCGTGTCCGGCGTCCGTGAGATCCCATCCAGTGGGAGTGACCAGCCCCGCGCGCCGCCAGTCCAGGGCCAGCGCAACCCCCAGGGCTCCCGCGAGATGGCCGTAGCAGGTCCGGCCGTGCTGCAGTTCGGCGTCGTTCTTGTGCTCCCGGTAACCCGAGGCGGCCGGGCGGCTCGCCGGGGCCAGGGCGATCAGCGCCTCAATCGACCCGGCGACGGCGGAGTTCTTGAGGCGTACGTAGCGGTGCCTCCCCTGCCGGACCTCCTCGAGCAGGCCGGCGTCCACCAACTGATTGAGGTGCGCCGTGGCCGTGCCCCGGCTGATGCCGGCGCTCGCGGCCATCTCGGCCGCGGTCCGGGCGCGGGTGTCCATCAGGGCCACGAGCATGGTTGCCCGCGACGCGTTTCCCATGGCCTGGGCAATCGACGCGAGATCCTCGGCCCACTGTGACGGCATCCTTCGATCTAATCACGGGCACGGTTTGGCCGGCGGCGAACTGTCCAGCGGTGAGGATTGACCCATGTTCAGCACCATTACGCCCGGCGCCCATTACTTCGGCTCGCTGGTGGCCCTCCTGACCACCGAGAATCCCGACGGCAGCACCAACATCACGCCCATGTCATCGGCGTGGTCGCTGGGGGACCACTTCGTCCTCGGCCTGAGTTCGCTGCACCAGGGGTTCGCCAACCTCATCCGGACGGGCGAGGTGGTTCTGAACCTCCCGGACGAGGCCATGGCCGGCAGCATCGAGCGCATCGCCATGACCACGGGCTCGCCGGAGGTCCCCCGGGAAAAGGCCGGGATGTACCGGTCGGAACCGGATAAGTGGTCCCTGGCAGGGTGGACGCCGATGCCAAGCGAGACAATGGCAGCGCAGCGCATCTCCGAAGCCCCCGTCCACATCGAGGCGGGCCTGGAGAACGCCTGGCCGCTGGATGAGGGCCTGCACGCGGTCCAAGTCCGGGTCCGCCGGGTCCATGCCCGGCATGACCTGGTGCTCGATTCCGGCCGCGTCGATGTCGCGGCATGGTCGCCGGTGTTCTATACCTTCCGGCACTACTTCGGGCAGGGCAGACACCTCGGGGAAAACCGCCGGGCCGAGCAGCGGTTTCCCGGCCGGGGCCGCCCCCGCGCGGTAGGCGGGGGTGCGGGGATCCTGCGCCCCTAGACAGCGGTTTCGCCGTGGGCAAACATGGAGCCACAGAGGGTCTGGAAAAAGTTGAGCGGGGTACACTCAACTTAACAATCAGTCCCACCCGGAAGGAGCTCTCTTTGGACGCCAAATTCACCACCAAGAGCCAGGAGGCTCTTTCGGCTGCAGCCATGAACGCCTCGACGGCCGGCAACCCGCAGCTGGAGCCGGCGCACCTGCTCAAGGCCCTCATGGACCAGCGCGAGGGCGTCGCCGTCGCGCTGTTGCGCGCCACCGGCACCGATCCGGATGCCGTCAGCGTCCAGGCGAGCTCCGCCATCAAGGCCCTCCCGTCCACCTCGGGCAGCTCGGTGCAGCAGGCCCAGCTGTCCCGCACCGCCATGCAGGCGATCAAGAACGCGCAGAACGAGGCCGAGCGCCTCGGCGACACCTTCGTCTCCACCGAGCACCTGCTGCTGGGCCTCGCGTCCGGCAACGACGACGTCGGCCGGCTGCTGCGTGAGGCCGGCGCCTCGCACGAGGCGCTGCTCGCCGCCCTGCCCGGGGTCCGCGGCGACCGCAGGGTGGACAACGCCGACCCGGAGAACACCTTCCAGGCCCTGGAGAAGTTCGGCACGGACCTCACCGCCGTCGCCCGCTCCGGCAAGCTGGACCCGGTGATCGGCCGCGACGCCGAGATCCGCCGCATCATCCAGGTCCTCAGCCGACGCACCAAGAACAACCCCGTGATCATCGGCGAGCCCGGCGTCGGCAAGACCGCCGTCGTCGAGGGCCTCGCCCAGCGCATCGTCGCCGGCGACGTGCCCGAAAGCCTGCGCGGCAAGACCCTGATCGCCCTGGACCTGGCCTCCATGGTGGCCGGGGCCAAGTACCGCGGCGAATTCGAGGAACGGCTGAAGGCGGTCCTGGAGGAGATCAAGAATTCCGAGGGCCAGATCGTCACCTTCATCGACGAACTGCACACCGTGGTGGGCGCCGGCGCCTCCGGTGACAGCTCGATGGACGCCGGCAACATGCTCAAGCCCATGCTGGCCCGCGGCGAACTGCGCCTGATCGGTGCCACCACGCTGGACGAATACCGCGAGAACATCGAGAAGGACCCGGCCCTGGAGCGCCGCTTCCAGCAGGTCTTTGTCGGCGAGCCGAGCGTCGAGGACACCATCGGCATCCTCCGCGGCCTCAAGGAACGCTACGAGGCCCACCACAAGGTCTCCATCGCCGACTCCGCCCTGGTGGCCGCCGCGACCCTCTCCAACCGGTACATCTCCGGCCGCCAGTTGCCGGACAAGGCCATCGACCTGGTGGACGAGGCCGCCTCCCGGCTCCGGATGGAGATCGACTCCGCGCCGGAGGAAATCGACCAGCTGCAGCGCCAGGTGGACCGGCTGACCATGGAGGAACTGGCCCTGACCGGTGAGACCGACCCGGCGTCGGTGGAACGGCTGGAGGCCCTGCGCGCGGACATGGCGGACAAGAAGGAAGAGCTGGCCGCCCTGAACGCGCGGTGGGAGTCGGAGAAGGCCGGCCTGAACCGCGTGGGTGACCTGCGCGCCCGGCTCGATGAGCTGCGGTCCGCCGCGGACAAGGCCCAGCGCGAGGGTGACCTGGAGGCCGCCTCCCGGATCCTCTACGGTGAGATTCCCGCGCTGGAACGGGAACTGACGGCCGCCGCCGAGGCGGAGGCCGCCGTGCCGGACAAGTCCGGGCAGATGGTGGCCGATGAGGTGACCGCCGACGACATCGCCGAGGTCATCTCCGCCTGGACCGGCATCCCCGCCGGCCGCATGCTGCAGGGCGAGAGCCAGAAGCTGCTGGAGATGGAGCATGTCCTGGGCGAGCGGCTGATCGGCCAGGCCAAGGCCGTCACCGCAGTGTCCGACGCCGTCCGCCGCGCCCGCGCCGGCATCAGCGACCCCAATCGGCCCACCGGCTCGTTCCTCTTCCTGGGCCCCACCGGGGTCGGCAAGACCGAGCTGGCCAAATCCCTGGCCGACTTCCTCTTCGATGACGAGCGCGCCATGGTCCGGATTGACATGTCCGAGTACTCGGAGAAGCACTCCGTGGCCCGGCTGGTGGGTGCCCCTCCGGGCTACGTCGGCTACGAGGAAGGCGGCCAGCTGACCGAGGCCGTCCGCCGCCGGCCGTATTCCGTGCTGCTGCTCGACGAGGTGGAGAAGGCCCACCCGGAGGTCTTCGACATCCTCCTGCAGGTGCTCGACGACGGCCGTCTCACCGATGGGCAGGGCCGCACGGTGGACTTCCGCAACGTGATTCTGGTGCTGACGTCCAACCTTGGCAGCCAGTTCCTGGTGGATCCGACCCTGGACGCCGCCGCCAAGCGGGACGCCGTCATGGCCACCGTGCACGCCTCCTTCAAGCCGGAGTTCCTGAACCGGCTTGACGAGGTGGTGCTGTTCGACCCGCTGACCGTGGAGGAACTCGCCCACATCGTGGAACTGCAGGTCAAGGAGCTGGGCGAACGGCTCAAGGGCCGGCGCCTGACCCTGGAGGTCTCCGAGGGGGCCCGCGCCTGGCTGGCCGTCACCGGCTACGATCCGGCCTACGGCGCCCGCCCGCTGCGCCGGCTGGTGCAGCGCGAGATCGGCGACCGGCTGGCCAAGGCCATCCTCGCCGGGGAGATCGCCGACGGCGACACCGTGGTGGTGGACACCGCCCCGGACCTGATGGAGCTCACGATGGGCGGCCCGGACGTCTCGGCCCGGCCCGACGGCGGCGCCTCCACCGGCAGCGGGCTCTCGGTCCGCCGCAAGGACTAGTGTCGTGGGACCAACCCGGCCGGACCGCTACGGTAGCAGGGACTCCATGATGACGTTCCCGGCGTCCGAGGCGGCGTAGCAGTCCACCCGCCGGTCTCCCGTACCCCAGCTCGATGAGCTGGGGTACGCGAGTTTGTAGCTCAGGGCGTAGTTGCCGGACTTCTCGGTCAGCTGCGCGGCCTTGCAGGCGTCCAGCGCTTTCTGCTTCAGCACGTCCCGGCCGGGGTAGGCGTCCGAGGCGGCGTAGGACTCGACCTGGATCAGCTGCGCCGAATGCGCGGTGTCGCACGCGACCACGGTGGATTTGGCGGCGTTGGCGTCGAAGTCCTTGAAGCAGTCGCCCAGCCGGTAGTCCAGCGGGCTGACGTTCTCCAGCGGCAGCGCTCCCCGCTCGGCGGTGGGGGACGCGGAGCTGCCGGCGGGCGCGGGCGCACCCGAGTCCCGGGAGCCGCCCGCCAGCGCGGCGATCCACCAGATGAGCAGTGCCAGGACGACGACGGCGGCGACGCCGGCGATCAGCTTCCCCCGGCCGGAGCGGCGCACCGCGGCCGTGGCCCGGCCCGCGAGGCCGCGGGCCTTGGCGCCGGCGCCCGAGGCGCGGAGCTGGCCCATCCGGTCGGAGAGCACCTGCCCCACCTGTCCCGTGGGGGATGAGCGGCGGGTGCGGTTCGTTGCGGTCTGCGGGTCCGGTTCGCCGGAGGGGGAAGCCGCGGGAGGGACCCTGGCGAAGGACGACGTCGGCGGGGCGGCGGGCCGGGGCGGAATGACGGTGCCGAAGGGCGCGCGGGGCGCCTGGGGTGCCCCGTCGCCGTCGGCGTTCACCGGCGGAACCGCGGGGTTACGGGTATTGCCGTCCCCGGCCGTAGCGTCGCTGTCCGGCTTTTCGCTCACTCGGAACCCACCTTTTCAGTGCATCTGGCCAGCCTGACGGTCCGGCTGGGCCCCGCTGGTGGGAGGCCCATCAGGAGACTCTATCGAATATGCCACGAAGGTTACGTTCCGGTAACCTCGCGCGTGCGCGGCGGAGAAGGCCGGGGAAGTGCCTTTAGCCTCCGCCGGCAAGCGGTACCTGCCGAAAGCATGTAATCTAGGTGTACGACAAATTGACCAATCATTCCGGGGCCTCACCGATCGCCAAGGTGACCACCTCCGGTCCAAGTACAAAAGGGGGTCACGCCATGGGGCGCGGCCGTCAAAAGGCAAAAGCTACCAAGCAGGCTCGGGACATCAAGTACTACTCCCCGAACACTGACTATTCCGCCCTGCAGCGCGAGCTGACGGGCCCGGGAAGTCGTCCCTCGAGCCACTTCGCGGATGAACCGGTTGAACCGGATTATTCGGCTTACGTGGATAAGTACGCGGACGATGTGGAAGAAGACGACGACGAGGTTGACACCCGTCGCATCGGCTAGTCGTTCCCTTTCCGGCGCGGTCCTTGAGCGCCGGACGTGATTTTCAGCCCGCCGGGCGCACCCTTACTGGGTGTGCCCGGCGGGCTTTCGCATGCCCTCACCGATTCCCGTTGCCGGGACCGTTTGAAAGGAGCCAGCATGGCGTTTCACAAGGCCTACGCCCCGGGCGAGGTGTGCTGGGCGGATCTCCAGACCCCTGACGTCGCGGCGGCCAAGGAGTTCTATGGCGCGCTGTTCGGCTGGCGCTTCGAGGACCTGCCCACCCCGGACGGCCGCAGCTATGCTCAGGCGTTCCTCGGCGGGGACCTGGTGTCCGTGATTGCCCCGCAGAACCCGGCGCAGGGCCAGTCCGGTACCCCGGCCCAGTGGAACGTGTACTTCGCCGTGGACGACGCGGCCGGGCTCGCCGCGGACGTGCCGCACACCGGAGGTGCGGTGGACTTCGGCCCGGAAGCGGTGGGTGACACCGGCACCATGGTCTTCTTCACCCCTCCCGGCGGAGGCGCCACCGGAGCCTGGCAGCCGGGCACGCACATCGGGGCCGCCCGCGCCGGTGAGGCCGGGGCACTGTCCTGGGTGGAGCTCCTCACACCTGAACCGCAGCGCGCCGTCGGGTGCTTCCAGACGCTCTTCGGCCACGAGGTCACCGAGTACCCGCAGGACGACGGCGGCACCTACACCACCCTGATGGTCGACGGCGTCGAGGTGGCCGGAATCGCCACCGTCCCGGCCGCCGAGAAGCACCTGGACCCGGGCTGGCAGGTGTACTTCGGCGTCGACAGCGTCCCCGCGGCCGTGGAAGCGGCCCGCGCCGCCGGCGCCACCGTCCTGGTCGAGCCTGAGGACGTCGAGGAAGCCGGCACCATCGCGACCATCCGGGACCCCCAGGGCGGCGTGATCAGCCTGCTGGAGGTCTAGGCACCTTCCGACGCGGACCTCACGGCCTCCACGCTTAAACGCCGCGGGCGCTCCCCACGATCTTGGGAAGCGCCCGGACGGTGGTTCAGTAACTAGCCGGCGTACGCGTTGACCATCCGCACGGCGCCGCCGTCGACGCCCTTGGCGCCCTGGACGTAATCCGGGCCGGACTTGTCGATCGAGTCGGAGTTCTCCCCGACGGTGCCCATGACCCAGGACGGCAGGCCGCGGGCGTTCAGGTGGGCCACGGCGGCGTCGGCGGCCTCAGGCGAGACGATCGCGACCATGCCGACGCCCACGTTGAGGGTCCGCTCCAGGTCGGCCAGCGGGACGTTGCCCAGCTCGGAGACCAGCTTGAAGATGGCCGGCAGCTGCCAGGTGGAGCGGTCCACGGTGGCCAGCAGGCCCTGCGGGAGGACGCGGGCCAGGTTGGCGGCCAGGCCGCCGCCGGTGACGTGGCTGAAGCCGTGGACACCCTTGGGACCATTGACCGGGAAGGTGCGGGCCAGGTCCAGGCAGTCCGCGGCGTAGACACGGGTGGGCTCCAGCAGTTCCTCACCCAGGGTGCGTTCGAACTCGGAGACCTCGCGGTCCAGCGCCCAGCCGGCGTGGTTGATGACGCGGCGGACCAGGGAGTAGCCGTTGGAGTGCAGGCCGGAGGAGGCCATGCCGATCACCACGTCGCCGGAGCGGACGCGGTCCGGGCCCAGCAGGGAGTCGGCCTCGACCACGCCGGTGGCGGCGCCGGCGACGTCGTATTCGTGCTCGCCCAGCAGGCCCGGGTGCTCGGCGGTTTCGCCGCCCACCAGGGCGGTGCCGGCCACCGAGCAGGCGGCGGCGATGCCGCGGACGATGTCCGCGATGCGCTCGGGGACCACCTTGCCGCAGGCGATGTAGTCGGTCATGTAGAGCGGTTCGGCGCCCACGACGACGATGTCGTCCACCACCATGCCCACCAGGTCGAAGCCGATGGTGTCGTGGATGTCCATGGCCTGGGCGATGGCGACCTTGGTGCCGACGCCGTCGGTGGAGGTGGCCAGCAGGGGACGCTGGTAGGTCAGCAGCCGGGAGACATCGAACAGGCCGGCGAAGCCGCCCACCCCGCCGATCACGGAGGAGTTGTGCGTGGCCTTGACGGCGTCCTTCATGAGTTCGACGGCGCGGTCGCCCGCTTCGACGTCGACGCCGGCGGAGGCGTAGGTGATGCCGGGGGTTCCGGCGTCGTTGGTGTCAGCGGCCGGGGAGGCGGAAGTCATACTGGCTCTTTCTTGTCGGCATCAAGCTGGTCGGCGGGGACGCGGTCGGCGTCGGTGAGCAGTCCTTCGAATTCGGCATCCGGGCCCGGGTCGCAGCCGGTGGCGCCGGCCTTCTCCGCCGGGTCCTCGCCGACCGGGATGGCGGCGTCGGCGTCGGCCGTGGCTCCGGAGGTGGCGCCCGGGGTCCCGGGGGTCGCGGCCATGGCGGGCAGGCTCTTGGCTTCCGTGCGCTCGAGCAGGTTCTTGCCGAGCTTCTCCGCGCCGGGGAGTTCGATCGGGTACTTGCCGGTGAAGCAGGCGGTGCACAGGCGTTCGCGCGGCTGCCGGGTGGCGCCAATCATGCCGTCCTCGGAGATGTAGGCCAGCGAGTCCGCGCCGATGGCCTGGGAAATCTCCTCGATGGTGGCGCCGTTGGCGATCAGCTCGGCGCGGGAGGCGAAGTCGATGCCGTAGAAGCAGGGCCACTTGACCGGCGGGGAGGAGATCTTCACGTGCACGGCGGCGGCGCCGGCCTCGCGGAGCATCCGGACGATCGCGCGCTGGGTATTGCCGCGGACGATCGAGTCGTCCACCACCACCACGCGCTTGCCGCGGATCACGGATTCGAGGGCGTTGAGCTTGAGCCGGATGCCGAGCTGGCGCAGGGTCTGCGACGGCTGGATGAACGTGCGGCCCACGTAGGCGTTCTTGACGAAGCCGTGCGCGAAGGGGATGCCGGATTCCTCGGCGTAGCCGACGGCGGCGGGGGTACCGGATTCCGGCACCGGGATGACGATGTCCGCTTCCTGGGTGTTCTCGCGGGCCAACTGGCGGCCCATCTCCACACGGGATTCGTAGACCGAGCGGCCGGCAATCGCGGCGTCGGGACGGGCCAGGTAGACGTATTCGAAGACGCAACCTGCCGGCGTCGCCTCAGCGAAGCGCTGGGAGCGGACGCCCTGTTCGTCGATGGCGATGAATTCGCCCGGCTCGATCTCGCGGATGAAGCTCGCACCCACCGTGGCGAGGGCGGACTGCTCGGAGGCGACTACCCAGCCGCGTTCCAGCCGGCCGAGGACCAGCGGGCGGATGCCGTAGGTGTCGCGGGCGGCGTAGAGGGTGCCCTCGTCCATGAAGACGAAGCAGAAGCCGCCCTTGATCTTAGGCAGCAGTTCCAGGGCGGTCTCTTCGAGGGACTTGCCCTCCTCACCCTCCAGCAGGGCGGTGACCAGGGCGGTGTCCGAGGTGTTGCCCTGCTTCATCTCACCGGTCAGCTGGCCGCCGTTGCGGTCCATAATCATGGCCTTGAGCTCGGCCGTGTTGGTCAGGTTGCCGTTGTGGGCCAGGGCCACCGTGCCGGTGGCAGTCGCACCCAGGGTGGGCTGGGCGTTGGCCCAGTGGCTCGCGCCGGTGGTGGAGTACCGGCAGTGGCCGACGGCGAGGTGCCCGGTCAGGGTGTTCAGCGTGGTCTCATCGAAGACCTGGGACACGAGGCCCATGTCCTTGTAGACGTTGATCCGCTTGCCGTCGCTGGTCGCAATGCCAGCCGACTCCTGGCCACGGTGCTGCAACGCGTACAGCCCGTAATAGGTGAGTTTTGCTACCTCTTCGCCGGGAGCCCAGACGCCGAAGACGCCACATGCGTCCTGCGGGCCTTTTTCGCCAGAGAGAAGGTCATGAGAAAGTTTTCCGTCGCCGCGTGCCACTGGTCGATTATCTCACGTTGAGTGGCGGTGCCGCTCCGAGGGGACCGAATGTGACCCCTCGGGGCATGAGGGGCCCTTTCGTTGCCTGCCTAGGAGCGGTCTTCGTCCTCGGTGTCCGGCACCGAATCGGGGACGGATTCGACGACGGCGCGCTCGGACCGGCGCACGCTGACCCGGTCCAGGATCAGCGCGACGATGGCGCCGACAATCGCTCCGCCGGCGATGCAGAAGGTCAGGAAGAACCCGAAGACGGCGTTGGCGTCGTAGCTCTGGTCGCTGGTGGGGATCCCGTAGGCGATCACCGCGGCCACGACGATGCCCAGCAGGCCGCCCGCGATCAGGAACGGGACGTACTTCGGAGCGCGGCGGACGGTGACGGATCGGCGTTCGGGCGCTACGGGGGTGTCTTCGGGAGCCATGCCTTTAAGCCTACTGTCCTCCGGCCGGTGCGGATCCCGCGCCGATACCGGACCGGCGCGGCCCGGACCCGGGGTGCGCCCGTCCGTTTCGGCAGCGGGAAAAGGGACCCTAGCGTGCGACGGTCCCGGGGAGCAGACTGGTCTGCGGGGGAGGGTGCGGTCCGGACTGTGAGGAAAGCACCATGTCAGTCTCCGCGGAGAACCTCCGGGATCAGCAGCGGGTCATCTGGGACTCCTTCGCCGCCGGTTGGAAGAAGTGGGACGCGGAGGTGCTCGGCTGGCAGGGTCCATTCGGCGACGCCGTCCTCGACGACGCCCGTTTGGGCCCGGACTTTGCGGTGCTGGACGTGGCCGCCGGAACGGGTGAACCCGGCCTGACCGCCGCCTCCCTTGTTCCGCGGGGCACCGTGGCGCTGACGGATATTTCCGCCGGGATGCTGCACGTAGCGGAGGAGAAGGCCGCGGCTGCGCGGCTGGGAAATGTCAGTTTCACGGTCTGCGCCGCGGTGGACCTCCCGTTTCCGGATGCCTCGTTCGACGCCGTCCTCTGCCGCTTTGGGTTCCTGTACTTCCCGGACCTTCGGGCAGCCCTGGCCCGGATGGTGCGGACGGCCCGGCCCGGTGCCCGGATCAGCGCGGCGGTGTGGGGCCGGGCAGCGCAGAACCCCTGGGCGACCCTGGTCCTGGGCTCCCTCGCCCAGCATGCCGGCCTGATGCCGCCCCCGGTCTGGATGCCGGGAGTGTTCCGTTGCTCCGCCCCGGGCTTCCTGCCGGCCCTGTTTCGGGAAGCGGGCCTGGCGGACGTGACGGAGCGGTCCGTCAGCGCCGACCTGATCCACGAGTCCCCGGAGAGCTACTGGCAGTTCATGACGGACATCGCCACCACGGTGTGCCTCGGCCTCGCCCAGGCCGACCCGGAAGCGCAGTCCCTGATCCGGTCCGACGTCTTCCAGATGCTCGGCCGTTACGAACACGAGGGCGCCATCCGCCTGCGCTCGACGGCCACCATCGTCTCCGGCACCCGGCCGTAGCCGGCGGGTGCCTGGCACGAGGCAGCTTGGGTGGGTGCCGAGCCGAACCGCCGGACACAAACCCGCGCCCTAGACCCCCAGTTCGGCCTTCAGCGCGGCGACGTGGCCGTCGGCCTTGACCTGGTACTGCGCCAGCGTGACCTTGCCCTCCGGGTCCAGGACCACGGTGGAGCGGACGATTCCCTCGGTGATCTCGCCGCGGACCAGCTTCTCGCCCCAGGCACCGTAGGCCAGCGCCACGGCGTGGTCCTCGTCGGAGAGCAGCGGGAAGGTCAGGGCGAAGTCGCCGGTGAAGTGGGCCAGGGCGTCCGGGGCGTCGGGGGAAATGCCCAGGACCTCGTAGCCGGAGCCCTGCAGCGAGGCGAGGTTGTCGCGGAAGTCGCAGGCCTCGGTGGTGCATCCGGGGGTCGCAGCCTGCGGGTAGAAGTACACGATGACGTTCTTGCCGCGGTAATCGGCCAGCGAGACGGGCTTTCCCTCGGCGTCGGGCAGGGTGAATTCGGGGGCCGGGGTTCCGGGCTGAAGCTTGACGGGGGCCTGGCTCATGGGAGCTCCTTTGGTCGGGTGGGCCTGATCTGTGGTGCACAACGCCGGCCGCCGGGACCCTATTCCGCGGGGCCGAACAGCCTCACCGAGCGTGCCGGTCCGGTTGCCGTCGCGCCCAGTCGAAGGCGGATTCGGCGGGGGCTATGTACTCCAGTCCCACCCGGCCGGCGTAGCCGAGTTCGCGGCTGCGGCCGATCCACCGTTCCAGTGGCAGCTCGCCGGTTCCCGGGGCGCCCCGGCCGGGGGCGTCGGCGATCTGGACGTGGCCGAAGTCCGCCGCGTGCGCCTCTATGACGGCGTCGACGTCGTCGCCGTTGACGGCGAGGTGGTAGAAATCGGCCAGCAGCCGGACGTTTTCGGCGCCGGTTTCCTGCTGCACCCGGCCGATCACGTCCAGCGCGTCCGCCGCGCGGCGTAGCGGGTAGTGCGGGGCGTTGCTGACCGGTTCGAGCAGCACGGTCCCGCCGATCCGGCCCACCGCCGCGGCCGCCGCGGCGAGGTTCGAGACCGCCAGCTCGTCCTGGGATTCGGGTGTGTGGCCGTCCTGCCGGTTGCCGTACAACGCGTTGAAGAGCGTGCAGCCGAGCCGCCCGCCGATGCCGGCGACGACGTCGGCGTTGTCCCGGAATTCCGCTTCCCGGCCCGGCCACGAGACCAGGCCCCGGTCCCCACCGGGCATGTCCCCGGCATTGAAGTTCAGCCCCGTCAGCTGCACCCCGGCGTCGGTGATGGCGCGCTCGAACCGGGTCACCTCGGCGTCGCCGGGCACGGACGTGGCGAACGGCCACCAGAATTCGACGGCGTCGAAGCCGGCGGCCCGCGCCGCGGCCGGGCGTTCCAGCAGCGGGAGTTCGGTGGGGAGAATCGAGCAGTTCACGGTGAACGTCATGACGGTGCTCCTAGCGCCGCTTGCGCGGGTCGCGGCGCGCGGCCAGGCCCACCAGGGCCCCGACGGCGATGCCGATAAGCAGCCCGGTGAAGGGCTTGTCCGCGGTGGCCACCCCGACCGCATAGCCGATGGCCGCACCGATGAGCATCCCGATCCACAGCGACTCGTATTTCACAGGCTCAGGCTAGCAAGCCCGGTGGCTGTCCCCGCCATGTTCCGTTGTCGGTGGCCGGGCCTATAGTCGGACCATGGAACAGCGACTCTTAGGCAAGACCGGCAGGAATGTCTCCGTGATCGGGCTGGGGACCTGGCAGCTCGGTGCGGACTGGGGCACCGTTGACGCGGCGGAGGCGCAGGCCATTCTCGCCGCCTCGGCGGAGGCCGGCGTGACGTTCTTCGACACCGCGGACGTCTACGGGGACGGCCGGAGCGAGCAGGCCATCGGCGCCTTCCTCGCGGCGAACCCGGACCTGGACATCACCGTGGCCACCAAAATGGGCCGCCGGGTGGAGCAGCGGCCGGAAAATTACACCCTGGAGAATTTCCGCGCGTGGACGGACCGCTCCCGCCGCAACCTCGGCGTTGACCAGCTCGATCTGGTCCAGCTGCACTGCCCGCCCACGGCCGTCTACAGCAACGCCGAGGTTTACGATGCGCTGGACACGCTCGTGGCGGAGGGCGCCATCCGTCACTACGGCGTCAGCGTGGAGCGGGTGGATGAGGCCATGGAGGCGCTCCGGCACGAGGGCACGGCCACGGTGCAGATCATCCTGAACGCGTTCCGGCTCAAGCCGCTGGACGAGTTGCTGCCGGCGGCGCAGGCGGCGGGCGTAGGCATCATCACCCGCGTGCCGCTCGCCTCCGGGCTGCTCTCGGGCAAGTACACGCCGGAGACCACGTTCGCCCCGGACGATCACCGCAATTACAATCGGAGCGGCTCGGCGTTCGACGTCGGCGAGACGTTCTCCGGCGTGGATTTCGAAGAGGGGCTGAAGGCGGTGGCGGAGTTCGAGCAGTTGGTGCCCGACGGCGTCAGCACCGCCCAGGCGGCGCTCGCCTGGGTGGCGGCGCAGGACGGCGTCAGCACGGTGATCCCGGGCGCCCGCAGCGTAGAACAGGCCCGAGCCAACGCGGAGGCGGCATCCGTTGGGGGCATCGACGCCACGTTCGACGTCGGCGTCCACGAAATTTACGACCGCTACTTCCGGGCGGCGATCCACCCGCGCTGGTAGCGGCTCATCCCGCTGGCACTTCCCATGACGACGCAGCCGAAGACGACGGTGGCGATGACGACGGCGGCGATCCACGGTTTCGTGCGGCGGCTGGCCGCCGCGGAAACAGGCCCTGCCTGCAACAACTTCTTCGCCGACACCGTTCCCGCGAACGCCGTCCGGCGCCGGAACCTAGAGCTCTACCTGCAGGCGCTGTTGGACCGGCGGCCACCGGTGTTGCTGCTGGGTGAGGCGCCGGGTTTCCGCGGCATGCGGCTCACCGGCGTGCCGTTCACCAACCGCTCGATGTTCACCGGAGCGCCCAACCACTTCGGCCTGTTCGGCAAGGACCAGGGCTACGAACTCCCGCCGGAGGCCGTGGGGGTTGCCGCGGAGCCGACCGCCACCGTGATGTGGGAGGTCCTGGCCGAGCTCGACTTCCTGCCCCTGCTCTGGAGCGCCTGCCCCTGGCACACCCACAAGCCGGGCCAGCCGCAGTCCAACCGCACCCCGTCGGCGGCCGAAGCGGCGGCGGGCATCCCCTTCAGGGAGGACCTCGTGGCACTGTTCGGAATCTCCACCGTGGTGGCCGTCGGCAACATCGCCCACCGGAGCCTGCTTCGCAGCGGCGTCCACGCCCCGAAGATCCGTCACCCCGCGCACGGCGGCCGGGCGGAGTTCAAGCGCGGGCTGGAGGAACTGTTCGACGCCGGAATGCCCCGGGAGCCGGCCGCCCCGGGGCCCACGGGACTAGGGTGGGGTAAACGCCCGCCGCGGACGAAAGGCACACCATGAGCGACCCCAACCAGCCCGAAACTGAGCCCGCCGACCTGCGCGGTCCCGGCGACCCGGACGCCGCCCCCAACGAACAGCCGCAGCCGCAGCCGCACCCGGAAGCGGGAACCGCCGGGAACATCCGCGAGGAGCAGATGACCCAGGCCGCGGGCACCGTCCCGGCAGCCTATGTCGGCCCGGAAGACGAGCAAGCGGGAGGCCAGCCCGAGGACGCCGCGGCCGAGGGCACGTGGGACGACGAGGTCTAGCCGCGGGGCATTGCGGGTCCAGCCACCCGGCCCGCGAGTGGGCTCGAAGCGCCGCGGTGACAGGCGGCCAAGCTCCAGCCGTTTCATAGCTCCGGCATAGCTTCGAGGGCTAGCTTGTCCCCATGGAAAACAGCACGTCCCGGCAGGGCCGCACCACCACGTCGGCCCGCAGACCCGGGACGCTGCCCTCCCGGACTTTCCGGCGCCGACGGGCTGTCGTCCTGGCGGGCTCGACCCTCCTGCTGGGCGCGCTGCTGACCACCGGCATCCATGCCCTCGCCAACTCCGGCGTGGCGCCGTCGTCGCCCGTGGCTGCGGCCGCCCCGACGGTGAACGCCCCGGCCCCCGCGTCCCCGGCAACTCCGGCGCCCGCCTCCGCCGTCGCCGCCCCTTCAGTCGCTCCCGCAGCAGCCGCTTCCACCGCCACCCCTGCTGGCACGATCGACGCCGGCCTCGATGCGAAGATCAACGCCATTATCGATGCCAACCCGCAGTACCAGATCGGCGTCGCGCTGCAGGACATCACGGCCGGCGACGCGGTGCACCAATACGGCGTGGAAGAGCAGTTCGAAGCCGCCAGCACCGCCAAGGTCCTGGCCGCGGCCGCCTACTACCATCTGGTGGAAACCGGCGAGGCGACCCTGACCGGAACACTCGGCGCCTACTCCGCCGGCTTCCAGCTCCAGGCCATGATCCAGCAAAGCGACAACGACTCCTGGTCGCTGATCATGGACGCGATCGGCCACAGCAACCTCTCCGACTACGCGTCCGCCCTGGGAATCCAGTACACACCGGAGAGCAACACCCTGGCGCCGGCGGACACGGCCCGCATCCTGACCGACCTCTACTCCGGCAAGCTCCTGGAGCCTGCCGACACCTCCCAGCTGCTGTCAACCATGCAGGACACCAACGACGAGACCCTCATCCCGGCCGCCGTCCCCGCCGGCATCACCGTGTTTCACAAGTACGGCCTGCTCGGCGGCGAACTGCACGACGCCGGCATCCTCGCCAAGGACGGCCGCGCCTACGCCCTGGTGGTTTACACCAAGGGCGATGACCTGGACAGCGTTCCCGAACGGACCGACATCATCCACCAGATCACCGGCGCGGTGACCGGCGCCTTGTTCTGACCGCGGTTGTGGTCCCTAACCGCGCCGGAAACGGAAAACCGCGCCGGTTCCGGACCGGCGCACCCCGGGTCAGGGGCGCACCGGTCCGGAATCGGTGCGGAATGCGGGAATCGGCGCGGAAGTTACTTCGCCAGGAAGCCCAGCAGCGCCTCGTTGACCTCGGCGGCGTGGGTCCAGAGCATGCCGTGCGGCGCGCCCTCGATCTCGACGTACTCCGCGCTCGGCAGGGCCTTGGCGAAGCGCCGGCCGGTGGCATCGATCGGCAGGATGTTGTCGGCGGTGCCGTGCACAATCAGGGAAGGCACGTCGATCTTGGCGACGTCGGCGCGGAAGTCTGTCAGCCAGGTCGGCTGGGCGGCGACGGACGCGGTGGGGCTGGCCGAGCTGGCCAGGTTCCAGCCGGCACGCATGACCTCCTCGCTGAGCCGCGGGGTGCCCAGGAAGGAGTCGCTGTTATAGAAGTTCTTGAAGAAGTCGGTGAAGAACGCGTACCGGTCCGCGGTGACCGCTTCGAGCAGGCCGTCGAACACAGACTGCGGGACACCGTCGGGGTTGTCGTCCGCCTGCAGCAGGTAGGGCTCCAGCGAGCCGAGGAAAACGGCCTTCGCCACCCGGGAGGAGCCGTAGCGGCCCAGGTACCGGCCTACCTCGCCGGTGCCCATTGAGAAGCCGACCAGGACGGCATCGTTCAGGTCCAGCCCGTTCATCAGGGTGTCCAGATCGGCGGCGAACGTGTCGTAGTCATAGCCGTCGGTGGGCTTGCTGGACTTGCCGAAGCCGCGGCGGTCATAGGTGATTACACGGTAGCCTGCGGAGAGCAGCGCAGTGGTCTGCTTCTCCCAGGATGAGCCATCCAACGGGTAGCCGTGGATCAGGATGACGGGCTGGCCGCTGCCGTGATCCTCGTAGTAAAGCTCGACGTCGGTGGTGTTCTCGGTGCCAACCTTGATGTAAGCCATGGAGCGGTCCTCTCGGTACTGTCGTGCTCTGATCTGTTCGGTCTGACGTCTCTGCGGGCAGCTGCGCCGCTGAAGGGAAGCGCCCACTGAAGGGAACCAACGACCGGTGGCTGCCGGCCGTTCCGTCACCTTGCAGAAAATACCCCTGGGGGTATACTGAAGCTACGAAGACCATCAACAAGGGAGTAGCGAATGTGCCGTGCAGTGACCTGCAGGAAGTGCGGAAAGACCACTTGGGCCGGCTGTGGCCAGCACGTTGACCAGGTGATGCGCGGCGTCAAGGCCGCGGACCGCTGCAAGGGCCACGAGAACGAGCCCAAGACCGGCTTCTTCGCCAAGCTCTTCGGCCGCTGATCCCTCGGTGCGGGCGCCCCTGAGGGCGCCCGCAGCGTAGCGACGCCGGGGCCAGCTAGCTCGCCCTACCGCCGGAACAGCGCCCCGGTGACCGCCGTCGTCAGTTCGTGGAAGACCTCGATCCGCTCCGGACTGTCGGCGTCGGACCCGCCCCAGGTGTAAATCGCCACGGCGTAGGCGGCGTTCCCGGAGCTGAGCACGGCGGCGTCGTGCACGAACCCCTCCAGCAGCCCGTACTTGTGGCTCACCGTCACGCCCTCCGGGACCGCGGCGGGGATGAGCTCCTCGTCGTTGGTGTGCTGCATGAAGCCCAGCAGTTCCTCGGTGTGCTCGGGGCTGAGCAACTGCCCGGCGTAGAGCTGCTTGAGCAGTGACGCCATCTCGACGGGGGTCAGCAGGTTCTGTTTCGGGTCGTAGCTGATGCCGATCGACGCCGCGTACGTGATCAGCTCCGGGTAGCCGATGTCCTTCATCAGCAGCAACCAGGAGTCGTCGCTGCTGGTGTTGACCATCGCCTGGATCTGGAAGCCGGCGTCGTAGCTGCCCAGCCGGGTCTCCAGCGAGCGTTCGCCCCGCTCCACCAGTGCGTAGTACGCCACCGCGGTCAGGATTTTCGCGGTGCTGGCGGCGGTGTAATCGGCGGTGTCGCCGAAGCGCTGCGGCTCGCCGCCCCGGGTGTCCTGCACGACGACGCCGATCCGGTAGTCGGGATTCTCGGCCAGGATCCGCTTGATCTCGCTGGAGAGGTCGACGGCGGCGGGCGGCGGCGTGCTCACCTTGACGTCCCGGGCGGGCAGGGGCTGCAGCTGGCTCTTCAGCGTGGCCCAGAAGTCTGTCTTTGGATCCGGCCCGGTGCGCACCGTTCCCACCGTGATCGCCCCGGCCAGGACCAGCGCCGTCGTGGACCACACCGCCAAAATCCGGCGCCGTGCCTGGACCCGCGGGCTGACCCGCGGCCCACCGGATGGCGCCATTCCGGCACCCCGGGTGCCCGCCCGTGAGCTTTCCGGAGCGGGCTTGCCGGGGGCGGGGGAGTCCATGGTGCGGGGCCTTTCACGTGCTGGCCTGGGCGGCAGGCCGGGGGATGCCTCGAATCTAGGCCCGGGTGGCGGCGAAGTCCACGCCCCACGCGGCCCGGACCGGCGGGTGTGGGCTAACTCCCAGCTTCCCGTCTGGCGGACGCTGCGCGCCGTGGTCGGACCGTACGGTTAGGCTGGCTGCCATGCCTAGGAAAATCACTGTCTCCCTGCCGGATGCCACCCTGCGCGACTACCTCACCCCGGACCCGAACGTCACGGTCCTGGAGTGGGACCTCTCGGGCGAACCGCCCGCGCCGCGGCTCGACATTGTGGTGCCGCCGTACATGGGCGGCCCGGCGGTGCTGCGCGGCCTGGAGGGCGTGGAGACGGGGCTGGTGCAGAGCCAGTCGATCGGGTACGACGGCGTGGCGGAGTTCCTGCCGGACGGTCACGTCTTCGCCAACGCCGCCAGCGTGCACGAGACCTCCACCGCGGAGCTGACCCTGGCGCTGGTCCTGGCCAGCCAGCGCGAGTTCCCCCGCATCCTGCAGAACCAGCGCGAACGCCGTTGGGAGGGCCGGGCCACCGCCAGTCTGGCGGACCAGCGCGTGATGATCGTGGGCTACGGCGGCGTGGGCAAGGCCATCGAGGACCGGCTCCTGCCCTTTGAGACCATGGTGACCCGCGTGGCCAGCCGCGCCCGGACCGATGACCGCGGGCACATCCACGGCATCGACGAACTCCACGCCCTGCTGCCGGAACACGACATAGTGATCGTGGGCGTCCCGCTCAGCGACTCCACCCGGCACCTGATCGACGACGCGTTCCTCTCCGCAATGCCCGAGGGCGCCCTGCTGGTCAACATCGCCCGTGGCCCGGTGGCTGACACCGACGCACTGGTCAAGCACACCTCCGCCGGCCGTATCCGCGCCGCCGTCGACGTCACCGACCCCGAACCGCTGCCCGCCGACCACCCGCTCTGGGAGATTCCCGGCGTCATCATCACTCCGCACGTGGGCGGCGCCTCTGCCGCGATGCGTCCCCGCATGGGCAGGCTGCTGCAGCGCCAGATCGACCTCATGCTGGCCGGCGAATCGCCCGTCAACGTGGTGCTGAACGGCTAGGCCCCACCGGAAACCATCAGGAGCCCCCTGCCGGGTTAGTCCCGCCCGTGCCCGGGTGAACCGGCCTTCGGCCGGGCACGGACGTGCATCCGCTCGCCCTGCTGGCCGAACAGGCTGATCAACTCGACCGGCCGGCCGTCGGCGCTGGCAAACCAGTGCGGTGTGTGGGTGTCGAACTCGGCGGCCTCGCCCGGGCGCAGGACGAAGTCCTTGTCGCCCAGGACCAGACGCAGCCTCCCGTTGAGCACGTAGAGCCACTCGTAGCCCTCGTGGACGCGCGGATCCGGTTCCTCCCCCCGGGCGTCGCCTTCCAGGACCATCTTGAAGGCCTGCAGACCGCCCGGCCGGCGGGTGAGCGGGACGGCCGTCATCCCGGCGTGGGTAATGGGCTTGAGATGGATTCTCGGATCCCCGGTGGACGGGGCGTCAACCATGTCATCGAGGGGCACCCCGTAGAGCCGCGCGAGGGGGAGCAGGAGTTCCAGGTTGGGCCGCCGCTGGCCCGCCTCGAGGCGTGACAGGGTGCTGGCGGACACCCCGGAGGCGGCGGCAACCTCGGTGAGGGTGAGGTTTCGTTCGACGCGGAGTGCCTTGAGCCGCGGGCCCACCGCTCCGAGGACGGCGTCGAGGTCGTTTGTCATGCGCCTATTTTGCCAGAATGGCAAACTTCTTTGCCAGTTTATGCGCAGGAGTATCAGGCTGTTGCTATGCCCCGCCCGCGGAGGCGGGGAGGTTTAGCGACAGATCGAGAGGCTCAGCAGTATGGAAAACACGCGATGTGACGTTGTGATTGTGGGCGGCGGCGCGGCCGGCCTTAGCGCCGCCACCACCCTGGCCCGGGCGCTGCGCTCGGTGGTGGTCATTGATTCCGGTGCACCCCGCAATGCGCCGGCGGCGGGCGTGCACGGGTTCCTCTCCCGGGACGGGATCAGGCCCGGCGAGCTGCTGGCCGCCGGCCGGCGGGAAGTGCTTTCCTACGGGGGCACGATGATCGACGGCGAGGCGGTCTCGGCCCGGCGCACCCCCGACGGTTTCGATGTGACGACCGGCGACGGGCGCCGGATTTCGGGGCGGCGGCTTCTGGTCACCACCGGCCTGACCGACGAGCTGCCCCCGATCGAAGGGCTCCGGGAGCAGTGGGGCAAGGGCGTGGTGCACTGTCCCTACTGCCACGGCTGGGAAATCCGCGGGCAACGGATCGGGGTGCTGGGTACGGGGCCGCTATCCATGCATCAGGCCTTGCTGTTCCGCCAGTGGTCGCCGGAAATTACCTTGTTCCTCAACGACACGGTGGAACCCACCGACGAGGAATGGGAAAAGCTGGCGGCACGCTCCATCACGGTGGTGGATGGTGCGGTGGCCTCGGTCGACGCCGCGGACGGCGTGCTGCGGGGCGTCACCCTCCGCTCGGGACACGCCTTCGACGTCCAGGCGGTGGCGGTCGCGTCCCGGCTGGAGGCCCGGTCCCACCTTCTTGAATCCCTCGGGCTGGTGCCCCAGCCGCACCCGTCGGGGGCAGGCCGGTTTGTGGCGGTTGATCCCATGGGTGGCGCCACGGCCGTCCGCGGCGTGTACGCGGCCGGCAACGTCTCGAACCCGATGGCGCAGGTGGTCACCGCCGCAGCCGATGGTGTGATGAGCGGTGCCCGGATCAACGCGGACCTCATCGACGAAGAAACCCGCTGGGCCGTGGAGGGGCGCTTCGGCCCCTTCTCCGCCGCCTCGGAGGACGCGGTCTTCAAAGCCGTGCTGGGGCAGCGGCGCTATGGCCTGGAGGTTAGCGACCGGTAGGAAAGCGGGAACCACGCCGGGGAACGCCACCGAGGAAGAAGCTACTTCTTTCCCGCCCGGAGGTCGGCGACTACCTTCGCCACCCGGCGCGCCCGCGTCTCCGCGGTCTTCGCGTCGGCCAGCGGCTCCACGTACCGGCGCTGGCTGCTGTAGTTGAGCGTCGCGTAGAACGCCTTCGCCTCCGGGTCCGCCTCCAGCGCGGCGGCCAGGTCCTCCGGGACCTCGACGACGCGGGGCTGGGTATCCACCTCGACGTCGACCTCCACGGTGTCGCCGCCGGCCACGCCCGTCAGGGCCCGGTTGGCGGCGCTGACGCCGATCATGTTTTGCCCGCCCATCACCGCGATGCTGCTGCGGTAGCTGGCGCCGTTGATGGTGACCACCACGGGCGGTTTCCGTCCGGCGCCCAGTGCGTCGACCACTTCCTGCGGCACGACGATGCCTGTCTTGGTGCCGCTGCCCTGGATTGTGGTGGTGAATTTCATGCTCACAGTATGCCCCGGGCGGGCGCCAGCGCGGAGGGAAGTTCGGTCAGAGCCGCCACGGTGATGTCCGGCGCCTCGAAGTGGGCGGGGTAGCCGCCGCCGGACCGGTTCAACCACGCGGTCCGGAGGCCGGCCCGGGCGGCGCCGTGGATGTCCCACGGGTGCACGGCCACCAGCAGCATTTCTCCCGGCTCCACGCCTAACCTGGAGGCCGCGTACTCGTAGGACGCCCGCGCAGGCTTCCAGGCGGGCGCGTCCTCCACCGAGAGCAGCGCCTCGAACGACTCCCGGATCCCGGCGTCGTCCAGCAGTTTCCCGGCGATCCGCGCCGAACCGTTGCTGAGCGTGACCAGCCGGTACCCGGCGTCGGCCAGAGACCGGATCCCGTCGGGGACGTCGGAGTGGACATCCAGGCTGCCGAAACCGTCCATCACGTGTAGCACCGCGTCGTCCAGCGGACGGTTCAACTCAGCACGGGCGAACAACTCGCGGAGGACGGCCGCGCCGATCGCGGCGAAGCCCTGGTTGCTACCGGCCGCGGCCAGTGCGAAGCCGTCGCGCAGCAGGGAGGCGAACCAGAGCTTTGCCAGCTCCACCGGCGCTCCCACCTCCTCGAAGCGACCGCCCATCGGCGACATGTCGGACAGGGTTTCGTTGACGTCAAAGACGATGACGGAAGGCGTTGCGGTCATGCCTGCTCCTCGGTTGCCGGTATCTCCGTTATACGCCCCGCGGCCCGGCGCTTCGCCGTCGACCGGAAGACCGCGGCCGCCTGCTGCGCCGCCGGGCTCAGTCTGCGGTTGGCCAGCTGGGCCAGGAGGATCCGGCGTTTCGGGGCGCCGGCGAGGGGAACGGCGACGACGTCGGGCCGCAGGGCGCTGAGCGCGAGCTGTGGGGCCAGAGCGATTCCGATCCCCGCCGCCACCATGCCCTGGGTCTCCTGGTAGTCGTTGGCGTCGAAGGCGATCCGGGGCTCGAACCCGGCCTCGCGGCAGACGCGCCGGAGCACGTCCGCCACAGGGTGCTCATCCCGGACAATCCACTCCTGGTCCCGCAGGGCCTCGATCCGCACCGACTTCTTCCCGGCCAGGGGGTGGTCGCGCTGCACCAGCAGCATGGTGGGGTCGTTCATCAGCCGGACCAGGGAGAGGTCCTCGTCCGCGATCTCCTGCCACGGGTAGTCCCAGAGCAGGGTCAGCTCGACGTCGCGCCGGCGCAGCGACTCCAGCAGCCCCTCGCGCCGGGCGCTGATCACCGTCACTGCCACGTCCGGGTGCCGGGCCCGGAACGCCAGCACCACATCCGGCATCAGCGAGGCGCCCACCGTGGGGAAGGTGCCCATCCGCAGCTGTCCCCGGCGGAGTCCGGCGAACTCGTCCATTTCCGCCCGGGCCGCCTCAATGGTGCGGTCGATGCTGTCCGCGTAGCCCACGAGCGCCAGCCCTGCCTCGGTCAGGACAACGCCGCGCGGCTGCCGGTCCACCAGGGAGACGCCCACCTCGTGTTCGAGCTTCGCGATCTGCTGCGAGACGGCGGAAGTGGTGAAGGACAGGGCCGCCGCCGCGGAGGTCAGGGACCCGGAACGGTGCACTTCGCGGAGCAGGTGGAGCCGGTGAAGATCAAGCTTTGCCATTCCCTGACTTTAGCAAAAGTGAATAGGTGTGGAATTTATCGTGATTGTGCTGAAGCCTCCGCTGCCGGATCGTAGAGAGGGAAGCGCAGGGATGCGCGATGAACCATCTGCACCACATGAAGGAGAACACCGTGGGACTGCGAGGCCACTGGTATCGGGGCGGGACCAGCAAATGCTGGTTGTTTGACGCGAAAGACGTCGCCCCGTTCGCCACCAACCGGGAAGAGATCCGCGAACTGCTCGCTGACGCGTTCGGCGCGGCGGACGCCCGGCAGCTCGACGGCGTCGGCGGCGGCACCTCCACCACCTCCAAGGCGGCCGTCATCTGGGCCACCCCGGGGGAGGACACGGACCTGGACTACCTGTTCGCCCAAGTGGGGATCGGTGACCGGACCGTGGAGCTCGGCTCCAACTGCGGCAATTGCGCCACCGCTATCGCCCTGTTCGCCGTGCAGACGGGCATCGTCCCCGCCGCGGACGGACTCACCCGGGTCCGGATGCGCAACCTCAACACCGGCGCCGTGCTCAGCGGCACCGTCCCCACCCCGGGCGAGACCGTCCCGAAGTCCGGACTGGCCCGGGTTCCCGGCAGCTCCGCTGTCGGCGTCCCCGTCAGCTTGTCCTTCCACGGCCCCTGGGGCCGCAGCACCGGCGCCGTCCTGCCCACCGACGCCCCGGCGGACAGTATCGACCTCGGCCCACGCTCCGTGGCGGCCACTCTGGTGGACGCCGGTGCCCCCGCGGTCCTGATTCCGGCGGACCAGGCCGGCGTGGACCTCTCCGACATGACCGGCAACCTCGCCGGGCAGCTCGGAACCCTGGTGGCGGCCCGGGCCGCGGCGGGCCTGATGATGGGCCTGCGGAGGCCCGAGGACCCGCCGCAGAACGCCGTACCCAAGGTCGGCGTCGTCGACGAACCGGGCGACTACACCGCCGCGGACGGCACCCTCGTCCCCGCGGACGCGCATGACCTGCGGGTCCGCATGCTGTCCATGCTCGCCCCGCACCCGGCCATCGGCCTCACCTCCGCGGTGGCCGTCTCCCTGGCCGCGGCCCTGCCCGGCTCCGTTCCGGCCGGGCTGCTCCGCCAGGCCACGGAACTCGCCCCGGGCACCTCCCGCCTGCTGCGCATCGGCACTCCCGCCGGCGTGGTCACCACGGAAGTCGTCGCCGGGGACGACGGCTCCATCACCGAAGTCGCTCTGCACCGAGCGGCTCGGCACCTCGCTACGGCCGATATTGACGTCGCCAGGTCATCTGGCATCTCCGCCTAGCACCCGTACCTGTTGCCCTGTCATCATGAGAGGGCCGCATTCAGCAAGGAAGTTGTTCAATGAAGATCAAATTCATCCTCGGGCACCTCTACGTCCAGGTCCTCATCGGCGTCGCCCTCGGCGTCCTGGTGGGCTCCCTCTGGCCGGACCTCGGCGCCGGCCTCAAACCGATCGGCGACGGCTTCGTCAAGCTGGTGAAGTTCATGATCGCCCCGATCGTCTTCTGCACCATCGTGGGCGGCATCACCTCCCTGACGGACACCAAGAAGGTCCGGCCTACCCTGCTCCGCTCCCTCGGCCTGTTCTACGCGCTGACCGCGGTGGCCCTGGCCCTGGGCCTCGCCGCTGTGATGATCATCCAGCCCGGCACCGGCATGCACATCAACCCGGCGCACCTGGACTCCTCGGTGGCCGCGAAGTACACCAGCCAGCTGCCCAGCAGCAACCCCGTGGACTTCTTCCTGAACATCATCCCCACCACGTTCGTGGGTGCCTTCGCCGACGGTGAGGTGCTGCCCGTCCTGGTCATCGCGATGCTCTGCGGCTTCGCGTTCAGCAAGCTCGGCGCCCCCGGCCAGGTGGCCCTGACCGTGGTGAACAGCTTCAACAAGATGCTGTTCGTGGTCTTCGGCTACATCATGAAGGTCGCCCCGCTGGGTGCCTTCGGTGCCATGGCCTTCACCGTCGGAAAGTACGGCGCGCACTCCATCGGCAACCTGGGCATGCTGATCGTGGCCTTCTACGCTGCCTGCATCGTGTTCGTCGTCGTCGGCCTGGGCCTGCTCGCCCGGATCTCCGGCTTCAGCCTCTGGCAGACCCTGCGCTACTTCAAGGACGAGTTCTTCATCGTCCTGGCCACCTCCTCCAGCGAGCCGGTGCTGCCGCGGCTGCTCTCGAAGCTGGAGCGGATCGGCTGCGACCGGAGCGTCGTGGGCCTGGTGGTCCCCACCGGCTACAGCTTCAACCTCTCCGGCACGGCCATCTACCTGACCCTCGCCTCCATGTTCATAGCCCAGGCGTGCGACATCCAGCTCAGCTGGGGCCAGATCCTGGTGATGCTCGGCATGATGCTCCTGACCTCCAAGGGCGCGGCCGGCGTGACCGGCAGCGGTTTCGTGGCCCTGGTGGCGACCCTGACCGTCATGCCCACCCTGCCCGTGGCCGGCGTGGCGCTGATTGTCGGCATCGACCGCTTCATGAGCGAGGCCCGCGCCCTGACCAGCACGGTCTGCAACATCGTCTCCTGCATCGCCGTCGCCAAGTGGCAGAAGTCGCTGGACACCGCGACCCTGCACCGCGAGCTCAAGGCCGGGTTTGTTCCCACCGAGGCCGATGCCGACGCGGCCCACGCCGAGCACGTCACCGAAGCTCCGGCGGGCGCCGTCGCGACCCCCGCCGCCGGACACCCGGCGGAGCCGGTCAAGGCGCCGCAGCCGGCGCTGGTGCACTAGGACAAATTTCACCCTGCCCACGCCCAGCCTCCGGTCGTAAACTGACGGTCGGACGCGCGGTTTCCGCGGTGCCGGTTGGCCATGACGGCCGGCCGGCACCGTTGCCGTGTGCCCCCGCATGACTGAACGGCCCGGCTCTCCCCACCCGGGCCGCCACCGAGAACTATGGAAAGGCACCCCCATGAAAGCCATCCAGTTTGCAGCCCCCGGCTCCTCCTTCGAAACCGTCGACCGTGACATCCCCGAGGTTCCCCGCGGCCACGTCCTGGTCAAGGTCCACGCCAGCGGTATCTGCCACTCCGACGCCATGGCCGCGGCCGGTTTCGCGTCCTCCTACCCCCGCGTCCCCGGCCACGAGGTTGCCGGCACGGTCGAGTCCGTGGGCGAGGGCGTCACCCGCTGGGAAGCCGGCCAGCGCGTGGGCGTCGGCTGGTTCGGCGGCGCCTGCTTCGAGTGCGATTCCTGCCGCCGCGGCGACTTCATCACCTGCTCGGTGGGCAAGACCACCGGCCTGAGCGCCGACGGCGGCTACGCCGAGTACCTCGTGGCCCCGGCCGACGCCCTGGCCGCCATCCCGGAGGGACTGAGCTTCGAGGAGGCCGCGCCCCTGATGTGCGCCGGCGTCACCACCTTCAACGGCCTGCGGCACAGCGGCGCCCGCGCGGGCGACGTCGTCGCCGTCCTGGGCCTCGGCGGCCTGGGCCACCTGGGCGTGCAGTTCGCCGCGAAGATGGGCTTCGAGGTCGTTGCGATCGCCCGCGGTTCGGAAAAGGAGACGTTCGCCAAGGAGCTCGGCGCGCACCACTATATCGACAGCACCTCATCCGACGTCGCCGAGGAACTGAAGAAGCTCGGCGGCGCCAAGGTGGTCCTCGCCACCGTCACGGACGCCGCGGCGATGTCCGGCACCGTCGGCGGCCTGGCACCGCGCGGGCGCCTGGTGGTCCTTGGTGTCCCGCACGAGAACCTGGAGGTTTCCGCGGCCAGCCTGGTGATGGGCAGCAGCTCCGTCAACGGCCACGCCTCCGGCACCGCGAAGGACTCCGAGGACACCCTCCGCTTCTCCGCACTCACCGGCGTCCGCCCGATGATCGAGACCTACCCGCTGGAGAAGGCGGCGGAGGGCTTCGACCACATGATGTCCGGCAAGGCCCGCTTCCGCGTGGTCCTCACCACCAACTAGGACGGGCGTCCCTCAGGCTGTCCGCCGTGCCCGGTCCGCGGTGCACGGCGGATAGCCTGAGGGCGGGGAGCGTCAACGCTTCCCCAAGAGACTGATGACCGGCCCACCCCGCGAGGGTGGGCATGGCCGGAGACAAGGGAGCAACAATGCTGGAGACTAGGCCGTTCGGCGATACCGGATTGAACGTTTCCATCGTGGGGCTCGGTGCCGGCCAGATCGGAGAATCCGACGTCACCGAGCGCGATGCCGCTGACGTGCTCAACGGGGCACTGGATCTGGGTGTCACGCTGATCGACACGGCGGCCAGCTACGGGCTCAGCGAGGAGCGCATCGGCAGGCACCTCGGCCACCGGCGGGACGAGTTCGTCCTCTCCACCAAGGGCGGCCCAAAGATCAACGGCCAACGGGACTGGTCGCCGGGCAGCGTGCGGGAGAGCATTGAACGGTCGCTGCGACTGACCCAGTCCGAACGCCTGGACATCTTCTACCTGCACTCCTGCCCGCTCGAGGTCCTGCGGCGCGGAGACCTGCAGGACACCCTGGACCAGGCCGTCGCGGACGGCAAGATCGGCGTCGCCGGCTACAGCGGGGACAACGAGGCGCTGGCCTTCGCAGCGGAGTCGGGCCGGTTCGGCGCGATCGAAACCAGCGTCAACATCGCCGATCAGTGGAACCTGCGCAACGTCGTGGGCCAGCGGCCCGAGCTGGGGGTCATCGCCAAGCGTCCGATCGCGAACGCACCCTGGCGGTTCCCCGAGCGGCCGTTGGGAAACTACGCCGAGCTGTACTGGGAACGGCTTCGGGCCCTCAAGCTGGACCCCGGGGCCCTGGACTGGGCCGAATTAGCCCTGCGGTTTACGGTGTACGCGCCCGGCGTGCACACCGCCATCGCGGGGACGGCCAAGCTGGAGCACCTGCGGCACAACATCGCTGCGGTGGCCGGCGGACCACTGGACGCTGACACCCTGGCGGGCATCGACCGTGCGTGGCTCGCCGTGGGGTCCGACTGGCCGGCTTCGACCTAGGAAGCCCGCCAGGCGCAGGCTACAGCGGGTCGGAGAACTGCGCGGCGACCTTGGACGGATCCAGGCCGGGAACGACGACGGCGGTGACGACCTCGGGTTCGGAAAAGAGCGCTGCGTGGGCGGAAGCCGCGGCCGGGGTTTCCAGCGGAGACGGTGTCTGGGTAGAGGTCATGGTCCTCATGTCTACGCCATCGGGGAGGCTGGGTCGAACCGGCGCGCGGTGGAGGTAGTAATCAGGCTGATTATTCCCGCCTCTCGACGCAGGATCCCGGGCCGTGGGGCGAACCCATCCGTCGCCCTAAACTTCAGGAATGACCCAACAGGAGTGGAACCGGCGTTCGGAATGGCCGTTGATCGTTGCCTCATTGATTTTCCTGGCGGCCTACTCCGCCCAAGTCATTTCCAACACTGAGTCCATTGTCTTCGAGGTCATAATCTGGGCCACGTGGGCAGTGTTCGTCCTGGACTATGCGGTGAATCTGTATTTGGCGCCGCAGCGCGGGCGTTGGTTCGTCCGAAACCTCCATGAGCTGGCCATCGTGGCCCTTCCTGCCCTGCGACCCCTTCGGTTGCTGCGGCTGGTCACCCTGCTGCGGGTCATGCACCGGGTCGGCGGAAATGCGCTCCGGGGGAGGGTGCTCACCTACGTCTTGGGCGCGGCCACTCTCCTGATCTACGCCGGAGCCCTGGCCGTGCTCGACGTTGAGGAAAATGCTCCGGGCTCCAACCTGGCCTCCTTTGGCGATGCGCTCTGGTGGGCCATGACTACCATCACCACGGTCGGCTACGGCGACCACTACCCGGTCACCGTCATGGGACGGTGTGTCGCCGCAGGACTCATGATCGGCGGTGTCGCCGTCTTGGGCGTGGTCACTGCGTCGGTCGCCTCGTGGATGGTCGAGACGGTGGCGGAGGAAGCCCAAGCTGAGATCGACGCCGCTGAGGCGCCCGTCCACCTGGAACTTCAACGGCTCTCCGAGCAGGTGCAGCGACTGACCGCACTGTTGGAGGCCGCCGACCGCGGCCGCACGGAGCCTCCGGCGACGGAGTGAGCCGTATCGGCCACAGCCAGAGGCGGGTGCCTTTTGCGTGCCCGGCCCGCGGTCCGGGATGGACAACGCCGCCCCGCAGGCCACAGCCTTATCTCCAGGGCCGCACACGCCGTCGGCCGCCACCGCAGCGAAGGAGCACCGTGCCGCCCACCACCTCCCCCGGAACCGTGCCCGGGGACGGCATCCGCGCAAACTTGGCCCCCAAATTGGCCTCCGCCCGCCGGCCCGGCACCACGGACCGGGACTGGGCAGCCTTCCAGGAGCGGTTCGACGCCGAGTTCCCGCGGCTGGAGTCCCTGTTCCGGCGGCTCTACGGCCCGGACGGCGACGCCGAACTGCGGCAGCTGGTCCTCGACGCGGCGGCGTCCTGGCAGGAGCGGCCGGCTGACCTGAAGGCGTTGGACGCGGCCCGCGCGGCGAACCCGGACTGGTTCCAGTCCAACGGGATGCTGGGCGGCGTCTGCTACGTGGACCTCTACGCCGGCGACCTCTCCGGCCTGCGCGCCCGCATCCCGTACTTCCGGGAGCTGGGCCTGACGTACCTGCACCTGATGCCGCTGTTCCGCGCCCCGGAGGAGAACTCGGACGGCGGCTACGCCGTCTCCAGCTACCGCGAAGTGAACCCGGCGCTGGGCACCATGGCCGAGCTCGCCGCCGTCGCCCGCGAACTCCGCGAGAACGGCATCGCGCTGGTGGTGGACTTCATCTTCAACCACACCTCCAACGAACATGAGTGGGCGCGCAAGGCTGTGGCGGGGGAACCCGGCTTCGAGGACTTTTACCTGATCTTCCCGGACCGGACCATGCCTGACGCGTACGAAGAGACCGTCCGGGAGATCTTCCCGGATGACCACCCCGGCTCCTTCATCCAGCTGGAGGACGGGCGCTGGATCTGGGCCACCTTCCACTCCTTCCAGTGGGACCTGAATTACCGCAACCCGCGGGTGTTCCGCGCCATGGCCGGGGAAATGCTCTACCTGGCCAACCAGGGCGTGGACATCGTGCGGATGGACGCGGTGGCGTTCATCTGGAAGCAGCTGGGCACCCCGTGCGAGAGCCTGCCGGAGGCGCACCTGCTGCTGCAGGCGTTCAACGCCGTGTGCAGGCTCGCGGCGCCGTCGCTGTTGTTCAAGTCCGAGGCGATCGTGCACCCGGACGAGGTGGTGCAGTACATCAGCCCGGGGGAGTGCCAGCTCAGCTACAACCCGCTGCAGATGGCCCTGATCTGGAACACCCTGGCCACCCGCGAGGTGAACCTGCTGGCCCAGGCCCTGGAACGCCGCCACCACATTCCGGAGGGGACCGCGTGGGTGAACTACGTCCGCAGCCACGACGACATCGGCTGGACCTTCTCCGACGAGGACGCCGCGGAATTCGGCATCAACGGGCACGATCATCGCAGCTTCCTCAACGCCTTCTTCGTCAACCGGTTCCGGGGCAGCTTCGCCCGCGGCGTGCCGTTCCAGGACAACCCCCGCACCGGGGACTGCCGCGTTTCGGGCACGACGGCGTCCCTCGCCGGGCTCGAGGCGGGCGACGGTTCCGCCGTGGCGCGGATCCTGCTGGCCCACTCGATCGTCCTCAGCACCGGCGGCATCCCGCTGCTGTACCTCGGCGACGAGGTGGGGCAGCTGAACGACTACGCCTACCGGCAAGACCCGGCCAAGGCCGAGGACAGCCGCTGGGTGGGACGTCCGGAGTACCCGGTGGAGCGGTACGCGGATCGCACGGACCCTTCAACGGACGCCGGGAAGATCTTCGCCGGGCTGACCCACCTGATCGACGTGCGACGGCGGACCCCCGAGTTCGCGGGCGGCCGGCTGGTCCCGTTCCACACCCACAACCCGCACGTGCTGGGCTACCAGCGCCCGGGGACTTCCAAAGGCGGGGAATCCATTATCCTGGTGCTCGCCAACTTCGGCGACACCGCCCAGCACCTCGAGGCCGCGACGCTCGGCGGGATGCCGGACACCGCGGAGGACCTCATCAACGGCGGACGGGTCCCGCTCCGGGACGGCCTGACCCTAGAGCCGCACGGCCTCCGCTGGCTCCGCGTCTGAGGAGACGCCCGCATATACTTCGGAGATGCCGACAACGTGCCTGGACAGAGGCTGCCGCGACCTTCCTTCTGACTCTCAACAGCCCGGAAGCGCCCGGTGAGCGGCGGCCTGGTCGCCCTGCTGGACGACATCGCCGCCCTGGCCCGGATCGCCGCCGCCTCCGTTGACGACGTCGCCGCCGGCGCGGCCAAGGCCGGTGCCAAGGCCGCCGGCGTCGTGATTGACGACGCCGCCGTCACCCCGCAGTACGTGTCCGGCGCGGACCCGTCCCGCGAACTGCCGATGATCTGGAAGATTTTCCGGGGTTCGCTGCGCAACAAGCTCCTGATCATCCTGCCGGCCCTGCTGCTCATCAGCGCCTTCATCCCGTGGATCATCCCGTTCATCCTCATGGCCGGCGGCACCTACCTCTGCTACGAGGGCGCCGAGAAGATCTGGCACAAGCTCCGCGGCCAGCACGAGGCGGACGAGGACACCCCGGCGGTGGACCGGGGCCCGGAGGCCGAAGCAAAGGTCACCAAGGGCGCCATCACCACCGACTTCATCCTGTCCTGCGAGATCATGGTCATCGCCATGAACGAGGTGGCGGCCGAATCGCTGTGGGTCCGCGCCGTCGTTCTGGTGGCCGTCGCAATCGGCATCACCGCGGCCGTGTACGGCGCCGTCGCGCTCATCGTCAAGATGGACGATATCGGCCTGCACCTGACCACCAAGGACTCCGCAGGCACCAAGCGCTTCGGGGAGCTCCTGGTCCGGGGGATGCCGAAGGTGCTGACCACCATCACCGTCATCGGGACGGGCGCCATGCTGTGGGTGGGCGGGCACATCATGCTGCAGGGCGCCCACGACCTCGGCTGGCATGGCCCCTACGACCTGGTCCACGCCCTCGAGCACCCCGTCGCCGGCGTCGCCGTGGTGGGCGGGTTCCTTGCCTGGCTGGTGAATACGCTGTGTTCGGCCGTGCTCGGACTCGCCTGGGGCCTGGTGGTCATGGCCGTCCTGACCCCGCTGCTCAAGGTGCTGCCCTTTGGGAAGAAGCACGACGGCGGCCACGAAGGCGACGGCGCCGGCGGCCGTCAGCCTGCACAACAGGACGCCGACCCCGCCTCCTAGCCCGTACCGCCGGCCGACCCGGGCGCGCCGCCGGTGCGAAGGCCCTCCACGAAGGCGCGGTCCCGGCTGATCCGTTCCCGCAGTTGCCCGGCCCCGCCCACCGAGCCGTGCCCGGGGATGACCGCATCGACCTCGTCGGCCACGCCGTCGAACAGCTGCAGCGCCGCGAAGTAGTCGGCGATCGGATCCTCGGCGTTGAGGTCGAGGAACGGCGTCAGCACGTCGGAGACCATGTCGCCTGCAACCAGGACGCGGCGGTCCTCGATGAGCAGCGCCGCATGGCCCCGGGCGTGGGCCCGATGCTCGACGATGCGGATGGAGGGGCCGTCCCAGGGAATGTGCGATGCGTCGCCAGGCAGGCCGGTGATGAGCCCGAACAGCTCCATCGGGATCTCGTCGGCGAACTCGGGCGGCAGGACGCCGGCAACGCGGTCCTGCCAGTCCCGCGTGGACAGCAAGGCCTGCAGCGAAGCCGCGCACCGGGCCGTGCCGTAGCGGGGCGCGTCGCCGAAGGCCTCGTGCCAGAGGACATGGTCCCAGTGCGGGTGCGTGGCGAAGCCTGCCACGACGGGCTGGCCCAGGTCACGCACGTCATGCGCGAGGCCGGCCAGTTCGGTGCGCGTGATGCCGGGGTCGATCAGCAGAACCCCCTCGCGGCCCTGGACGACCACGCAGTTGCTTTGAAGGAACTCGCTCCCGTGCACCAGAACGCCCTCCGCGACCTGCTTCAGCATGGACTGCCTCCCGTGTGGTGGTGAACCGCTGGTTGGGAGGCTATTCCTGGCCCGCGTGGAGCACAAGCACCCGGGGGCCCTGCTCATTCCACGGGGGCGACGGCGGCTCCCTGATCGGGGGCAGTTCCAGCGGTACGTCCGCCCAGAGAATAACCCGGTTCACGCCCAGCATCCGGACGTAAACTGGCGTTCGAACCAGCAGCGCGTGGGGACGCTGCGAGTGGCGCTTTCAGAAGTGGAGACCGGATGCTCTGGAAACTGCTCGTCCAATACCTGCGGCCGCAGCGCGCGCTGCTGCTCGCCGTCGTCGTCTTCCAGCTGGCCGCCTCCATCGCCTCGCTGTACCTGCCCACCCTGAACGCGGACATCATCGACCAGGGCGTGGCGCGCGGGGACACGGACTACATCCTGCGCACCGGCGGCCAGATGCTGATGATCACGCTGCTGCAGATCGCCTGCACCATCGCCGCCGTCTACTTCGGCGCGAAGGCAGCGATGGCGCTGGGCCGCGACGTGCGGGGGGCGATCTTCACCCGGGTGGCCGAATTCTCCGAACAGGAGGTCACCCGGTTCGGCGCGCCCAGCCTGATCACCCGCTCCACCAACGACGTCCAGCAGGTCCAGCAACTGGTGCTGATGTCCGCCACCCTGATGGTCACCGCTCCCATGCTCAGCATCGGCGGCGTCATCATGGCCATCCGGCAGGACGTGCAGCTGTCCTGGCTGATCGCCGTCAGCGTCCCGGTGCTGCTGCTGGCGGTGGGCCTGATCGTGAGCCGGATGGTGCCGCTGTTCCGGCTGATGCAGACCCGCATCGACACGGTGAACCGGGTGCTGCGCGAACAACTCACCGGCATCCGGGTGGTGCGCGCGTTCGTCCGGGAGGACATCGAGACGGAGCGCTTCGGCCGCGCCAACGCGGACGTCACGGACACCGCCCTGCGCGCCGGCCGGCTGATGGCGCTGGCGTTCCCGTCGGTGATGCTGGTCCTCAACGTCTCCTCCGTGGCGGTGATCTGGTTCGGCGCGTACCGGATCGAGGACGGGTCCATGCAGGTGGGCACCATGATCGCGTTCCTGAGCTACCTCATGCAGATCCTGATGTCCGTCATGATGGCCACGTTCATGGCCGTGATGATCCCGCGCGCCGCCGTCTCCGCGGACCGGATCGGGCAGGTGCTGGGCACCAAATCCAGCGTCCGGCCGCCCGCGCAGCCGGTCAGCCTCGCCGGCGCCGCCCGCGGCGAGCTGGAAATGCGCGACGTCGGGTTCGCCTACCCAGGTGCCGAGGCTCCGGTCCTCTCCGACGTCAGTTTCACCGCCCGTGCGGGGCAGACGACGGCGATCATCGGCTCCACCGGTTCGGGCAAGACCACCCTGGTGAACCTGATGCCGCGGCTCTTCGACGCCACCTCCGGCTCGGTCCTGATCGACGGCGTGGACGTCCGCGAACTGCACCCGGACCTGCTCTGGGGGCACATCGGCCTGGTCCCGCAGAAGCCGTACCTGTTCTCCGGCACGGTCCGCAGCAACCTGCTCTACGGCAAGCCCGACGCCACCGAGGACGAGCTCTGGCAGGCCCTCGCCATCGCCCAGGCCGAGGACTTCGTCCGCGAGATGGAGGGCGGCCTGGACGCGCCCATCTCCCAGGGCGGCACCAACGTCTCCGGCGGGCAGCGGCAGCGGATCGCGATCGCCCGGGCGCTGGTGAAACGGCCCGAGCTGTACATCTTTGACGACTCCTTCTCCTCGCTGGACACCGCCACGGACGCCCGGCTGCGGCAGGCGCTCAAGCAGCACACCGCCGGGGCCACCCTGGTGATCATCGCCCAGCGGGTCTCCAGCATCGCGGACGCGGACCGGATCCTGGTGCTCGACGACGGCCGGATCGTCGCGCAGGGCACGCATGAGGAGCTGCTGGAGACCTCGGAGACGTACAACGAGATTGTGAACTCCCAGCTCGCGGCGGAGGAGGCGGTATGAGCAAGGTCGAATCGCAGACGCCGACAGCGGGCGGCGGGGCAGGCGGGCCCGGCGGCAGCGCTGGCGGCGGCAACGCGGGCGGGCACGGCGCGGGCGGTCCGCGACCCGGCGGCGCCCCTTCCCCCGACGGTTCCGGAGGTCCCGGCGCCGGCAAGGACGCCCCGCTCCGGATTCCCCGCCCCGCCGGCGGACCCGGCCGCGGCGGCCCGTTCGCCGGGATGAACGTCCCCGCGGAGAAGGCGATGAACTTCGGCCCGTCCGCGAAGCGGCTGCTGGGCGAACTCCGCCCCGAACGGCTCTGGCTCACGCTGGTGCTGCTCCTCGCCGTCGTCAGCGTAACGTTCTCCGTGATCGGCCCGCGGCTCCTGGGCGAGGGCACCAACCTGATTTTCGCCGGCGTCGTCTCCAAGCAGCTACCCGCCGGGGTGACGAAGGACCAGCTGATCGACCGGCTGCGCGCCGCGGGGGAGAACCAGAAGGCGGACATGCTCGGCGCCATGAACCTGACGCCGGGCACCGGGATCGACTTCACGGCGCTGTCCTCGGTGCTGCTGTGGGCGCTGGCGCTGTACGTGCTGGCGTCCGCGTTCATGTGGATGCAAGCCTATATCCTCAACGGCGTGGTGCAGCGGACCGTATACCGGCTGCGCGAGCGGATCGAGGCGAAGATCAACCGGCTGCCGCTGCGCTACTTCGACACCGTGCAGCGCGGCGAGCTGCTCAGCCGCGTCACCAACGACGTGGACAACATCTCCCAAAGCCTGCAGCAGTCCATCAGCCAGGCGGTGACCTCGCTGCTGACCGTGGCCGGGGTGCTGGTGATGATGGTGATCCTCTCGCCCACGCTGGCGATTATCGCGCTGGTGACCATTCCGCTGACCCTGGTGACGACGGCGCTGATCGCCAAGCGCTCGCAGAAGCTGTTCGTGGCGCAGTGGAAGAACACCGGCGAACTGAACGGCCAGATCGAGGAGACGTACACCGGGCACGCGCTGGTGAAGGTGTTCGGCCGGCAGCGCGAGGTGGAGGAGACGTTCCGGCAGAAGAACGCGGAGCTGTACCAGGCGAGCTTCGGCGCGCAGTTCATTTCCGGGCTGATCATGCCGGCCATGACGTTCATCGGTAACCTGGTGTACGTGGGGATCGCCGTGGTGGGCGGCCTGCAGGTGGCGTCCGGGGCGATGCAGCTGGGCGACGTGCAGGCGTTCATCCAGTACTCGCGGCAGTTCACCCAGCCGCTGGCCCAGCTGGGCTCAATGGCGAACCTGCTGCAGTCCGGGGTGGCCTCGGCGGAGCGGGTCTTCGAGCTGCTGGACACCGAGGAACAGCTGACCGACCCGGACGCGCCGGTCACGCCGGAGTCGACGCGCGGACGGCTGGTGTTCGAGGACGTGTCCTTCGCGTACTCGCCGGACAAGCCGCTGATCTCTGACCTGTCCCTAGTGGCTGAGCCGGGGCAGACGGTGGCGATCGTGGGGCCCACCGGGGCGGGCAAGACCACGCTGGTGAACCTGATGATGCGCTTCTACGAGCTCGACGCCGGCCGGATCACTTTGGACGGGGTGGACGTGGCGCTGATGTCCCGGCACGAGCTGCGCTCGCGGATGGGCATGGTGCTGCAGGACACCTGGCTGTTCGGCGGGACCATCCGGGACAACATCGCCTACGGCCGGCCTTCGGCCACGGAAGCGGAGATCCTTGAGGCGGCGAAGGCGACGTACGTGGACCGGTTCGTCCGGTCCCTGCCGCAGGGTTACGACACTGTGCTCGACGACGAGGGTTCTAACGTGTCCGCGGGGGAGAAGCAGCTGCTGACCATCGCCCGCGCGTTCCTGGCCCGGCCGTCGGTGCTGATCCTGGACGAGGCAACATCGTCGGTGGACACCCGCACGGAGGTGCTGGTGCAGAAGGCCATGAGCGCCCTGCGGTCCGACCGGACCTCATTCGTCATCGCCCACCGGCTCTCCACCATCCGCGACGCCGACCTCATCCTGGTGATGGAGGCCGGCCAGATCGTGGAACAGGGCACGCACGCCTCGCTGCTGGAGGCCGGCGGGGCGTACGCGCGGCTGTACGAGGCCCAGTTTGCTGCTCCGGTGGCGGAGGTTTAGGGCAAATGGTGCTCCGATCCAGTGGGGGCGCGTTGTTGACAGAATTTTCTGGGAGCTGGTGGCCGTGGTCATGGCGCTCCCGTGAGCACGCTGCTGGGGGCTGGCCAGCCTTGTCTTCCTTACGCATATTCTTGTCTCATGGATTTAGTCTGGGCCGAGAAAAAGCTTGAGGAATATCTGCAATTGTGCGAGGCGGTCCGCAACGCTGTCCCGCGAGGAGAGATGTGGAACGATCGTGCGACAAGCTTCAATCAGCAGGCAGAACTGATGCTGCACACGATAGAGCAAATCGTCCGCTGGATCGACCCGTCTGACACGGAAAAGCTGCTGCCTCCCTCATACAGCGGATCCTCGAACGGAGAACAACGAGTACGCAGAGCTTTGGGGGCGGTCCGCGACCTTGAAGAAGTCGAGATGCGAATGACCCCAACGGCGCCGCGACTTGCTGCCGACACCCTGCATCCCGTTGTCTGGCAGTCAGCAGCCGTCATATGGGGCACGGGCCAGTATCGCGTGGCCATCGGCCAGGCATCGCTAGCACTGGCCACACACATCAAAGCGCGAGCCACGTCGAAACTGAGCGATCGCAGGCTCGTGCAGGACGTGTTCAGCCCGTCATTGCCAACCGCTGACCGGGTAAGGCTCCACTTTCCAGGTGACAAGGCTGAGGACACTTGGCGGTCACGGCAGGAGGGGCTTCACCTGTTGGCGCAGGGAGCCTACGCCGGAATTCGCAACATATCCGCACATGAAGACGAGGAATGGACCGAGCAGCAAGCACTGGAGTACCTCGCTGTGCTTTCGGTCTGTGCACGCTGGGCAGAGGAAACTGAGCTCGTCGGAGGGTAGGCGAGGGCCACTAATTTCCCTCGGCAGAGTCGGCTTCGCATTTGGGCGAGCAGGGACTCGTAATCCGTCGGGACTGCGAGCATTGCCTCAGACATCGGTAGCTGAGGGAAAGCATCAGCGACTAGACAATGATGACCTTCTAACCGTCAGGGATCAGCAAATCCAGAACCCGTACTGCGGCCCCGATCCGGCTCCATGCCGCCCCAGACGGCTTCGGCTTTGCTGGGAAAGTAGCGGTCCAGGCTCTTGCGTCCGATGCCGGCCTCGCGTGCAATGTCCCCCCACGGAGGTCTGCTCAGAACCGCGGTCCGCGAAACTCGTAAGCCTTGCCGTCGAGTTCCGGAGCTGGGACTTGGAACTGTCAGCATTGTGGGTCGAACGTACCCATCTACTGAGAGAGAACAACACCCATCTGCCGGCGTAATGCTCAGCCTGTTCCGGAACCTCCGACGGGTATCAACCATCTTTGATGTTGCCACCGGCTACACGGGTCCCCGTCTTATTGCTTCGCTCTAAAGACCTCACGCCCGGACTCTGTGTCCCGCCCCTATATGCTTTGACGGTGCCATTGAAGGACTTCGTAACTCAGCCCAGCATCAAACGAGACCTCGTGCTCTACGGCACGCTCCTCGTCGCTCCGTTTACATTTCAGGCCGGGGTCGCTGCTCTGTTATTTGAACACAGCCAATTCTTCGCTGAAAAGGGTGTGTGGAAATCGTTGAGCGCGGAGCAGCAGGGGACTATGGCCCTTCAGGTCGTAGCTGCTTGGGCCGCACTTGTGACAAGTATGGCACTTGTATTCACCTTCTTCCTGAGACGGTGGCAAGAAATCATTTGGCTCCCAATTGGCAGAGCGCTGAGGTGGGTCAGAACTTGGATTGGAAAAAAGCTTGTCGGTAGGAATGAACTCAGCAGATTGGCCGACGAGGAGATAAAAGACCGAGCCCGAAAGAGGGTCGAGTCCGGGCCTCCAAAAGGGAGGCAAGGTCGCCGACCGCTGGAGATGGTGTACGGCGAGATCAGAACGATCGGCAACTTGTATGATCCGAACCTTTCGGTCGAGTGGCGCAACTCCGGAGTGCAGTTCGGGTTGCTCACTCCTTCTCCGGGCAACCTTTGGGAGGTTCATCACGGCCATGAGCGATACGCTGGAATACCAGGGTTTGTGCCGGTAGAGGACCTCGGCCGCGTCGAAGAAGAATGGCAGGGTGTTGAAAAACTTCGGCAGCGCGAGCAACGTGAGAGGCAACGACTTCTGAAGGCCGACTCATAGCAAGGCGCTACAGCTGGGTTTAGAATCCGCGGAAACTTTCGGGCCGTGTACGCCGGCTCCAGCGTGAGGCAAGCTGGCTCAAAGTACTGGGCTGCTTCCGCCGCGATGCCAACCTGGCCACGGAACCTCACGCGATCGTTTAGGCCGACGATGATGATGCGCTGCACCCAACGGTGAAGTGCGGGCGGGTGCCCCGGAATGACTTGACACGCGTGCAGTGACGTAACCCGAATTGACCGGCATCTACTGCGCCGTGACGAACACCTGATTCATCCCTGTCCTTAATCCGCACTTCGTAGGCATGGCACCGCGGCTCGGTCTTCTGGACCTGGACGCCGCAACCCTTAGGGTGTCCGGCCACGCGAACTGACCCAGACGGTCGCCGGCTGCTTCTACGAGGGAACAGGCCTCGAGGGGGTTACCTTTGCGTCCCGGCGTTGCGACGAGGTGAGGCTCTGGGCAATCTTCGAACGGCCATGCGACCCGTGCATCAGTCCTATGCTGAGGCACTCCAAGCCCGAGGCGTTGCGCAGTGACAGTGGTGTGTTCGAGGACGCCTTCCCGATGCTGGGCCTGACGCTGATCAGTGAGTTGGCAGCTCCCCCGCTACTCCGTGCCCCAGCTTGACAGAACCTCCATTATCGGCGCTTTAGTAACGGAAGTAGTCGAGCTTTGAGAGCTCCGCTGAAGACCTTGTCTACGCGGGCGTTCTTCGTACCGCAGATTAGGATGCCGACAAATAAGCCTGACGCCGGCGGCGGAGATCAGGGGTTGCCGACTTAAAAGAAGTAGGGAGTGGCCCCTGAGGGCGACTCCCGTACTTTAGACTCTGGATCGCCGAAGCGATGACACCACTGTAAGGCATCATGGACGCAATGAGCAACTTTTCGGCCACGGCCGCCCCCCTTGTCTCCAGGCCGGCCAATTCTCAAGGTGTAATCGGCCAGGCCTGGTTCGCAACCCACGTTGCAGTGCGGTTGCAGGATTTCTTCTTTGAGACGGCGCCCTGGCAAAGACGGCTTTGGGATGCTGGTACCTTATCGGCCCTCAAGGAACTTCTAGACGCGTCTTACTGGCAGAGCCAGAATGTGCTGAGTCCGGGGGCTGTTTCTTGGCTAGCCAAAGAGCTTGAAAGAATCGTCGGCCGTGATCACGGCCTTGGCGGACGTGAAATGAAGAAGAAGTTCACAGTAGAACTCGCGTCCTCAGTGCCGTATGACAGCAGGCATTGGCGTACTCTGCAGCAGCTGACTTTGCAGGCAGAGAAGCATTACTTGGGTAGGTGGTTGAAGGCTGTTGATCTGGAAAATTTCCCCGGCGCAGAGCGTACGGCTCGGGCAATCGCAGGTCTCCTCCTTGATTCGGGACTTAGCATGCCATTCCTCCACTCTTGGATAGGAAGGCATATCAGCGCAGGTAGTCGATTGGAAGAAGTTTTTCACGATGCAGAAGTGCTGCGAACTCAAGGTATATATTCGTTTGAGGCGGTAATTCCGTTCGCAGTCATGCCAAACATGCCAGTAGCAGAGGCGCACGAGCGGTGGCTTTCGGCTCCAGACGTGAGCAAGTGGCTGGCGGGCGGTAGCCCCAACCCTAAGAACGGTGTCAGACAGGTAGGCGGGTTCAAGTACACGATTGAGGCCAAGGATCCATATGCGGCAGCCCGGACAGCCGCTGGGATCGTCGACCGTCTAATCGCCCGAGCTAGCTATGCTCCCAGGTATAAGAGAATGTCCCCGTCGGGAAATGTCTGGGTGCGCTCTCCGACTGAGTCGGTGGCGCGAGAATACCCGTTGACACAACCCCACAGGGGCACTTACGTGCGCTCTCTCGTCTCAGAATTCAAGGTGCATGATGTTGGTGTGACGTCTACGTCACTTGACGATGCTCTTGAGCTTGCGGCGTCCCTAAACAACAGCAGCTCTGCTGGACCCGCCCTCGCTAGCGGTTGGTCGGCCCTTGAGTCGCTGCTCTTTTCGCCAGGGGATCCTCAAGATTCCAAGGATGGGAGAGGCGTCATTGTCGCTTCCCGGGCTGCGTCACTGGCGGCCTGCTCGTGGCCGAGGGCAGAGTTGACCAGCTTGGCGCACGCACACAACCGCAAGCCTGCCCACCAGAGCCACGCTGGCCAATATGCCCAAGCTCTGAAGCCTTCTGGCGCCGGCATCACTGGTGTCCCGGATAGGACTGCAGTGGAAACAATGATTCGCAACGCAGCTGGCAACAAGGAACGCTGTGATATCGTCTTGGCGCATTTCGATGCTGGCCACAGGCTTCACTTACCCGCGGCCAGCGATGCGGCAGCGCAAGAGAGGATGTTAGGGCTACTTGCCGACGCGGCCGGGACCCTGGGAGACGTCCGGACCCAGGTTAATCATGCATTCCGTCGTATGTACAGAAACCGGAACATGGTCGTCCATGGAGGCGCCGCTAATGCGGGCACTCTTGAGGTGGCACTAAGGACATCAGCACCGCTTGTTGGTGCTGTCTTGGACCGCATTGCTCATGCGCAACTGGTGGATAGCGTGTCCCCGTTGGATCTTGCCGCCTTAGGCGACATTAGCTTGGAGTCGGTCCGCCTACCTGAGGGACCTAAGCTAACGCAACTACTGGAGTGAACTCGCTGAACATGTAGTTCGCCCGGTCGGCGGAAGATTGACGAACAGGTCCCTTATCGGTGACGAAGGCGTGGGGGTTGAATTGCCAGCTGGCGTTCATGGTCGCCGTGGTCCGGCCGGTGGGGGCCACCCCAGCGGTAGGTGCTAAGCCATTGGTAGCGTGGGCGGGGTGAGAGCTTGGGGGAAAACCAAACATCAACCTATGCCGGTGGGTAAAAGGTCCACTGTCGGCATTCAGGCTGGCTATACCAGCGGCCGGGGGTACCGCATGCCGGTGCGGTCTACCGGCATGGACCCGGCGAGCATCATCCGCTGACCTCGGCGCTGCGGTGCGGTGACCTCGTCGGCCTCCAGAAGTTTCGCCATCTCGGCGGGGTCGGCCTCGGCAAGCGGGGCGATGTCCGCCAAAAAGGGCTCGAAATGGGGTCACCGGCGAAATCCCAGATCACGATGCGGAGCTTGAAGGCTGCTGAGAAGCACGGCCCGTGGTCGATGCCCGAAGATGCGGCCGTCGTCGCCGCGGAGGACGTGGCCGCTCTTGCGGTCGGTGTTGGTGGCGACGAAGTCGAACAGGGCGATCCGGGCAAGCTCGGTGTGGGATTCGGGGGCGTCCTCGAACAGGGTGAAGTAGTGCTTCTGGAAGTCGCACCGGACAAACCACTGCAGCGACCCGACGCCCAGGGGCGCGTCCTCGCGGATCACCGTCGGCGGGACGAAGCTCCAGCCCAGCGATTCACTGAGCAGGTAGGCGGCGCGTTCGCACATACGCAGCCACGGCTTAAAAGCCCCTACAACCGATGCGGGTCCTCGGCGTACATCTGCAGGCGGATCTCGAGTGCCTCGGTCATGTGGCGGGCGGCGATGTCGCCGGCTGTGGTCGCGTCGCCGGCTTCGATGGTGGCAACCAGGGCCTCGTAATCGGCCAGTACCGCGTCCCAGCGACCCGGGTGGGTGAGGGTGGTCAGGGTATAGCGGCGGACCTGCTGATCCAGGCCGGTCAGCAGCCGCATCAGCGACGGGCTGTGCGCCGCGGTCCAGATCAGGCCATGGAACTCCCGGTTCGCCTCGGCCAGCGCCGGCCCATCGGCCGGATCCAGCGCCCGCATGCTTTGGTACTTGGCCCGCAGCAGCCGGACGTCCAGGTCCGTCCGCTTCCGCGCCGCCTTGGCCGCCGCCGCCTCTTCGAGCACGATCCGCGACTCGTAGATATCCACGATCTCCTCGGCCGTGTGGGTCCGGACGGCCAGGATCTTGCCGCGGCGCTCGAGCAGCCCGTCCTGCTCCAGCCGTTGCAGTGCCTCGCGGACGGGCGTGCGTGAAGCGCCGTACCGCTCCGTCAGTTTGACCTCGGTGAGGGTCTCCTCCGGCGTGATCGCCGAGCTCAGGATGTCCTCCCGCAGGCGGCTGTAGACGGACTTCTCCAACACCATGCACGCTCCTAGCCGGGCCCGGACCGGACGTCCGGAGGTGATCATCCGGGTTCCCATCACCCAGCCTGCAGTATACATTTGCATTCAATCGTGGCGCCGGAGCCCAGGCGGCCGCACCCAGCCCCACCGAAGGAGCGACCATGCCCGCCGAAATCCTGCTGGTCCACGGAAGCATGCTTGGCGCGTGGTGCTGGGAGGACACCATCGCCGAACTCACCGCCCTCGGCACGGAGGCCGCCGCCTTCGACCTCCCCGGCCACGGAGAGGACGCCACCCCGCGGGGCTCCGTGACAGTCGCGGACTACGTGGCCGCCGTCGTCGAGCGCCTGGACGCCGCCCCGGAACCCGTGGTCCTCGCCGGGCACAGCATGGCCGGGTACCCAATCGCCGCCGCGGCCCTGCAGCGCCCGGACAAAGTCCGGCACTTGGTCTACTTCAGCGCCCAGGCCCGGAAACCCGGCCAGTCCTGGGCGGACACCCTGGACCCCGCCATCCGCGAGACCTACGAGCGGGAGGCCGCCGAGCGCGGGGACGGCAGCTACGTGGTCCCCGCCGAGGTGGTGGCCTCCCGCTGGCTCTCCTCGCTGGACCCGGAAGACCAAAGGATCGAGGCGATCCGCTCCCGCCTCACGCCGCAGCCCGCCGGGCCGCTCTTCGAACCATGGACCCTGCCCGCCGGCGCCCTGGACGGCATCCCCGTGACCTACATCTGGCCCGAGGAGGACCGGCAGAACACCGAGCGGCGGATGCGGATGTCCCTCTCCAACCTGCCGGCCGCCACCCGGCTGCTCACCATGGGCGGGGACCACTGCGCCATGCTCACGGACCCCGCGGGAACCGCCGCCGCCCTCCACGCCGTCGTCGACGGGTAAGGAAGCACATGGAGCCGGAGAGAACTTAGGCGACGGACCCGGCCCGCCGGCCGAACACCGCGCCGGCCGCCAGCCCGCTGCCGCCCGGGTAGTTGCCGCTGAAGAGGCCGCCGAGGGCCTCGCCGCAGGCCAGCAGGCCCGGGATGGGCGCGCCGTCGTTATCCAAAACCCGGCCGAAGGTGTCCGTCTTCAGCCCGCCGAACGTGAACGTCACGCCGCAGGTGACGGGGAAGGCGTAGAAGGGGGCCGTCTCCAGCGCCAGCGCCCAGTTACTCTTGGGCGGGACCACGGCGGCGGCGCGCCCGTCCTTGACGTTCGGGTCGAAGGACCGGCCGGTGTCGAGGCCGGCGTTGAACTCCGCCACCGTGTGCTCCAGCCCGGCCGGGTCGATGCCCGCCCGCTCGGCCAGGGTGGCCAGGTCATCGGCCTCGATCACCGAGACGCCGGGCATCTGGTACTCCTCGGCGCGGAGCATGGGCCGGGTGGTGGCGTCGAAGAGCTGGTACGCCACGGCGCCGGGTTGCTGCAGGATGTCCCGGCCGTAGCGGGCGTAGGTGTAGTTGCGGAAGTCCGCGCCCTCGTCCACGAACCGCGCGCCGTTCCGGTTCACCACGATCCCCAGCGGGTAGCCGCCGCGGGTGAGCTGGTTGGTCAGCTGGTAGTTGCTCTCGTTCTCCGCGAATCCCGCGTCCCAGGCGACGCTGTGGCAGGTGGACCAGTCGCCGCCCTGCGCCGCGCCCGCGTCCAGGGCGGCGCGGATCATCTCGCCGGTGTTCCCCGGGGTGCCGCGGACCTTCGCGTTCTGCCAGCCCTCGCCCAGGTAGCGCTGCCGCATCTCCGGATTCGCCTCGAAGCCGCCCGAGGCCAGGATCACGGACTCCGCCCGTACCTCCCCGGTGCCGCCGTCGGCGTCGTGGAACCGCACGCCGGCCACGCGCCCGTCCTCGACGATCAATTCGGTGACGGCGTGGCCGTAGCGGACGCTGACGCCGGCGCGTACGGCTGCCGACGCGTGGTCCGCCATGAGGCCCTTGCCGCCGCCGACGTTGCCGATGTGCAGGCCGCCCCAGAACAGGTACGACCCGTCCGGCTGGCTGTACGCCTGGCGCTCATACATGAGCCGGTACTTCAGTCCCTGCCGCTGCAGCCAGCGCAGCGTCCCGTGGCTCTCCTCCACCAGCACCCGGGACAGCTCCGGATCGTTCCGGCCGCCGGAGACCTTCGCCAGGTCCGCGAGGTAGTCCTCCTGCGTGTACGGCGGCACCTCGGTGACGGCGTGCCGCTCGTCGGGTTCGACGACGTCGGCCAGGTCTTCCAGCCCGCCGTGCGGGATGCGGGTGGCGCCGGCCGTGTAGTAGCTGTTGCCGCCGGCGCGGTCCTTGTCCGCCTTCTCCAGCAGCAGCACCGAGCGGCCGTTCTCCGCCGCCGCCAGCGCCGCCGTAAACCCGGCGTTGCCGCCGCCCACCACCAGAACGTCTATGTTCTCCACCATTGTCTAAGCTCCTCAGTCGATGTTGAATACGAATGTATACAACAGAATGCAATCCGACAAGAGGTGGTCCAAAGTGTTGCGGGGGAGCGGCGTTAGAAGCACGGAACGCAGCAGGGAGCCCGGCCGCGGTCTGGATTTCTCCAGTCCGGCCGGACTCCCTGCTTGATGCGCTGCGCCCGTGAGGGGCGCGCTTGGTCGGTTCTAGTTGGCGTTGCTCTAGTTCGTCTTGGCGATGTAGACGTCGCACGGCGCGTTGTGGGCCACCGTGTTGGCCACGCTGCCCAGGACGCGGCCCAGGCCCTGCATGCGCCGGTTGCCCACCACGATCACCTTCGCCTCGAGGCGCTCGGCCTCGCTGATAAGCACCTCGTGCGGCTTGCCGCGCGCCGCGGTGTAGGTGGTGCTGACGCCGGAGGCGCCGAGCAGGGCCGCCACGCGCTGGGCCACCTTGTGGGCCTGCTCCGAGTCGGAGACGGTCCAGTCCTCGCCCGCGATCTCCACCACCTCGGTCTTGTCGCTGGCGTACGCGGTGACCACGTTGAGTGTGGCGCCCATGGCTTGGGCCAGGTCCGCCGCGGTGCGCGCTGCCTTCATGGCTGTTTCTGATCCGTCGACGCCGACGATGACAATGCCTGACACTGGTCGATCTCCTTCGTTAGTTCCTCATGGCTGTGCTCCCGGTGCCCCGCGGGCACCGGGTGACGTGCGTGGGTCTTACGGCGCAGGGATCTCCTGGGCGTCGATGTACATCTCGATGCGGATGTTCTTGGCCACTTCCAGGTGGGCGCTGGCGATCTTGCCGGCGCGTTCGGCGTCCCGGTCCCGGATGGCGGCGACGAGTTCCTCGTGTTCCTTCAGCACCTGGCTCCAGCGCGCCGGCGTGGCCAGTGTGGTGCCGGGGTAGCGGATGAAGTGGACCAGGATCCGGTCCAGCAGATCCAGGAGGGCAGCGCTGTGGCTCGCGGCCCAGATGCGCTCGTGGAAGGTGCGGTTCACGGCCGCCAGCTGCGCCGCGGTGGCCTCCTCAAACTTCAGGTCCACCATGCTCTGGTGCGCGCGCTCGATCAGCATGAGGTCCATGTCCGTGTGGCGCAGCGCGGCGGTCTTCGCCGCGGCCTCCTCCAGGAAGGAGCGCACCTCGTACAGGTCCAGCATCTCCTCGGGCCGGTACTCCCGGACCTGCATGCGCGAGCCGATCCGCTCCACCAGGCCCTCGGTTTCCAGGCGGCGCAGGGCCTCGCGGATGGGGGTGCGGGAGACGTTGTACTTCTTGGCCAGGGCGGTCTCCACCAGCTGGGCCTTGGGCGGGAGCTCCTGGGCAATGATCGCGTTGCGGATCATCAGGTACGGGCTCATCAGGGCCGGATTGCTCATCGCTGGTCTCTTCCTCGTGGCAGCAACGGTGTGAACATCAGGCGGGCCTGATGCAACTCACCATACAGTCGAAGGCCATTTTAACACACGGTATACAGCTGGCCCTTTTCGTGAACAGCAAGCCCGGATGACAGCGAGACGGCCGTCACATTTCGGTAACGGGTGTGTGCCAACACACATTTTTGTTGCTCGCTTCTTTCAAACGGTATACATTCGACCGAAAGCGAGGACAGTTTCTTAAAACTGTACCGAAAGTGCTTCAAAGATCGACCGGTACCAACGACGGTACGCAGGCACCATTGAGGAGACACCATGACCAGCCCCACCGGCACGGTCCAACTGGGGGAATCGGACTCCCCGCGAACGTCAGTCATTCAGGTCCCGGCCGCTCTGGTCCGCGGCGGGACGAGCAAGTGCTGGATCTTCCGCCAGAGTGACCTGCCGGCGGACACCGCGGACATCGAACGCCTGTTGATCCGTACCTTCGGCTCCCCGGACCTCCGCCAGATCGACGGCGTCGGCGGCGCGTCCTCCACCACCAGCAAGGCGATCATCGTGGACGATCTCGGCTCGGCGGACGGCGTGGTGAACTACCGCTTCGCGCAGGTGGCCATCGATACGCCCTCCGTGGAATGGGACAGCAACTGCGGCAACTGCGCCACCGGCCTGGGCCTGTACGCGCTCCACGCCCGGCTGGTGCCGCCAGCCGACGGCGTCTCCCGGGTCACGATCGTCAACACGGTCACCGGGTTGAGCCTGGTCTGCGAGGTCCCCACCCCCGGCGGCGAGGTCCCCACCTACGGCTCGCGCCAGATCCCGGGCCAGTACTATCCGGGCGTCCCTGTGGACATCATCTTCGAGAGCAGCAGCTGGACCAGCTTCGAGACGGAAATGCCCACCGGCCACGCCGTCGACGAGGTCACCGTCCAGGGCCGCACCTTCCACGCCACGCTGATCGACGCCGGCGCCCCGGCGGCGATCTTCGATCCGCGGGACTTCGGCTTCACCGGCAGTGAAGACGCGGAAGAGCTGGAGGAACTGGTGGCCCTGGCGCCGGAGCTGCGGGCCGCCGCCGCCAAGGTCATGGGCATCCCCAGCCACCTGACCTCCATCCCGAAGGTGGGCATCGTGGGCCCGCCGCCGGCAGGGGAGACCGGCGTCTCCGCGCGGATGATCTCGATGGGCGCCCTGCACCCGGCCATCGGACTCACCAGCGCCGTCGCGATCGCCGCCGCCTCCGGACGCGCCGGCTCCATCGTCGCCAACGCCGCCGTCGGCACCTCCGGTAACTCCGGCGACGCCGAAAGCGCAAACGACGGCGGGGACACCCTGGCGATCCACCTCCTCAACGGCGCCACCAGGACAGCCCTGGACGCGCCCGTTCCCAGCAAGGTCGCCTTCCAGCGGTCGGCCCGGGTCATCAGCGAAGGAACCGTGCTCGTCCCCGGCGACTGACCGGGCGGCAGGCAAACCACCATTCACAAGGACGTGTCATGAAAATCAGCATCCAGAATCTGCAGCTCAAATACGGTGACTTCGTCGCCATCGAAAACCTCAACCTCGAGATCGGCGACGGCGAGGCCCTGGTCCTGCTGGGCCAGTCCGGCTGCGGCAAGACCAGCACCATGCGCTGCCTGGCCGGGCTGGAGGAGCCCAGCTCCGGCCGGATCATCATCGACGACGTCGTGGTGTTCGACTCGGAAAAGGGCATCAACCTGCCGCCGAACAAGCGCAACGTGGGCATGGTCTTCCAGTCCTACGCCGTCTGGCCGCACATGACCGTCTTCCAGAACGTGGCCTACTCCCTGAAGCTGCAGAAGCTCTCCAAGTCCGAAACCCGGGACCGGGTGATGGAGGTCCTGACCCTGGTGGGCCTGGAGAAGTTCGCCGACCGGGGTGCCAGCCTCCTTAGCGGCGGGCAGATGCAGCGCGTGGCCCTGGCCCGCAGCCTGGTGATGCGCCCCAGCGTCCTGATGCTCGACGAGCCGCTGTCCAACCTGGACGCCCGGCTCCGTGACCGGCTCCGCGTGGAGCTCCGTGAAATCCAGCTCCGTCTGGGCCTGACCTGCGTCTACGTCACCCATGACCAGCATGAGGCCTTCGCCCTGGCGGACCGGATCGCGCTGCTGCAGGGCGGAAAGATCGTCCAGATCGGCGGCCCCCGCGAGATGTACGAGACCCCCGCCAGCGCCTCGATCGCGCACTTCCTCGGCGTCTCCAACGTCATGGACTGCGAGTCGGTGCCCGCCCCGGACGGCTCCGCCACCGCCAAGGTGACCGACCACGGCCTCACCATCCACTCCGCCCAGCGCGCCGCCCCGGCCCCCCAGCAGATGAAGGTCTGCATGCGCGCCGAGGACCTGCAGCTGTCCGCCCAGCCCACCTCGGCCGCCAACGCCTGGAAGGGCAAGGTCCGGGTGGCCGGCTTCCAGGGCAACGACGTCCGCTACGCCGTGGAGCTCGACGGCGGCCTGGAACTGGACGCGCTGGGCACCATCAAGCGCGGCGAACAGCACGAGGTGGGCGACTCCGTCTGGGTCAGCATTGATCCCGCCCAGGTCCAGATCCTCCCGGCGGAGGTGCTGGTATGAGTCTCAAGACCCCGCTGGCGGATCCCGCCGTCGCGGCTTCCCCCGTTCCGGCGTCCTCCCGCGGCACCAAGGCCCTCGGGAACCTGCGCAAGAGCACCCCCGCCATGATCATCATCGCGATCTTGGCCGTCCTGGTGCTCCTGCCGCTGGCCCTGGTGCTGCTCGCCGCGTTCTCCGACGCCGTGCCCCGGCCGGGCAATATCTCCCTGGGCGGCCTGACCCTGGACAACCTGATGCTCCTGGCCAGCCCGGAGGCCCTGGGCGCGCTGGGCAACTCGCTCATGGTGGGTGCCGGGTCCGCCGTCGTCGCCCTGGTGATCGGCGCGTTCCTGGCCTTCGTCTGCGCCCGCACGGACGCGCCGATGCGCAAGTTCATCTTCTTCATCGGCATGGCCCCCATGTTCATCCCCGCCCTGGTGGGTGCGCTGGCCTGGTCCCTGCTGTCCTCCCCGAGCGCCGGCTACCTGAACATCCTGCTCCGCGATCTCGGCATCGACTTCGTCATCAACATCTACAGCCTGCCGGGCCTGATCTTCGTCCTCGGGATCTTCTACGCCCCGTACGCGTTCCTGCTGATGCACAGCTCGCTGTCGATGATGAACGCCGACCTCGAAGAGGCCGCCACCGTCCACGGCGCCACCCTGAAGACCATGCTCCGCACCGTCACCCTGCCGCTGGCCCTGCCGGCCGTGCTGGGCTCGGCGATCCTGGTGTTCGCCCTGACCATGGAGAACTTCCCGGTGGCGCAGGTGATTGGCAACCCCGCCGGCATCGACACCCTGCCCACCTACATCTACCGCCTGATGAGCGCGACGCCGGCCAAGAGCAACCAGGCCGCCAGCATCGCGATCGTCCTGACCGCGGCCCTGCTGGTCATCACCGTGATCCAGCAGCGCATCATCAACAAGCGCAAGTTCACCACCGTCACCGGCAAGGGCAACCGGCCCCGCCAGGTGCCGCTGCGGAAGCTGCGCTGGCCGTTCACCATCATTGCCCTGGCGTACTTCGCCGTCGCCGTCGTCCTGCCGATGCTCGCGCTGCTGGCCGCCTCCATGCAGGCCACCCCGTTCGTCGCCTCCATCTCCCAGCTCTTCGAGACCGGGGCCATGAGCTTCGCCAAGCTGGCCGACGTCCTCGCCTCGCACGACTTCCAGCTGGCGCTGCGCAACAGCGTGATGGTGGCACTGCTGGCCGCGATCGCCGGCACCACGCTCAGCTTCATCGCCTCCTACGTCCGCTACCGGACCAAGACCCGCGGCGGCCAGCTGATTGAACTGATCGCCATGACGCCGCTGGCGGTCCCCGCGATCGTCATGGGCATCGGCCTGCTCTGGACCTGGCTGCTGCTGCCGGTCCCGGTCTACGGCACCCTCCTGATCCTGGCGATCGCCTGCGTGGCCGTGTTCCTGCCGCAGGGCTACCGGGGCATCTCGGCGTCGATGCTGCAGATGGACCAGGACCTGGAAGACAGCGCCGTCATGCTCGGCGCCCGCCGCTCCAAGGCGATCGTGAACGTGACCCTGCCGCTGATGCGGGTGGGCATCACATCCTCATTCCTGCTGTTCCTGATGCTCTCGATGCGTGAACTGAGCGCCTCGATCTTCCTGTTCACCTCGAACACCCGGATCCTCTCGATCCTGGTTTTCGACAACTTCGACAACGGCCAGAGCCAGTCGGCCGCGGCCGTCAGCGTCCTGTACATCGTCGTGATCGCGGTGCTGGCGGTGATCGCCCAGAAGGTGGGCGCCGACCGCAAGCTCGAGACCAAGTAACTCTTCCCGCACCACACCATTTGAAAGGGTCTAAACAATGAAGTTAGCGTCCAAAATCCCCCTGCTCGGCCTCGGCGTCGTCCTCTCCCTGAGCATGGCTGCCTGCGGCGGCGCCGCCGCAAGCAACAGCGTGGTCACCGCCACGGCAGAGGTCAAGACCGACGACGGGCTGGTGATCAACGGCGAGAACATCGCGGACAAGGCCACGTATGACAAGGCCAAGACCCAGACCCTGAGCCTGTACTCCGGCTACACCGAATCGTCCGAGAGCGCCCTGGTGGCCGCCTTCACCAAGGACACCGGTATTAAGGTCAACGTGGTCCGCCTGACCCCGAACAAGCTGGCCGAGCGCGTCCAGTCCGAACAGGGTGCCGGCAAGCTGGGCGCCGACGTCATCCGCACCTCCGACTACCGGATCGCCAAGACCCTGGAGGACGCAAAGGTCTGGAAGGCCTACGACGTGCCGGGCGCCTCGCAGTTCAAGGACGTCTCGGTGGACGGCGGGCAGTTCACCCGCATGTTCAACTCCGTCTACACGCTGGGCTACAACACCCAGCTGGTCAAGGAAGCGGACGCGCCGAAGTCCTGGAACGACGCCGTCAGCGGCAAGTGGCAGGGCAAGCTGGGCATCGTCCAGGGTGGCTCCGGCGGTAGCACCGCCTCGCTGAACCGCTTCATGGAATCGAAGCTGGGCGCCGACTACTTCGCCAAGTACGCCGCGCAGAAGCCCACCATCTACGACTCCCTGGGCGCCGAGGCCACCGCGCTGGCCCGCGGCGAGGTGGCGGTGGGAACCGTGACCATCAGCGGCACCAACATCTCCGCCGTGCAGGACAAGGCTCCGGTGAAGTTCATCGTCCCGGACGAGGGCCTGGTGGCGTACGACTACTACCTGGGTATGGCCGGGTCCGCCACGAACGTTGAGGCGGCCAAGGTGTTCATGAACTACAACCTGTCCAAGCAGGGCCAGAAGGTTTTCGCACAGCTGGGCGAATACCCGGCCCGCACCGACGTTGAGCCGCCCACCATCATGGGTATCAAGCTGCCGGCCGCCGACTCCGGCAAGGTCTACCGTATGGCCAACACCGATGCGATCAGCTTCGGCAAGGACGACCTGGCCAAGTGGAACAAGGTCTTCGGCTACAGCAAGTAACCCGCAAGCTGCCCGGGCCTCTACGGGGGCCCGGGCTACGAACCGCAGTGGGGCGGCGAATGATGGTCACCGGGACCATCGCCTATTCGCAACGTGCGCCGCCCCGCTGCGGCTTCTTTGTGCCGTTTTGCTGTCCCCCGTTCGAAGTCGCTGCCGGGGGCGGACCAGAGAATGGCGACGGAGTGCCTATCGTCCCGCGGGGAGGCCTTCGCGGCCCCTTTGAGGAAGCGGCCAGAGGCCGGATGCATCGAGCTTGGTAAGTAGCCGTTGTGTCGCGACTTCCAAGTACCAGTTCGCGTTCGCCATGGCATCTGCCGGATCAGGCTTACCGTGCGTATCGCTAGCCAGATCTAGTAGCTGGGCCGACATGGTTACGCCGTGATGTGCCAACTGCCCCGTCGTCACCGAAATGCGTCCGGCCACCACTGCCACGGGGATTCCACATTCCGCGGCAGCTTGGGCCAGGGCGATTGGTGCTTTGCCCTCCAACGACTGAAGATCGAGGGAGCCTTCTCCCGTTATAACCAGGTCGGTCCCGGGCAGCCGCGTGTTCAATCCCGTCATGGCAGCCACCAGTTCGTATCCGCTTTCGAGGGTGGCGTTGGTGAAGGCGAGGAAAGGCGCCGGGAATCCGCCCGCAGCGCCTGCCCCGGGAACATCGGTGCTTCCCCCACCCGCCTCGGTCAGTGCAGCCGCCCACTGTCTCAGCCCGGCGTCGAGGAGTTCAACGGCCGCTCGATCTGCACCCTTTTGCGGCCCAAAAATGTGCGCGGCACCGTTAGGCCCATGCAGGGGATTGCGGACGTCAACAGCCAAGCGCAGGCGGACCCGGCTTAGCCGCGGATCCACTTTGGAAGCGTCCACCGCTGCCACCGCTCCGAGTGCCTCCCCGCCGAGCGTCACATCGTTGCCATCGGTATCCAGGGCCCGGAGGCCTAGGGCCATCATTGCTCCAAGGCCTCCGTCTGTCATGGCAGATCCGCCCAACCCGACGATGATTTCGGATGCACCTGCGTCGAGGGCCGCATGGATCAGCTGCCCGCAGCCAAAACTATGCGCCCGCAAGGCAGAGTGCGGAGACTTCCGGACGTAACGCAGTCCTGATGCCTCGGCCGTTTCGATGACGGCGCTGACGGTGCCCACGGCATCACTCCGCAATGCCCAGCGGGCCGCGACCGATTCTCCGGTAGGCCCAGATACCAGGGCAACCTTCTCCTCGTACCCCGCGCTGTACGCTGCTTCCAGGGTTCCCTCGCCGCCGTCCGCCAACGGCAACTCGGAGATTGCAGCGTTCGGAAAGACTCGCAGGACGCCCTCGGCCATGGCTGCGGCGGCTTGGCCCGCGGTGAGTGAACCTTTGAACTTGTCGGGTGCGATCAAAATGCGCATGGCCTGTCCTCTTGTCATTGCGTTCCGGCTGCCATCGGCGTCCTGGGTCTTACCCCGGGTGCTCTATGACGCCTCGCCTATGCGAAAGGCTGCACGAGTGCGGCGTAGCGGTCCTTCATGGCGGCCAGGACCGTGTCTCCGGCGGCGTCCCAGATGTCCTGGTTGAAGATCTCGACCTCGATGTCGCCGGTGTAGCCGGCGTCCCGGATCCACGTGCCGATCGTGGCGAAGTCAATGACGCCGTCGCCCATCATGCCCCGGGACAGCAGGGCGTCCGCGGCGATCGGTAGGTTGAAGTCGCACACCTGGTATGAGGCGATCCGCTGTTCCCGGCCTGCGCGTTCGATCTGCGTCTTCAAGTCAGGGTCCCACCAGACGTGGAAGGTGTCGACGGCGACGCCTACCGCCTTGGCGTCGTAGGGCGCGGCCAGGTCCAGGGCCTGCCCCAAGGTCGAGATCAGTGCCCGGTCCGCGGCGTACATCGGATGCAGGGGTTCGAGCACGAGCCGGATGCCATTCTCCACGGCGAACGGTACCAAGTCATCGAGACGGTCGGCGACGCGCTGGCGGGCGGCAACAACGTCCCTCTCTCCAGGTGCGAGACCGCCGACTACCAGGAATAGTTCCCGCGTGTCCAGGGTAACCGCTTCGAGGATGGCGGCCCGGTTATCGGCCAGGGCCGAGGCCTGCCCGGCGGCGTCCGGAGAGGTGAGGAACCCGCCCCGGCACAGCGAGGAAACGCGCAGGCCGGCATCCTTGATCAGGCGGGCGGCCTTATCCAGGCCGGCGTCGTGCACGATGTCCCGCCACGGACCGATGGCGGGGATCCCGGCGCGGACGCACCCGTCGACGGCCTCGCTGAGGGTCCATTTCTTGGTTGTGGCGCTGTTCAGTGACAGACGTGAAAAGTCCGGGACGCGGGGAAAATCGCTCATGCCCCCACCCCGTTGATCCGTAGGAAGTCTGACATCCGGAAAGCGGCCAGGGCAGGGTTGGTGATCAACCCGGCCCGGTCTGCCAGTTCGAAAGTCCTGGCCAGGTGCACCACGGACCGGCCGGAGTGCAAGCCGCCGACCATCTGGAAGCCGGGCTGCCTGCCGTTGAGCCAGGACAGGAAGGCAATGCCGGTCTTGTAGTAGAAGGTCGGGGCACTGAAGATGTGCTTGCCCAAGTCCCGCGTGGAGTCCAGGATGGCGCGCGCCCGAACGGGATCACCCGCATCGTAGCTTTGCAGGGCTGCCGACGCTGCCGGGTAGATGGCGGCGAAGATGCCCAGCAGGGCGTCCGAATGGTGCGCGCCATCGCCGTCGATCAGTTCGGGATAGTTGAAGTCGTCGCCGGTATAGAGGCACACACCTGCCGGCAGGGCGGCCCGCAGGGCGACCTCGTGGGCTGCGTCCAAGAGTGAGACCTTGACCCCATCGACTTTGTCCGCGTGGGCCTGAATCAGGGACAGAAACGTGTCCGTCGCCGCGGCGACGTCGTCTGAGCCCCAGTAGCCGGCGAGGGCCGGATCAAACATGGTGCCGAGCCAGTGCAGAATGACCGGGCGGTCGGCCTCCTGCAACAGGGTGGAGTAGACGTGTAGGTAGTCATCGGGTCCGTCGGCCACGGCGGCCAGCGCCCGCGACGCCATGAGGATGACCTTCGGCCCCGCTTCGGTGACGACGGCGATTTGCTCGCGGTAGGCGTCAAGGACGGCCTGAAGGCCGCCCGGACCCGAGGGGAGGGTTTCCAGATCCAGCTGGTCGGTCCCGGCGCCGCACGCGACGAGGTCCCGGACGGTCTTGCCGGCAATGGCGGCGGCACCGGAGGAGACCACGGAGGCAGCTTCGACTCCGGTTCGTTTGATGAGCTGCTGGGTGGCGTCCCAGTCCAGGCCCATGCCGCGCTGGGCGGTGTCCATGGCGTCCGCCACGCCAAGCCCGTAGGACCACAGCTCGTGCCGATAGGCCAGAGTGGCATCCCAGTCCAACCGGGCCGGAGCTCCCGAGGTGTTGTCGGCGGTGACTTCGGGAATGACGTGGGCCGCGGCGTAGGCCCGACGCGAGGTGAGCGGCGCAGCGGGCCGGTTCCAGCGGGGGGCGTCACCGAGGCTGTATTCGCGGGTGCCGCCGTCGTAGTTGGGAAGAATCAGGGACGTCATCAGAGCGTGATCTCCGGGATATCGATGGTGCGGCGTTCGTCGTTCGATTGGAGACCCAGTTCGGCGAGCTGGACGCCGCGGGCGGCCGAGAGTAGGCCGAAGCGGTGTTCGCGGCGGGCGACGACGTCGCGCAGGAATTCCTCCCACTGGAGCTTGAATCCATTGTCCAGCTCGGCGTTGGCGGGGACGTCCTGCCACTGGCTGCGGAAGGATTCGGTTACCGGCAGGTCCGGGTTCCACACCGGCTTGGGCGTGTGGGCGCGCTGCTGGGCGACGCACTTGTTGAGACCGGCGACGGCGGATCCGTGCGTGCCGTCGACCTGGAACTCCACAAGTTCGTCGCGGTAGACCCGGACTGCCCAGGAGGAGTTGATCTGGCCAATCACCGGATCACCGTCCGGGGTCTCAAGTTCGAACATGCCGTAGGAGGCGTCGTCCGCTGTGGCGGCGTATTCTTTGCCCGCCTCGTCCCAGCGGGTCGGGATGTGGGTGGCAGTCTTGGCGTTGACGCTCTTGACCGTTCCGATGATGTTTTCCAGGACGTAGTTCCAGTGGCAGAACATGTCCGTGGTCATGCCGCCGCCGTCCTCCTTGCGGTAGTTCCAGGATGGCCGTTGGGCCGCCTGGACGTCACCCTCGAACACCCAGTAGCCGAACTCGCCGCGAATCGAGAGGATCCGGCCGAAAAAGCCCTCCTCCACGAGCCGGCGTAGTTTGACCAGGCCCGGTAGGTACAACTTGTCGTGCACAACTCCGGCGGTGACCCCGGCCTCCTTGCCGATCCGGGCCAGCTCGATCGCCTCCGACAGAGTTTCCGCCGTTGGCTTCTCGGTAAAGACGTGCTTTCCGGCGGACATCGCCTTCTTCAGCGTCGCGGCCCTGAGACTGGTCATGGAAGCGTCAAAGACGACGTCGACACTGGGATCATTGATCACCGCGTCCAGGTCCGTGGTCCATTCGGAGACCTTGTGCAGCTCGGCCAATTCCCGGATTTTCGCCTCGCTGCGCCCTACCAGGATTGGCTCTACCTGTACCTTGGTGCCGTCCTCGAGCGTGAAGCCCCCGGCGTCGCGGATCGGAAGGATGGAGCGCAGCAGGTGCTGGCGGTAGCCCATGCGGCCGGTGATGCCGTTCATGGCGATGCGGATCGTCTTCGTTTCGAAACCCATGAGTCCTCTTCACGTTGTGTGGTCGGGGTGGCCCCGACATCGGGAAAGCGCATTCCCGCTGCACTCATGATGCAGTGTGCGGAGTGTCATGGCAAGCGCTTTCCGGCATTTTGTAAGCTGTCAGGCGGAGGGGCAGGTCTGAGCCCTCTGCCGAAGATGTCAGGACAGGAGCTTTCCGTGACCGCTAGCACTCTCGCCGAGGTGGCCCGACTTGCCGGGGTATCGCCCGCCACAGCCTCCCGGGTACTCAACGGTTCAGACCGGAAGCCGGGCCAGGAAATTGCAGACCGTGTCCGGCAGGCGGCCGCTTCGTTGGGCTACGTCCCCAACGCCCAGGCGCAAGGGCTGGCGAAGGCCAGCTCCGGCCTGATCGGCCTGATCGTGCACGACATCGCCGACCCCTACTTCGCCGCGATTGCCCGCGGCGTGCAGGCCGCCGCTCGGGAGCAGCGCAAGATGGTCCTGCTCGCGACCACCGAGGGAACGCCCGCCGATGAGCTTGCGGCCGTGGCGGCCTTCGCTGCCCGCCGCGCCGACTCCATCGTGATTGCCGGGTCGCGTTCCGTCCGGCCGGAGGACGCTGAGACCAATGCCGAGCTGGCCGCGGAGCTGGACCGCTACTGCCGAAATGGCGGCCGGGTTAGCGTCATGGGACACCCCGTCGTCGATGCGACGGAGGTTGGCTGTTTTCACGTGGTGGCAGTTCCGAACGAGGAGCTCGCCGCAGACCTGGCTCGTGCACTAGCGCTAGCGCGCGCCGGCAACTTCGTAGTACTGGGCGGCCCGGAGGGCTTGCTCACCTCGGACGACCGGATCCGGGGTTTTCAGCGCGGACTGGTCGCGGCCGGGCTGCCGCCGGCCGAAGTCGTGCGCACTGGCTTCGATCGCGCCGGTGGCTACGAAGCGGGACTCGCGCTGGCCCGGCGGATCCTGGAAGGCCGGCAGCGGAGCGGTGCGGCAACGGGTGCTGCGATCGGCGCGGCAGCGAATGACAGTCCCCGCCCGTGCATCTTCGCGGTGAACGACGTCATGGCAATTGGCGCGGTAGCGGCGCTCCGCTCGAAGGGGTTGCGGATTCCCCGTGACGTACTGATCGCGGGATTCGACGACATTGAGACGCTGCGGGACTTCCGCCCGGCGCTCACTACGGTCCATCTTCCGCTGGAGGAGTGCGGCCGGCTTGCCGCAATGGGTTCCACGGGAACCGCGTCGGACAACGAATCCGACTCCTCATCCCCGGTGGGCGGCCGGATCATGTTGCGTAGGAGCACCGCCGCGCGGGCCAAGGCCCGGAAGTAGGCGGTCGGCCAGGCGCCTGGCCCCGCAGGGCGCCCGGTCCTGTCGGCCGCTACGGCATCCCGGCAGTGAACCGGGGTTGACATGTGATGCATGACACCCTAGTTTTATCGGAATTGGAAAGCGCATTCCCAAATCCGGAATGGCCATTCCCTTACGACCTCAATCCAGCAATGATGCGGAGAAGCAGCATGACAGTCGTTGTTAACGAGACTCAGCGGAGCGCCGGGTCATCAGGCCGGCCGACGCGTCAGTCCCGACCCCCTCGCAGTGCCTCGGCGGTCGCGGTCAAGTGGCTGGGCGAGCTCTGGCGGCCGGCCTTGTTCGTCGTCGTACTCCTTGCCGCATGGTGGTTCGTAACCGCCCGGGAACTTGTGCCGCCCTTCATCCTCCCAAGCCCCCAAGAGACAGTAAAAACGGCCCAAGAGCATGCGGCCTATCTCCTTCAGCACACCGGCGTGACCACCCTTGAAACGGTACTCGGCTTTGCTATCGCCTTCATCGTCGGTGAACTGGTGGCGGTCCTGATGATCTACTCCAGCTCCCTGGAAAAGACCATGTATCCCCTGATCCTCTTCGCACAGGTGATCCCCAAAATCGCCATCGCCCCGCTGTTCGTCGTATGGCTCGGCTTCGGGCTGGAACCCAAGGTGGTTGTCGCCGTCCTGATGGCCTTCTTCCCCATCGTCATCTCCGGCGTCGCAGGGCTGAAATCCGTTGATCCGGAGATCTTGGAGCTGACCTCCACCATGGGCGCCAACCCGTTCAAGACTTTCTGGAAGATCCGGCTCCCGGCATCCCTGCCGCAGCTGCTGTCTGGCCTCAAAGTCGCCGCCACCCTGGCTGTCACCGGCGCCGTCGTCGGCGAGTTTGTGGGCGCCAACGAAGGACTCGGCTACGTGATTCTGCAGGCAAACGGCAACGTCGACACCGCAATGCTTTTTGCCGCCCTCATCATCATGTCGCTGCTCGGGGTGCTCCTGTTCGCCCTGATCCAGATCGCGGAATGGTTCCTCATCCCCTGGCACGCCTCGCGGCGCAGGCTCGGCTCCGCCACCGTTACCTCCTAATCAGCCCAGCTATTGCTTGCCTCCAGCATTAAGGACCCGACATGAAAATTGTTCGCAGATCGATTCTGACCGCCGGCATCGCCGCCGCGGCACTAGCACTGTCCGCCTGTGGAGGTGGTGCCGGCGCGGCAAACAACGCGCCGGGCGGCGCCGGCGGAGACGCCAAGCCCGTCACCCTCATGCTCAACTGGTACCCATATGGCGAACATGCCCCGTTCTACTACGGCGTGGAACAGGGCATCTTCAAAAAGCACGGCATCGACCTCACCATCAAGGCCGGGCAGGGATCCACTAAAACGGTGCAGGCCACGGGACAGGGCCAAGTGGACTTCGGCTGGGCGGATACGCCCGCCGTGTTGGCCAACATCGACAAGGGCGTGAAGGTCAAGAGTCTGGGCGTCTACCTGCAGACCACCCCGTCGGCGGTCCAGGTGTTCAGCGACTCCGGGATTAAGACCGCGGCGGACCTCAAGGGCAAGACCATCGCCGTTTCCGCCGGCGACGCTCCCACCGTCACGTTCCCGGCCTTCCTGAAGGCCGCAGGCCTAGCCCCCGAAGACGTGAAGCAGCAGAACCTGGATGCGGCGGGCAAGATAGCCGCCGTCATGTCGCACAAGGTTGACGGGCTCATCGGGTTCGCCCACGACCAGGGCCCGACCATCGCCAATAAGAGCGGCAAGGAGATGACCTACCTGCGGTACGCCGACGCTGGCGTTAACTTCTACTCCAACGGTCTGATCTCCTCCGAGTCGTACCTGTCAAAGAACAAGGATTTGGCCACGCAAATGATGGCTGCCGTGTCGGAGTCCTTCGAGGCCGCGGTCAAGAACCCGGAAGCCGCAGCCAAAGCGATGGACGGAAAGGACCCACAAATTCCGCCGGCCTCGGTTGTCTTGGCCCAATGGACGGAAACCATCAAACTGCTCCACACCACCGCCACGGTGGACAAGAAACCGGGCGTGAACGATCCCGCCGACTGGGACGCAACGATCAAGACGCTCAACGGTGCCGGACTGCTCGGTTCCGCCGGCGACGTCGCCAAGTACTACGACTCCCAGTACCAGCCGAAGTAGGAGAGGACGCTATGACCGCGACAATGCCGGAACTCCGCAGCACGGGCACTCAGCCGGTGGTCGGGATCGAGAACATGAATGTCACGTTTTCCTCCAAGCGCGGAACCGTGACCGCCCTTGAGGGGATCAACTTGTCCGTGGCGCCGGGGGAGTTTCTCTCGATCGCCGGCCCCTCCGGATGCGGAAAGTCGACGCTGCTGAAGGTCGTTGCCGGCCTGACCAGGGCCAGCAACGGCTCGGTTCAGCTCCGCGGCCAGCAGGTCAAAGGCCCCCGGAGGGACATCGGCTACGTGTTCCAGCGGGCCGCCCTGCTGGAATGGCGGAATGTGCGGGGGAACATCCTGCTCCAGGCCGAGATGCGGGGGATGGACAGGGCGAAGGCAGCCCGACGCGCGGATGAATTGATCGAGATGACCGGCCTGGCCGGATTTGAACATTCGATGCCGCATGAACTGTCCGGCGGCATGCAGCAGCGGGTTTCGCTGTGCCGCGCACTGCTCCATGAACCGGACGTGCTGCTCATGGACGAACCATTCGGCGCCCTCGATGCCCTTACTCGCGAGCGGATGAATATCGAGCTACACCGGATCTGGCGCGAAACCGGGACCACGGTGATTCTTGTGACCCATTCGGTCGCCGAGGCTGTCTTCCTCGCCAACCGGGTGGTGGTCATGAGCCCCCGCCCGGGCCGCATCCTGGAGACGCTTGAGGTGCCGCTGGGAAACGACCGGGACTACGGCGAAACTATGGAAAGCCCGGAATTCGTGCAGATTGCTGCGCGCGTCCGGGACCTCCTCGGAGCCACCCACACCGGGGACTAGGCCCGGCCGTACTTCTCCGAGTCAGCACATCTAAAAATAGCACTGAGGTGGCCGGCGGTCGATTAAGCTCAGGACATCCGCGGCGCAGCCGAGGAGTCGCCCGTCCGTGAAGGAGCATTGATGCCCCGCGAGCACTACAAAGCCGTCCTGTTTGATGTCCAGGGCACCCTCACGGACTTCCGGACCACCCTGCTGGACCATGGCCGGTCCGTCCTGGACGGCAGGTCCGCGGCGCTCGACTGGCCGTCGGTGGTGGACGAGTGGCGGGCGGTCTACCGGACCGTGGTGGCGGAGCTCTCCGAGGCGGGGGAGTGGCGGTCGGTCCGGTCCATCTATGCCGACGGGCTGGCGGACATCCTTCGACGGCGTGGGCTCGAGGATGTGGTGACGGCCGACGAGATCGCTCTCCTCACGGACGGGTGGGAGCAGTTGGGTCCCTGGCCGGACGCGGCCGCAGGACTGCGGCGGTTACGGCGGTCGCATCTCGTTGCCGCCCTGTCCAATGCCGACCTCTCCGCCGTCATCTCAACCTCACGAACCTGCGGCTTCGACTGGGACGCGGTCCTTTCGGCGCAGCAGTTCAGCGCCTTCAAGCCGCACCGGTCAACCTACCTGGGTGCGGCGGGCCTGCTGGGAGCGAAGCCGGCAGAGATCCTCATGGTGGCCTCGCACCGGTATGACCTGGATGCCGCTGCGGTGTTGGGTCTGGGAACGGCCTTCGTCTCCCGGCCCGATGAATACGGGCCAGACGGGCACGCGGACCACGCGTCCGACGGCGACTACGACGTCGTCGTGGATTCGATCGAGGAACTCGCCGGGAAGCTCAACGCGTGAGGCTAATTAGCGCCCCCTAGTACTCCCCTTGATCACGAAGTACGAGCCGCGGATGGTGCTCCGCGGCGGTCTGATCATTGACCGGGCGGCTGGCGGCCGCCCGGTCAACGATCAGATGCCTCTCATGAACTGGCGGTCAGCTATGCTGCGGCGGATTTGTTGCACCGGCCATTGCGGCGCAGCCAAAAATAAAGCACGATCGAGGCGCCAACGGACAGCAAGGGAACAGCCCACAGCGCGGAAGTCTTACCACGCAGCAGGACGGCACAGGCAACGACGGTAGCCGCCCCGATACCTACGCCCGGTGACGCCGTCGAAAGGCTGCCTACGACATCTTTCCTGAACTGTCCGTGCACGGACGTCAAGATAACAATGGCCGTCAGGAGCGCCAGCGACGCCCCGAGGAGAATGAACCCCTCGGCAAGGCCGATGATAGCGACTCCTGCTGCGAAAAAATGCTGAGAAGAACCCAGTAAGAGTCTCTTGCTGGACCTTTTCGATTTCTTTGGTTCATTGATTCGATCCTAACAACCGCGGTTGAAGTCGAGGGCTGTTCCGCCTGCCTGCTGGGAGTGGACCCGGCAGAGATCCTCATGGTGGCCTCCCACCGCTATGACCTGGACGCCGCCGCGGCACTGGGCCTGGGGACGGCCTTCGTCTCCCGGCCAGACGAATACGGGCCAGACGGGCACGCGGACCAGGCGTCCGACGGCGACTATGACGTCGTCGTGGATTCGATCGAGGACCTCGCCGGGACGCTCGGGGCCCGAGGCTAATTAGCGCCCGTTAGTACTCCCCCTTGATCACGAAGTACGAGCCGCGGATGGTGCCGGCCAGCTTGGACTTCTGCCGGGCGAACTTGAACTTGTCCGCCAGTTCCTCCGGAACCTCCATGCCGTCCGAGAGCTTGAACCCGACGGCCCGCTTGCCGCCGTCCTCGATGCTGTACATGACGTTGATGGACAGGCCCGACTCGTAGAACACGTAGTCCATCCGCAGCCCGTCCACCTCGAAGCTGGTGGCCTCCAGCGGCCGGGACCCGATGACCAGGTCCCGCTCCTCCTTGAGGATCCGGGCGACCCGGTCCACGGTGTCCTGAGCCTCCCCGGCGGGGCTGACCGTGAAGGCGTGGCCGTACTTGGTGTTGTAGTAGCGGGCCTCGTTGGCGCGCAGCCCGGCCAGTGCCTCCGCCACCGGGGAGGACTCGAGCCCTGCGGTGGACACGTCCTTGAAGTCGACGACGTACGGCATGGGGTTCCTCCCGGGTTTGTCCTGTAGTGGGACTAGGGTAGCGCCGCTTGGTGCCCGCGCGGCACCCGGCCCGGCTCACCTGCCGAAGTGCCGCTGAAGCAACTGAAGGCGTTCGCAGCTGCGCCGAAGCGCGGCCAGCTCCCGCCGGGCGTACTCGTCGAAGATTTCCTCGGCCCACACTTCCTCGGAGCCTTCCTCGATGAGGTACTCGTGCACCAGGGTGACGACGGAGGCGCCCGGCCCGGGCGTTGGGTCGTCGGCGGCCAGATCCACATGCCAGCTGCCGGACACCTGGTAAGGGGTCGTGTCCGGCCCGGAATGCTGGAACCGGATGCTGCGTTCCTCGGCGTCGATCAGGCGTCGGAAGTGTGTGGACATGAGGGCGCCGTCGACCGCGAAGGAGATCCGGACTTCGTTGTCCCGCTCGTCGCCGCCGATCTGCTCGGCGTAGACGGTGACGCCGTCGAGATCCGGCCAATGGGACGCGGCGCTGAGCAGGCTGAAGACCAACTCGGCGGGGGCGTCGACCACCAATTGGTGGGTGGTCGTCCGCGTGGCGTGAGACAAGGCCTGCCCTCCTCCTGCTGTCGGTGTTATTGCAGGCTATGCGACTGAGGGGACACCGCGGCCGTGCTCCCGTCGCGGTGCGTCACCGTAGGCAACGGGAGGTAACACTGGGACCCGGGAGGCTACCGCCGGTGACGCGGCGTGTCCGCGTGTATCGCCGGGTTTCCCTTGGTTTCACGGGGTTTTGACCGGCCCGGCACCCGGCCGGATAGTTGCTGGCACCAGCACAGAATCCGAATCTTCCGAGGGGTATCCATGTCCAAACGTTCGTTCAATCCCGGTCCGGCAGCGGCCGTCGCCGCCATCGCTCTGTTGGGCCTGACCGCCTGCTCCGACCCCGGCGCGGCGGCGGCGTCCAACGTCGGGGCGACGTCGTCGGCCGCGGGAACCAAACAGTTCAATCTCTCGCCACAGCAGGACCGGGTGGCCGTGACCGTGGACAAGGACGCGGCAGCCCTGGTGCCGGAGGCCGTCAAGAAGGACGGAAAGCTGACCGTGGCTGTCAGCCCGTTTGCCGCGCCGCTGGCCGTCTACGCCACGGATAACAAGACGCCGGTGGGCAACGAGGTGGACCTGGCCGTCGCCCTGGCCCAGACACTGGGTCTCGAGCCGGAGATTGTGCCGACGGCTTGGGCCGACTGGCCTCTGGGTGTGGAATCCGGCAAGTATGAGGCCGTACTCTCCAACGTCACGGTGACGGAGGAGCGCAAGCTCAAGTTTGATTTCGCGAGCTACCGGGAAGACAAGCTGGGCTTCTACGCCAAGGCGGACAGCGCCATCACCACGGTGGAGTCCGCTCCCGACGTCGCCGGCAAGCGCGTGATTGTCGGCTCCGGAACCAACCAGGAGTCCATCCTGCTGCGGTGGGATGCGGAGAACAAGAAGAACGGCCTGAAGCCGGTGGAGTTCCAGTACTTCGACGACGACTCGGCCTCCCAGCTGGCACTCCAGTCCGGCAGGGCCGACCTGACCTTCGGCCCGAACGCGACGTCCTCGTTCAAGGCGGCCACGGACGGCAAGACCAAGCTGGTGGGACTGGTCGACGGCGGGTGGCCGCTGAAGGCGAGTATCGCCGCCACCACGAAGAGGGGGAACGGGCTCGCGGCGGCAGCGCAGGCCGGGCTTAACCACCTGATCCAGGACGGCAGCTACGCCAAGATCCTGGAACGGTGGGGCTTGTCCTCCGAAGCGGTGGCCAAGTCAGAGCTGAATCCCGCCGGGCTGCCTAAGAGCTAGCGTCCAGGCACACAAAAGATCCCCGCCAGGCGATTCGCCTGGCGGGGATCTTTTGTGTGCCGTATGGGCGGGAAGGCCTCGTGGGTTTAGAGCAACTGCGCCCAGACCGTGAGCTGGAGCCGGATCAGCCCCGAGCTGTCTGCTTCCCCGCCGTGGTCCGCGTGCCCGGACGTGGACTGGGTTTCCTTCATCGGCCCGCCCCCGCCGTGGCTTCGGATGCCGCCGGTTCCGGCGAACGGGTGGGGGTGCCCAGGCCCAGGTTTTCCCGGAGCGTGGATCCCGCATAGTCGGTAGGGTATACCCCGCGGTCCTGAAGCGCCGGCACCAGGTGGTTGACGATGTCGTCGAGGCCGGAGGGGATGAGCCACGGCGAGATGTTGAACCCGTCGACGGCGCCGGTGCGGGCGTACTCGGCCAGCCGGTCCGCGACCTCGGAGTAGGATCCGGTGAAGCTGGAGTCGCCGCGGCTGGTCTTGGCCGACACGAACTGGCGGATGGACAGTCCCTTGTCCCGCGCCTCGGCCCCCCACTGGTCCGCCAGCTGACGGGCCTTGGCGCCGTGGAAGCCGCTGCCGCGGGTTTCGGAGGTTTCCTCGACCACCGGGTCAATGTCGGGGAGGGGTCCGTCCGGGTCGTAGCCGGACAGCTCCCGGCCCCAGAACTGTTCGAGGTACGCGATGGCCTGCTGCGGCCCGATCTGCAGGTCCCGGACCCACTCCTTCTTCTCGATGGCCTCCCGCGGGGTGGCGGCGAGGATAAATTCACTGGCGGGCATGATTTTGACGTCGTTCGCGCCGCGGCCGGCCCGGACGGTGCGTTCGACGATGTCCTTACGGAAGGCCAGGGCGTCGTCGAGCTGGGGGTGGGCAGAGAAAATGACGTCCGCCTGGCGGGCGGCGAAGTCGCGGCCCTCGGGGGAGTCGCCTGCCTGGAACAGCACCGGCCGGTATTGGGCGCTGCGCGGCAGCCGGGGCGTGACGTCAACGGAGTAATGCTTGCCGTCGTGGCGGACCCGGCGGACCGTTCCGTCCCCGTGGGAGTCCCAGATGCGCTTGGCGGTCTCGACGAACGCCTCGGCGTGCGTGTACCGGTCGGCGTGGTCGAGGTAGCCGCCGCGGCGGAAGTTGGCCCCGGTCCAGGCGTTGTCCGTGGTGACGATGTTCCAGGCGGCCCGGCCGGCGGAGAGCAGGTCCAGGCTGGAGAGCCGGTGGGCCAGGTCCGCGGGGTCGTTGTAGGTGGTGTTCTGGGTGGCGACGAGGCCGATGTGGGTGGTGATGGCGGCCAGCGCGGCCAGGGCGGTCTGCGCGTCGGGGCGGCCGGCGACGTCAAGGGCGTGGGGCCGGCCGAGGTGCTCGCGCAGCCGCAGGCCCTCGCCGAGGAAGAAGGCGGCAAAGAGCCCGCGCTCGGCCGTCTGCGCGACCCGGCGGAAGGATTCGAAGTCCGTCTGGGACCCCGAGGCCTCCGTTTTCCAGATGGTTCCGGAGTTGACGCCTTGGAAGAAGACGCCCAGCTGCAGTTGGCCGGAGGGAGTGAATTCGGTGGCCGGAACGGTGGGATGGCTCATGAGGTTGCTCCTTGGATTGCTGCGGCTGCGTAGCGGCTCGCGGGCCGGGACAGGCCCAGCCGGTCGCGGAACGTGGCGTCCGGGGTGGTGGGGGCCAGGAGGTCCCGGCGGCGCAGCCCGGGAAGGACCACCCGGCTGAGTTCTTCGACGTCGGTGTCCAGGACGGCGGGGTGGAGACGGATGCCGTCCGCGACGGTCAGCAGCTCGGCGAGCAGGCCGGTGAGTTCCGCTGCGGTGCCGGCAAAGCGTGCATGCGGGCTCACCCACGTGGCGTGTTCCTCCAGGGCGGCCAACCGCTCCGCCGCGGTTTGCCCCCGGGAATCCAGAATGACGTCGAGTTCGACGATCAGCGCCGGGCCGGCACCGCCGGACGGAAGCGATGCAGCCAGCCCTGCCCGGGTGGCGGAGACTTCGGAGGCGAGAAGTTCCGGCGTGGGAGCGGAAACCAAGAGGGCATCCGCGGCGCCGGTGGCGAGAGCCTCGGCCTCCAGCAGCCCTGCGGGAACCAGCACGGGAAGCTGGCCCTGGGGTGGGCGGGGGATGATCGAGGGCCCCTTGACCGAGTAGTTTTCGCCCTCGAAGTCGGCGTAGTGCAGCTTGTCGACGTCGAGGTACCGGCCGGTCGGGACGTCACGGATGACCGCATCGTCTTCCCACGAGTCCCAGAGCCTCCGCCCAACCTCGATGGCATCGGCGGCTTCCCGGGCAAGCCTGTCGCCGCTTACGGGCTCCCGTCCTACGGCCGCGGCGTCAGCGGCGTGTGGAGATGCGGTGACGAGCCATCCCGCTCGGCCGGCGCTGACGTAATCGAGACTGGCGAGCTGGGTGGCGATGTGGAAGGGCTCGGTGTAGACGGTGTCCACTTCAGGGATCAGGGCGAGGGACCGGGTGAGGGGACCGGCGAAGGCTGCGCGATGCAGGGCGTTGAGGCGCCCGATTTTTTCGGGCTCCCGGTCTTCCGGCAGTCCGGGGTCGGGGAAGGTCACGGCATGGAAGCCCGCCGATTCCGCGGCCTGGACGGCTTGGCGCAGGTAGCCCGGGGTCAGGGCTGCGGCGACGTTTGCGGCCGGTGCCCGGTCCGCGCCGGGGTGACTTCCGGGTCCGTCGATGTCCAGCAGCAGGAGGCCGCGGTTGCCTGGGTGGGTGGAGGAGTTGGAGGTCATGAAGCGGCCTGACGTTCGTAGGGAATCTTTTCGCCGGCTTCGACCGGAACGGGGAGGCGGTTCCCGGCCGGAGGCAGGGGGCAGGTTGCGAGGTCCGTATAGGCGCAGGGCAGGTTCACCGCCCGGTTGAAGTCGAGCAGGACCGTCCCATCGGCGCCGGGTGCCGGAACGGTGAGCGAGCGGTTGGCCCCGTAGGTGGTCTGGCCCGACGTCGCGTCGGTGAAGAGGACGGTCAGCGTTCCAGGGGTGTAGCCGTTGAAGGCGATGAGGCCCAGGTCCCGTCCGTGGAGGCGGAATCGGATCTCCCCGGGTGCCTCGTAGACGTGGTGGATGCCCTCGACGGCCGCGCCCACGGTGGTGGCGCGGGGTTCGGGAAAGGGAACGAAGACCCCGGAAACGGAATAGGCCGGGTCGGGGGCGTAGGCCGGCGTGCCGCGGTAGCGGGCCAGCAGGGGATTCAGCGGGTGCCGCGGCCGCACCACGTAGCGGCCGCCGCGCTTGGCGACTTCGATCACCGTGTGACCGGCCCCCGCGTCCGGGACGCGCAGGGACAGGCCGGCGCGCTCCGCGATCGGGCCCAGAACTGCCGTGGTTCCTTTCCCGTCCGGGTTCAGGTCCTGCCCATCGTGCAGGACGCGGTCGCCGGGTCCCAGGACGAGGCGGACGACGTCGTCGTCCACGCTCCATGTGCCGGGTGCGCCGTCCAAACGTGCCGGTGTCTGTTCCAGCCAGTGAAGGTGGGTGACGGCGAGGAAGCCGTGCGGGTCGGCCCGGTGACGTTCGTGGGCTGAATGCCAGTCCGCCCAGTCGGCGGCGAACGCTGCTGCATCCGTGTCGAAGGTGCGCTGGATCGGGGCGGGGCGATCAATGTGTGTAGACATGGGACCTCCTGTGGTTGCTGTGATCGGCAGTGACGCGGGCGGCGGCGTCGGGTTCGGTACCGCCTGATACCTGCGGGCGGTTCGCGTACGGGTCCCCGGCGGACCAGAGCGTGGTGGGTGCGGCCGCCCGGACAGCGGGAATGATGTCCAGGGCGAATCGCTCGAGAATCTCCAGCTGCTGTTCGAACGGCAGCGTGGTGGGCAGCGAGATTGACTGGAGATCGTGGCCGTAGAGCGCGTGGTAGCTGAGGATCTTGTCGATCACCTGCTCCGGGCTTCCCACCAGGGCCGGACCTTCGGCGACGGCGTGGTCGATGTCCCGGTAGGGGGAGTTGTTGCCGGGAACGTTCCTGCCCTTGGTGAGCGCCTCATAGACCGGTCCGAACTGCCGCTTGGCTTCCTGGGTGGTGTTGGCGATGAAGATGCCGCCCGCACCGGAGCCGGACCCCAAGTACTGGTGCCGGGGGTCGTGGCCGTGGCGTTCGTATTCTTCGCGGTAGTGGTCGATCAGGACCTTGTAGTTCTCCCGGGGCTGGATCGCGTTGGCGGTGAACAACGGGTCCCCCCACCGGGCTGCCAGCGCCGCGGATGCCAGGCTGGTGGCCGACCCGTGCCATACCCTGGGCGCGCCGGCGTAGGGACGCGGCGTGGTGGTGACCGGCTCTGCCAGCGCGGGCCGGAATCGTCCCGACCAGGTGACGTTCTCCTCGGTCCAGAGCCTGCGCAGGAGTCCGTATTTCTCGGCGAGCAACTCCCACTGGTCTGCGAGGTCCAGCCCGAAGAGCGGGTATTGGAGCACCTCGTTGCCTTTGCCGATGACCAGTTCCAGCCGTCCGCGGCTGAGCTGGTCGATGGTGGCGTAGTCCTCGGCCACCCGTACGGGGTCCAGGACCGACAGGACGGTCACGCCGCTCTGCAATCGGATCCGGGTCGTGACCGCGGCGATCGCCGCCAGGACGGTGGTGGGCGATGAGGAGATGAACTCGCCGGCGTGGCGCTCGCCGACTGAAAAGCTGTCGAAGCCGAGCTCTTCGGCCCGGCGTGCCGTGTCGATGACCTGGTTGAGCCGGTCCGCCGTGGAGACGATCCCGCCGGTGAGCGGGTTCTTCAGGTGCGGGATGATGTCGAGGACCTGGAATTTCATGGTGTTTTCCCTGCCGGCGCAGCCCCGAAGTTGGCCTCGGTAACGGTCTTGGACTCGGGAAGGGCTTCCTCAGTGAGTCCCCAGCGCTGTAGGACCTTGGCGTAGGAGCCATCCTTGATGACCGCGTTCAGCGCGTCCGTGATGGCGGGGGCCAGTCCGTTGCCCTTGAGCGTGGTGGCGGCGACCAGGGTTTCGGAGGGCCAGCCGGCATTGACCTTGCCGACCACCTTGAGATCGTCGCGGGTGTTTTCGCGGTAGGTCACGGATGGATACGGTGCGAGGTTCAGGTCGGTCCGTCCGGAAGAGAGCGCCAGGATGGTGTCGGCGTCGGAGGAGTAGTACTGCAGCACGGCCGGTGCCTTGCCCTTGGCTTCGAGCTCCTTGTTCCAGGCGAGGAGGATCTTTTCCTGGTTGGTTCCGGAGCCCACCGAAATTTTCAGGCCGGAGATGTCGTCCGATCCCTTGATGGTGTAGTTGGAGCTCTTCTTCGCCTCAAATCCCATGAACGCGGCGCGGTAGGTGGAGAAATCAAAGAGCTTTACCCTGGCGGCGTTGATGCCGACATTCGAAAACACGGCTTCGAAATCTCCGGACTGCGTCTTGAGCGGCCAGTTTTCCCATGAGGTGACCTGGACGTCGAGGGCGAGGCCCAGCTTGTCTGCGACGAGCTGGGCGAGGTCCACCTCGACGCCGATGGGCGTCTTGTCGTCCGTGGCGTGGAAGGACAGCGGGATGGAACCGGCCGTCGTGGCCACCGTGAGTTTGCCGTCCTTGCTGATCAGGGCGGGGACCTCGGCCGCCAGGGCAGGGTCCTTTTCGACGCGGATGCGTTGCTGGTCCGGTGAGGTGTTGTAGACGACGCCGTTGCGGGCGGGGGTGCTCTGCTGACCGCCGGGGGCGGCTGCGGCTCCCGGATCGGAGCAACCGGCCAAGGCCAGCGCGCCGGCGAGGGTGCCCAGCACGATGGCGGCCGGCAGCCTGGGGCCGGTGCGGGGCCGGGCGGGGACGAGGGAGGAGTGGGCCATGGGAGTGCTTCCTTAGATGTTGAAGGCGGGTTCGATCACCTTGGAGAAGAAGCTCCTGGTGCGTTCTTCGCGCGGGCTGGTGAAAATCTGCTGGGGTGTTCCGTGCTCGACGATCTGGCCCTGGTCCATGAAAACGACCGTGTCTGCCACATCGCGCGCGAAACCCATCTCGTGGGTGACGATCACGAGAGTGGTTCCGGAGGTGGCCAGTTCCCGGATGACGTCCAGGACTTCGTTGACCAGCTCCGGATCCAGCGCGGAGGTTGGCTCGTCGAAGAGCAGGATTTTAGGGTCGAGGGCCAGGGCCCGGGCGATGGCGACGCGTTGCTGCTGGCCGCCGGAGAGCTGCCGCGGGTAGGCGCCGGCCCGGTCTTTGAGCCCCACCCGGTCCAGGAGTTCCAGCCCCCGTTCCCGGGCGGCTGCCTTGGAGCGGCGCTGGGCGACGATGGGGGCTTCGATGACGTTCTCCAGGGCGGTCAGGTGCGGGAAGAGGTTGAAGTTCTGAAAGACCATCCCCACCTCGGTGCGCTGCTTGAGGATGTCTTTTTCGCGCAGTTCGTGCAGCCGTTGTCCGCGGACTGCATACCCGACCAGCTGGCCGTCAATGGCGATGTATCCGCCGTCGACCTTTTCGAGGTGGTTGATGGTGCGCAGCAGGGTCGACTTGCCGGAACCCGAAGGGCCGACGATGACGGCGACGCCGCCTGGTTCTACCGTCAGGCTGATGCCCTTCAGGACTTCCACCGCGCCGAAGCTCTTCCTGACGTCGGTGACTTCGATCAGGCCGCGGGTTACGGGCGGCACGGCCTCGAGTGCGGTGGTCATCGGTTTCCCTCCTTGGGGATGCGGTTGGCGGGGGGTGTGCAGCGACAGATACTTGCGTGCCCTCTGCAGCGGGGTCAGGGGCAGGGTGCGGACGGCGCCCTTCGCGTAATGCCGCTCGATGTAGTACTGGAAGACGCTGAGGACGGAGGTAATCACCACGTACCAGAGGGTGGCCACGAGCAGCAGCGGCAGGACCTGCTGGGTCCGGTTGTAGATGACCTGGACGGTGTAAAAAAGCTCCGAATAGGCCAGGACGTAGACGATCGAGGTGCCCTTGACCAGGCCGATGATCTCGTTGAAAGCCGTCGGCAGAATCGCCCGCATCGCCTGGGGCAGCACGATCCGGGTTGAACGGCGCCATGCCGGGATGCCCAGCGCGGCCGCTGCCTCCAGTTGGCCCTGGTCCACGGACAGGATGCCGCCCCGGATGATCTCGGCAGAGTAGGCCGCCTGGTTCAGCGTCAGACCGAGCACGGCCGCCGCGAACTGGCTGATCAGAGTGGTGGTCTGGGCTTCGAAGAAGCGGACGTCCGTAAAGGGAATGCCGAGGCTGATCTTTTCGTAGAGGTAGCCCAGGTTGTACCAAAGGAGCATCTGAACGAGCAGCGGTGTGGAGCGGAAGATCCAGGAGAACGTCCATGAGACCGAGACCAGCAGCGGGGATGCGGACAGGCGCATGAGGGCCAGGACGAAGCCCAGCACGAAGCCGAGGACGCCGGCGATGGCAGTGAGTTTGAGAGTCTCGACCAGTCCGTTGACGATCGACTGCGCGGTGAACCACTGCGCGACGACGCCCCATTCCCAGCGCGGGTTGGTGGCCAGAGACCACGCCACGCCGAGCACTCCAAGGGCAACGACGGCGGTGCCGACCCAGCGCCACGGGTGGCGGGCCGGGACAACCCGGTACCCGGTGTAGTCGGGGGCCTGGCCGGGCCGTGCCGCGGCGCTTCCGTGGTCCGAACGTCGGCCGGACGCCGCGGCAGTTGTTGCGGTGCGGGTTCCGGCGGCGGATACCTCTTCCGGGGGTGAAGCGGGGGCTGTCTTTCCGGGTGCAGACTGGGCCACCTCGGTTGCTGGAGAACTCACGGGACACCTCACTTTTCGGGTCGGTCGGGGGTTGAATTCCTGCAAATCTAGGGGCGTCGGATGAGGGCTTCAAGGCGCCCGGTTGCATTGCTTCACGGGGCTTCGCACGGCGTCACACGACGTTTCATTGCGCCGTTTTACGTCCCGTGACGCGCGGTGAACGGCGGTGACTCGCCCGTCGCCCCGGGCCCTTTCCGGTGCCTAGCATGAGGGCCACAACGAGTCCGAAGCAGGTCGTCCCGATCAGGAGTTCCGATGCCAGCGAATGTTCCCGCCGTGGTGATCATCGGCGGCGGTCCGCGCGCGGCCGGTGTCTTGGAACGGCTTGCGGTCAACCGTGCCGGGCTCTTCGCCGGCCGCTTCGACGTCCATGTCATCGAGCCCTACCAGCCGGGGTCCGGCAGGATCTGGCGCTACGACCAGCACCCCGGCCTGCGGCTCAACTCAACGGCGGCCGACGTCACGATGTTCACCGACTCCTCGGTGCAGTGCGAGGGGCCGGCGGCGCCCGGACCGGGGCTGGCCGAATGGGCCGCCGGCGTCCTGGACGGGAGCATCACCGACGTCCCGGCAATGGCACCGGCGTTGCACCGCCAGCTGAGGTCGTTGACTCCGGGCACCTTTCCCACCCGGCAGCTTCACAGCCAGTACCTGGAATGGTTCTTCCGCCGGGCGGTCTCCGCGCTCGGGACGGACGCCGCCGTCACGGTTCACCGGGACGTGGCGGTCAGCATCGACGCCAGGAGCGGCGAAGGCCATCGCGTCTCGCTTGCCGGCGGCGCCAAGATCGAGGCCGACGTCGTGCTCGCCGCCCTCGGCCACACCGACGCCGTTCCCGACGGGCAATCGGCGGCGTGGTCCGCGTTCGCTGTCCGCCACGGCGGTTTCCACGCACCCCCCAGCTACACCGCCGACGTCGACTACTCGCGCCTCGGCCAGGGACAGGACGTGATTGTGTCCGGCATGGGACTGGCCTTCGTCGACCTGCTGGTCCTGCTGACAGAGGGCCGCGGCGGACGGTTCGAGGACGTGCCCGGCGGCGGGCTGCGCTACCATCCCTCCGGCCGGGAACCCAGGTTCTGGGCCGGATCGAGGCGCGGAGTTCCCTACCACTCCAAGATTTCCACGACCCTGCGGGGGACTCCCGCCGGGGAGCTCCGGTTCCTCACCGCGGATGCCGTGGACGCGCTGCTGGCCGTCACGGAGGAACTCGACTTCTGGACCCAGCTCTGGCCGCTCATCGCCAAGGAGGCCGGCTACGCGTATTACCGTGAGCTGATTACCGGGTACCCCGAGCTGGTCAGCTCGGGGTGGGAGGACTTCGCGGCGCGCTATGCGGAGCTCGACTGGTACAGCCCGGAACGCATCGCCCTGGTCGCGCAGGCCGTGCCGGATGAGGGCCTTCACCTGGATTTCGAACGGTTGGACCGGCCCTTCGAGGGCCGCCGCTTCGCCTCGGACCGTGAGGTTCAGGCAGCCATGGCCGACTACATCGAGGCCGACCTGCGGCTCCGCACCGGCCCGGACCATTCCGAGACGCTCGCACTGTTCACCGCGCTGCTGAGAATCTACATGGACCTCGGCCGGCTGCTCCCGCCGGAGCGGCTGAACTCACGCTCCCAGCAAACCATCCACGGATGGTGGCACGGCTTCTTCAGTTTCGTGGACTCCGGTCCGCCGCCCCGGCGTCTACATGAGATCCTGGCGCTCCACCGGGCCGGTGTCCTGCAGTTCATCGGCCCCGGACTGGTGGTCTCCGCCGACGAGGCGACCGGTCAGTTCGAGGCCCGCTCGACCCAGTCCGGCATCACGGTCCGCGCCAGGGCCTTGGTGGAAGCCCGGCTGCCGCCACCCGCAGTGGCGGCGTCGGCGAATCCGTTGCTGCGGGCACTGCACCGCTCCGGACTTGGCACGGAACAACAACTGATCAGCGCGGACGGATTGAACTCCACCGGACGGCTGCTGATCTCGGCGCGCAACGAAGTGCTCAACACCGACGGCCTTGCCGTGCCGGGCCTCTTCGGCATCGGGCCCGGCACCTCCGGATGGGGCGCCGGGGCTTTCGCCCGGCCCGGCACCAATGCAGCCCCGTTCCGGGAAAACGACGCCGTCGCCCGCCGCATCCTTCACGCGCTGGCGGACAGTGCCGGCGCACGGCCGCTTGCGGCCGCGGCATCCACCCAAACAGCCACCGACCGCGGAAAGGACCAGCAATGACCCTGCCCACAGCCGCACCCGACCACCCAACACCTCCGGCGCCCTCCGCAGGGCCCGGAGCCACGGGGGAGTGGAGAGTGCTCGAGCTGCCCATGCACGACCACAGGGTCCAGCCCCTCCTCGAGGAACTGGCCGTCGAATACGACACCAGGTACGGGACGCTCTTTGGCCACAAAGCCGCGTCCGAGGAACTCAACCGGTACCCGGCCGAAGTGTTCGCGGCCCCCGAGGGGGCACTGCTCATCGTCCAGGAACGGGGCGAATCGATCGCCGGCGATGCCTTCCGGCGACACGATGCGGAAACGGCCGAATTCAAACGCATCTGGACCCATTCGGCCCACCGGCGCCGCGGCCTGGGCCGCTTCGTGCTGGACAGGCTGGAGACCCTCGCCGCGGAGCGCGGATACCGGTCGATCTACCTGACTACCGGTCCGCGGCAGCCCGAGGCGAAGCACCTCTACCTCAACACCGGCTACCGGCCCCAGTTTGACCTGAACGCCGACCCCGAAACCATCGGCGCCCTGGCCTTCACGAAGGACCTCCGGCAGGACCCTGAAGCCACCAGCCGCCGCCCACTGACCAAGGAGCAGCCATGACCGAACACTCGGACCTCAGCCCCCTCAGACTCCGATCGATCCTGGGGCACTTCGCCACGGGACTCACCGTGATCACCTCCCACACCGACGAGGGCCCGGCAGGGTTCACCTGCCAGTCGTTTTCGTCCCTATCGCTGGAACCGGCATTGGTGACCTTCAGCCCGTCTCGGACCTCCAGTACCTGGCCGCGGCTTCGCCAGGCCGGGCAGTTCACCATCAACATCCTCCCCACCGAGCACCGGCACCTGGCCGCCCAGTTCGCGCGGTCCGGGACCGATAAATTCGAGGGCGTCGCCCACACGCCGTCGCCCTTGGGCCACCCCATCCTCGAGGACGCCCTGGCCTGGATTGACTGCGAGCTGTACCAGGAGCACGACGGTGGTGACCACACCATCGTCGTCGCCGCGATACGGGCCTTGGGCGCCCGATCGGACGGAGATCCATTGCTCTTCTTCAGGGGAGATTACGTCGGCCTGTCGGCGTGAGGGGAGTGCTCCGGAGGGTCGCCGCTTACCGCGAAGTTACCCTCGAAGCAACACGTTGCATGGGACGGCGTCACAAGCCGTCACCCGGGCTCTTCCGTCCTCCGCAGGTCTTGCTATCGTCGCAAGTACGAAGCCGGCCATTTGGCTAAGATAGCTGCCCCCGGCGCCTGGACGAAGGACCACCATGAAGCGCACACGAATTTCCCTCATCGGTCTGATCGCAGCTGCGGGGCTGGCGTTGGCCGGCTGCGGGTCTGCCTCCACGACCCCCGCAGGTTCGGCGCCGGCGGGCGGCGCTGACACCTCGTTGAGTGACGTCAAGAATGCCGGCGTGCTCAAGGTCGGCACCGAGGGCACGTACAAGCCCTTTACCTTCCATGCCAACGGCAACGGTGAGCTCACCGGCTACGACGTCGAGATCATCACCGCCGTCGCCGGCAAGCTTGGCGTCAAGCCGGCGTTCCAGGAGACGCAGTTCGACGCGATCTTCGCCGGCCTCGAAGCCAAGCGGTTCGACGTCGTCGCGAACCAGGTCTCGATCACGGACGAGCGCAAGGCAAAGTACGAATTCTCGACCCCGTACACGGTGAGCACCGGCGTCATCGTCACCAAGTCCGACAATTCCAGCATCACCTCCTTCGACGGGCTCAAGGGCAAAACCACGGCCCAGTCGCTGACCAGCAACTGGTACAAGCTGGCCCAGCAGAGCGGCGCCAACGTGCAGTCGGTGGAGGGTTGGGCGCAGGCGATCACCCTGCTGAAGCAGGGCCGCGTCGACGCGACCATCAACGACAAGCTGACCTACCTGGACCAGCAGAAGACGGCCAAGGACGACGGCATCAAGATCGCGGCCGAGACCACCGATAAGTCCCTGAGCGCGTTCGCCTTCCGCAAGGGCTCCAGCAGCCTCACCGAAGCCGTCAACAAGGCCCTGTCCGAGCTCCAGGCCGACGGGACCCTGACGAAGATCTCACAGAAGTACTTCGACGCCGACGTCACCAAGTAACGGCATGGGTACCCTCGGCGTAGATCGGGTCAGGCCATGACTGTGAACTGGGAGCTGGTCTGGAGTTCGCTCGGACCGATCCTCATGGGCGCCGTCACCGGAACAATCCCGGTGGCGCTGGCCTCGTTCGGCCTGGGCCTGGTGCTGGCCCTGCTGGTCGCCTTGATGAGGCTCAGCCGCAACGTGGTCCTCTCATCGATCGCCCGCGTCTACATTTCGGTGATCCGCGGGACCCCGCTGCTGGTCCAGCTCTTCGTCATTTTCTACGGACTGCCGTCCGTCGGCATCACCATCAGTCCCTGGCCCAGCGCAATCATCGCCTTCTCCCTCAACGTGGGCGGCTACGCGGCGGAGGTCATCCGGGCTGCCATCCTGTCCGTGCCGAAGGGACAGTGGGAGGCCGGTCACACGATCGGCATGTCCCGCCGGCAGGCCCTGGTGCGGATCATCCTGCCGCAGGCGGCAAGGGTCTCGGTCCCGCCCCTGTCCAATACCTTCATCAGCCTGATCAAAGACACCTCCCTGGCGTCGTTGATCCTGGTGACGGAGCTGTTCCGGCAGGCGCAGCAGGTGGCGGCCTTCAGCCAGGAGTTCATGCTGCTGTACCTGGAAGCCGCCGTGATCTACTGGGTCATCTGCCTTGTCCTCGCCGGCGGACAGTCGGCCCTCGAGAAGAGATTGGACCGCTATGTCGCCCACTGAATCCGCACTCCCGGACGACGGCGCCCTCCTGGCGGTCCGCGGACTCCGCAAAGCCTTCGGCCAGCACGAGGTGCTGAAATCCATTGATCTCACCGTGCGCCGCGGTGAAGTCGTCACGCTGATCGGGCCCTCCGGGTCGGGGAAGACCACCGTGCTGCGCTCCCTCAACGGCCTGGAAATCCCCGACGCCGGGGTCGTGGAGTTCGCCGGCGGTTTGAGTGTGGATTTCTCCGCCCCTGTTTCCAAGAAACAGCTGGCGGCGGTGCGGGATCGAAGCGCGATGGTGTTTCAGCATTACAACCTCTTCCCGCACAAGACCACCCTTGAAAACGTGATCGAGGGCCCGGTCCAGGTTCAGAAGAAGCCCAAGGCCCAAGCGGTTCAGGAGGCGCGGGAACTCCTTGCCCGCGTCGGGCTCGCGGACAAGGAAAACAGCTACCCCTTTGAGCTGTCGGGCGGCCAGCAGCAGCGGGTCGGCATCGTCCGCGCCCTGGCCCTCCGCCCGCAGCTGCTGTTGTTTGACGAGCCGACGTCGGCCCTGGACCCGGAACTGGTCGGCGACGTCCTGACCGTCATTAAGGAACTGGCGGACGAGGGATGGACCATGGTGGTGGTCACCCACGAACTGGCCTTCGCCCGGGAAGTTGCCGACGAGGTGATCTTCATGGAGGGTGGCGTCGTCGTGGAACGGGGACACCCCGACACGGTGTTGCGGGATCCCCGCGAGGAACGTACCCGGCAGTTCGTTAACCGGCTCCTGAACCCGTTTTAGGCCCGGCCGGAGACCGGGTCACGGCGAGGATCATGCCGATGCCGGCGAGGGAGGACACCATCGCGGAACCGCCGTAGGAGATGAACGGCAGCGGCACGCCGATCACCGGGAGCAGGCCGCTGACCATGGCGATGTTGATGACGGCCTGGCCGATGATCCAGGTGACGACGCTGCAGGAGAGCGCCCGGGCGAAGGTCCCCTCGGTCCGGGCGATGGTCTTGAAGATGGCGACGGCGAGCACGGCGAAAAGTGCCAGCACCAGCAGGGTGCCGGCGAATCCGAGTTCCTCACCCAGGATGGTGAAGATGAAGTCGTTGTGCGCCTCCGGGATCCAATTCCACTTTTGCCGGCTCTGGCCCAGCCCGGTGCCGAACCAGCTCCCGGAGGCCAGGGCGTACTGGCCGTTCAGCGCCTGATACCCGAGGCCCTGGGAATCGTCGGCGGAGCCGCCGCCCAGCCAGGAGGAGATCCGCCCCATGCGGTTGCCGCTGGTGGCGGCGAGGATCAGCGCCGCGAAGGCGGAGATAGACCCCGTCACCGAGATCACCTTCATGGGCACCCCGCCGTAGAACAGCGTGGCAGCCAGGATGAGCATGACGATCATGGTGGTGCCGAGGTCGTGGCCCAGCGCGACGAGTCCCATAATGATGCCTCCCACGGGCAGTAGGGGGACGACGGCGTGTTTCCACTGGCCGAGGAGCTTCTGCTTCCGGGTCAGGATGTCCGCGGCCCAGACGATGAGGGCGAGCTTGGCGAATTCGGACGGCTGCGCGGTGAACCCGCCCACGCTGAGCCAGTTGCGGTTGCCGTTGACCGTCATGCCCAGCGGGGTGAAGACCAGGACAAGGGAAACGACGGCGGTGATCAGCATGGGCCAGGCCAGCCTCCGGATGTGCTGCTCCCTGAGCCCGGCCAGGAAGAGCATGAGCACGATCCCGGCCACGGTCCACATGCCCTGTTTCAGCGGCAGGTCGTAGGGGTTCGCGCCGGCGGCGACGGATTCCACGGAGGAGGCGGAGGCCACCTCCACCAAACCGATGGCGGCAAGCGTCAGCACCACGGCCAGGATGATGGGCCGTTGCCGATCCGAGGGGTCATCCCCGATCCAGGTACGGATCCGGCCGGGTTCCCGCCGCGCGCGGGCCGGCCGCGGGTGGGGTGTCCTGATGAGGGTGCCCATCGCTGTTCTCCTTGATTCATGCCGGCCGTGCGGGGTGTCTGCGGCGTCCGGCGCGTGAGCTCACGGAAGCCGGGCAGGAACGGCAGACTATCCGGCAGCCGCCGTCCGCGATGGCGTACACGCCGTAAAACGGCTAACTCCCGGGCAATTCACTGCCGGGCACGGCGACTCACTGCAGGAACGGCGACGCCGCCTACACCAGCGGCCAGGGGTACCGCATGCCGGTGCGGTCCACCGGCAGGGACCCGGCCAGCATCATCCGCTGGACGCGTCGCTGCAGGGCGGTGACCTCGTCGTCGTCCAGTAGTTCCGCCAGCTCCGCGGGGACCGCCTCGGCCAGCGGGGCGATGTCCGCCAGCAGCTCCTCCGGGATGGGTTCGCCGGCGAAGTCCCAGATCACCGTGCGGAGCTTGAACACGGCGGAGAAGCAGAGCCCGTGGTCGATGCCCCAGATGCGGCCGTCGTCGCCTCGGAGTACGTGGCCGCTCTTGCGGTCCGTGTTGTTGGCAACGAAGTCGAACAGGGCCATCCGGGACAGCTCGGGATGCGTCTCCGGGGCGTCCTCGAACAGGGTGAAGTAATGGTGCTGGAAGTCGCACTCGATGAACCATTGCAGCGAGCCGACGCCCAGGGGTGCGTCCTCCCGGATTACGGTGTGCGGGATGAAACCCCAGCCCAGCCACTCGCTCAGCAGGTAGGCGGCGCGCTCCCGCTTGTAGAGCCCGGGGGCAAAGTCGGAGAGCGGCCGCTCGCCGGACTCCGGCTTGTACACCGCGAAGCCCACGTCCTCGCCGAGGGACACCTGCACCAGGAAGGTCTGGTTGCTGCTGCGCGGGATGACCCCCACGAGCTCGATGCTGCCCTCGGTCAGCAGGGTCACTTCGCGGCCGGCCACGGATCCACCCGTCGAGAAGCGGTCATTCCGGCCTCAGCCCGCTGAGCGGCTCCGCCGTCGAATTCACCATCAGCACCGCCGGGTCCTGCCCGTCCGTGTAGGAGATCGCCGACACCGACCCCGGGCTGATGTAGATGCGCTGGAACAAATCCAGCGGGGTACCCAGGGCATGGGCGACGGCGGCCTTGATGGGGTCTGCGTGCGAGAAGCAGACCACCACCCCGCCGGCGTGGGCGTCCCGGGCCCGCTCCATCGCCCCGACAATCCGGGCCTGCATCTCCGGGAAGCTCTCGCCGTCCGGGAAACGGAACTGCGACGGGCTGTGCTGCACGGTCTGCCACTCCGGCAGGGCCGCCAGGTCCGAGATGGCCGAGCCGGTCCAGCCGCCGAAGTCGCACTCCAGCAGCCCCTCCTCGGCGGTGACGGCCAGGCCGGTCCGCGCCGCCGTCGGCGCCGCCGTTTCCTGCGCCCGTTCCATCGGCGAGGAGTAGAGGGCGTCCACCCGCAGCCCGGCGAGCCGTTCCGCGACGCGTTCGGCCTGCTCCCTGCCGCGGTCAGAGAGGTGCAGTCCCGGCGCCCGGCCGGGAAGGACGCTGCCGGTGGTGGGCGTCTGTCCGTGCCGTACCAGCAGCAGGAGCGTCGCCGGGCGCGCCGGTGCCGGGGGAACGGGGGCGTTGTCTGCTGTTGCGGTAGCCATCGCTACCAACCCTAACTTCCCGGCCCGAGGAAGCGCCGAGGTTTCTCAGGAAATCCCTCGATTACGCCCCGGGTGCAGGTCTACGGTGGAGGAGTGAGTGAACGCCCCGAGATCTACACCGTTGGTGAACTGCGCGCCTCCGGCCACGTCCAGAAGGACCTGCGCCGCGAGATCCGCGACAACCTGCTGGCAGCGCTCGCCGCCGGCCGCGATCCCTGGCCCGGCATGTTCGGGTTCAGCCGCACCGTCCTGCCGCAGCTCGAACGCGCCCTGCTGGCCGGGCACGACGTCGTCCTCCTCGGCGAACGCGGCCAGGGCAAGACCCGCCTGCTGCGCACCCTGGCGGGGCTGCTGGACGAGTGGTCGCCGGTGATCGAGGATTCCGAACTGAACGAACACCCCTACGAGCCCATTACCGAGCACTCCCGCGCCCTGGCGCTCACCGAGGGGGACCGGCTGCGGGTGGCGTGGCGGCACCGGTCGGAGCGGTACGTGGAGAAGCTCGCGACGCCGGACACCTCCGTGGCGGACCTGATCGGCGACGTCGACCCGATGCGGGTGGCCGAGGGCCGCCGCCTGGGCGACCCGGAAACCATCCACTACGGCCTGATCCCGCGCTCGAACCGCGGCATTATCGCCATCAACGAACTCCCCGACCTGGCCGAACGGATCCAGGTGTCCATGCTCAACGTGATGGAGGAACGGGACATCCAGATCCGCGGCTACGTGCTCCGGCTGCCGCTGGACGTGCTGGTGGTGGCCTCCGCCAACCCGGAGGACTACACCAACCGCGGCCGCATCATCACCCCGCTGCGGGACCGCTTCGGCGCCGAAATCCGTACCCACTACCCGATCGAACTCGAGGACGAGGTGGCCGTGATCGAACAGGAGGGCCACCTGGTGGCGGCCGTCCCGCCGGTCATCCTGGAGATCCTGGCCCGCTACACCCGGGCGCTGCGGGAGTCCCCGGCGGTCAATCAGACCTCCGGGGTTTCGGCCCGGTTCGCGATCGCCGGCGCCGAGACCGTGGCCGCCGCGGCGCTGCGCCGGGCCAGCGTGCGCGGCGAGGACAACGCGGTCGCCCGGATCATCGACCTGGAGGCGGCCGTGGACGTGCTGGCCGGGAAGATCGAGTTTGAGTCCGGCGAGGAAGGCCGGGAGCAGGACATCCTGGACCACCTGCTGCGGATGGCCACGGCGGAGACGGTCCGGGCGCATCTGCACGGCATTGACCTCGGCCCGCTGGTCTCCGCCCTGGACGGGTCCTCCACGGTCACCACCGGGCAACTGGTCACCGCCCGCGAATTCCTCGAGGGCCTGCCCTCGCTCAACGGCTCGCGGCTTTACGACGAGGTGGGTGAGCGGCTGGGCGCAGAGAACGACGGCCAGCGCGCCGCCGCCGTCGAACTGGCCCTGGAGGGCCTCTACCTCGCCCGCCGGATCTCCAAGGACTCCGACGACGAGGAAACCATTTACGGGTAGCTCCGTCCTGACACGGGAGACCAGATGAGTGCTCACAACCGGTCCCGGTACGGCCGCTACAGCGGCGGGCCGGATCCGCTGGCGCCCCCGGTGGACCTGACCGAGGCCCTGGACGCCGTCGCCGAGGACGTCATGGCCGGGTACTCGCCCCGGCGGGCCCTGCAGGAGTACCTGCGCCGCGGCGGCAGGAGCCGGGACGGCCTGGACGATCTCGCCGGCCGGATCCAGCAGCGGCGCAAGGACCTGCTGGGCCGGCACAAGCTGGACGGGACGCTGGAGGAGGTCCGCAAGCTGCTGGAGACCGCGGTGCTGGAGGAGCGCAAGCAGCTGGCCCGTGACGTCCGGATGGACGACACGGACCGGGCTTTCCGCGACATGCAGATGCAGAACCTGCCCAAATCCACGGCCGCCGCCGTCAACGAGCTCTCCTCCTACGACTGGCAGTCCAGCACCGCGCGGGAAGCCTACGAACAGATCAAGGACCTGCTGGGACGGGAGGTGCTGGAGCAACGCTTCGCCGGGATGAAGCAGGCGCTCGAGGGCGCCACGGACGAGGACCGGGCCGCCGTCGCCGCCATGCTGGGCGACCTGAACGAACTCCTGGACAAGCACCGCCGCGGCGAGGACACGGACCAGGACTTCCAGGACTTCATGGCCAAGCACGGTGACTTCTTCCCGGAGAGCCCGCAATCCGTCGAGGAACTGATCGACGCGCTCGCCCAGCGTGCTGCCGCCGCGCAGCGGATGATGCGCTCCATGACCGCCGAGCAGCGCGCCGAACTGATGCAGCTCTCCGCCCAGGCCTTCGGCTCCCCGGAGTTAATGGCACAGCTGGACCAACTCGACGCGAACCTGCAGGCGCTGCGTCCCGGCGAGGACTGGTCCGGGTCCGAGCGCTTCGAGGGCGAGGAGGGACTGGGGCTCGGCGACGGGACCGGGGTGCTGCAGGACCTTGCCGAGCTGGACGAACTGGCCGACCAGCTTTCCCAGTCCTACAGCGGTTCCAGCCTGGACGACGTGGACCTGGACGCCCTGGCCCGGCAGCTGGGGCAGGACGCCGCCGTGTCCGCCCGGACGCTGGCGGAGATCGAAAAGGCCATGCACGACGGCGGCTTCCTGCGCCGCGGCGCCGACGGTGACCTCAGCCTCTCGCCGCAGGCGATGCGCCGGCTGGGCCGTTCGCTGCTGCGGGACACCGCCAAGCAGCTCTCCGGCCGGCAAGGCCGCCGGGAAACCAGGGCAGCCGGTGCCGCGGGGGAGCAGACCGGGTCCAGCCGGCCCTGGCAGTTCGGCGACGCCGAGCCGTGGGACGTCACCCGGACCATCACCAACGCGATCCGCCGCACGATCGGCGACGGCGGCGACCCGCGCCACGGGCTGCACCTGGCCGTTGACGACATTGAGGTCATCGAGACCGAGGCCCGCACCCAGGCCGCGGTCGCCCTTCTGGTGGATGTTTCCTTCTCGATGGCCGCGGAGGGCCGCTGGGTACCGATGAAGCGCACCGCCCTGGCCCTCCACCACCTGGTTTCCACCCGGTTCCGCGGCGACCGGCTGCAGCTGATCAGCTTCGGCCGGTACGCCCAAACCATGGACATCGGCGAGCTCACCGCCCTGCCGGCGGTGCGCGAACAGGGCACCAACCTGCACCACGGGCTGCTGCTGGCCGGCCGGTTCTTCCGCAAGCACCCCTCCATGCAGCCGGTGCTGCTGGTGGTCACCGACGGCGAGCCCACCGCCCACCTGGAGGCCGACGGCGAGTCCTGGTTCAACTGGCCGCCGGACGCTGAAACCATCCGGCTGACCGTGGCGGAGCTGGACCGGCTGGGCCGCGCCGGTGTCCAGGCGACGTTCTTCCGGCTGGGCGACGACCCCGGACTGGAACGGTTCGTGGCCCGGATGGCCCGCCGGGTGGAGGGCCGCGTGGTGGCGCCGGACACCGGGGACCTGGGCGCCGCCGTCGTCGGCGAATACCTCCGCGCCCACTTCCGCGGCCGGGCGTTCGGCGAGGAGGACTGGGCAGGGTAGGACCTCACTAAGCGGTGAAAGACATGACTTCCGACGATGTTGCAGGCGACCCGGCGCCACGGCGGGCGACGCCGGACGATGCCGCCGCCGTTGCCAGGCTGCTCCATGACTTCAATACCGAGTTCTCGACGCCGACGCCCGGCACCCAGGAGCTGGAATCGCGATTGACGCAACTGCTGACGGGCGACGATGTAGTGATCCTGCTGACCGGCGAGCCAGCAAGTGGGGTTGCTGTGCTGAGTTTTCGGCCTAACGTCTGGTACCGGGGGCCGGTCGCGATCCTCGACGAGCTTTACGTCCGCCCTGAGCTCCGTGGCCACCGCATGGGCAGCGCACTCCTGGACGCGGCCCTGGATCTGGTGCGGGGCCGGGGCGGCGAACTCCTTGAGATCAACGTGGACGGCGAGGACACCGATGCGCGCCGTTTCTACGAGGCCCGCGGGTTCACCAACACGGAAGCGGGCCGGGCAGACCCAATGCTTTACTACTATCGCGAGCTTTGAAGCGGAAGAGGGGTCCTGAATGGCGGTCATGCCAAGCGCCACGCTGGAAGTGGATGCCGCCGTCGTCCGTTCCCTGCTCCGCGCCCAGCGTCCAGACCTCGCCGACCTCTCCTTGGTCCGGAACGCCCATGGCTGGGATAACGTGACGTTCCGCCTCGGGGACGATCTGGCCGTCCGATTGCCCCGCCGTGCCGAAGCCGTGCCGCTGATCCTGCATGAGCAGCTGTACCTGCCCGGTATCGCCAAGCGATCGCCGGTTCCGGTGCCTTTCCCGGTCCACGTTGGCCAGCCGACGGCTGACTTTCCGTGGCCGTGGAGCGTCGTGCGGTGGATTCCCGGTGCCCCGGCGGCCGATGCCGGGGCAGCTGATCGCGGACCGGCCGCCGCTGGCCTTGCCGCGTTCCTGCGGTCCCTCCATATTCCGGCCGGCGCCGGAGTCCCGGTGAACCCCGTCCGCGGTGTGCCGCTGATGCACCGCGATACGGCGGTTCGCGAGCGGCTCCGGGACAGGGAACGCTATCCCCGGGCCGCGGAACTGGAGGCAGTCTGGGCAGCGGCCTGCGAGGCCAGCGCATGGGACGGTCCCGCGATGATGCTGCACGGCGACCTTCACCCGGCCAACATCCTCCTTGATGCTTCCGGCTCGCTGGCCGGCGTGATCGATTTTGGCGATGTCGGCGCCGGGGATCCGGCCGTGGATCTTGCCGCCGGGTGGTTGATGTTCGACGCCGGCGCCCGTCGGCGCTTCCGTGAGGCCCTTGGCCCGTCCGCTGACGAGGAAACGTGGACGCGGGCGCGTGGCTGGGCCCTAGTGCTATCCACTGCCATGGTCACCACGTCGGACGACAATCCGCGCATGTTCTCCGTGGGGGCCTTCGGGATCGGACAGGTCCTGGACGGCTGATTCTGTAGGGCCAAGCTCGGAGCCAGAATTGGGTTGCCGGCTGATGCCGGAGAATTATCCGCCCCTTCCTGTCGGATCGGGGCAAAGTGGTTCGTAGTAAGGGTGAGAGGTCCCCGCCGGGTGGGCCCCAACCACAGGAGATGATGCGTGATGCAGTATTTGCTTTCCGTGATCCACGACGAGCGTGAGCTCGCCCCCTCGGACGAGATGGCGGCCATCGACGAATTCAACGATCGGCTGCAGGCTGACGGCCACTGGGTCTTCGCCGGCGGCCTCGGCTTTCCCGACACCGCCACCGTCATTGACAACCGTGGCGCCGCTCCCGTGGTGACCGACGGTCCGTTCGTCGAAACCAAGGAGTTCCTCGCGGGTTTCTGGATTATCGAGGCCCCAGACCTCGAAGCGGCGCTCAAGCTCGCCGCCGAGGGATCCAAGGCCTGCAACCGCAAAGTCGAGGTGCGGCCGTTCCTGTGAACGGAAGCGACGTCGGGGATGCAGTCAACCGGGCTTACCGCGCCGAGTGGGGCCGGCTGGTGGCCCTGCTGGCCCGCCGTTTCGGCGACCTCGACCTCGCGGAGGACGCGGCGGCCGAGGCATTTGCGGCCGCCGTTGAGCGGTGGCCCTCCGACGGCGTACCCGCCAACCCCGGGGCCTGGCTGACCACCACTGCCAAGCGCAAAGCCATTGACCGGCTCCGCCGCGAAAGCAAACGCGCCGGCAAGCACCAGGAGGCGCAGGTGCTGTTCGATGATCAGCCCCCTGAGCCGCTTGGCGCCGTCGAGGACGAACGGCTTCGCCTGATCTTCACCTGCTGCCACCCGGCGCTGGCGATGCCTGCGCGGGTGGCACTGACACTGCGGATGCTGGGCGGACTGACCGTGGCCGATATTGCCCGCGCCTTCCTGATCCAGGAGAGCGCCGCGGCGCAGCGAATCACTCGGGCGAAGACCAAGATCAAGGCCGCCAGGATCCCCTACCGGGTGCCGTCCGAGGAGGACTTCCGGGAGCGGGTCTCCGGCGTGCTCGCCGTGCTTTACCTGATCTTCAACGAGGGGTACCTTTCAACCGGCGTCGGATCGGACCCCGTCCGCTCCGAGCTGACCGACGAGGCAATCCGGCTCACCCGCCTGGCCCACGCCCTAATGCCCGACGACGGGGAAACGGCGGGCCTGCTGGCCCTGATGCTCTTCACCGAGGCCCGCCGGGCGACACGTCTTTCGGCCACCGGTGAGCTCATCACCCTCGAGGAACAGGACCGGGGGAGCTGGAACGCGGCACTGATCACCGAAGGCCGGGCCTTGATGCGTGCCCGCCTGGCCACGGGACAGAAGCCCGGCCCCTATCAGCTCCTTGCCGCCATCAATGCTGTCCATACCTCTGCCTGCTACGTTCGGGACACTGACTGGTCACAGATTCTCGACCTCTACGACATGCTGACCTGCCTCGACCCGTCGCCGGTGATTGCCCTCAACCGTGCCGTGGCAGTGGCCGAAGTGGATGGGCCCGTGGTGGCGCTGGCCGCCGTCGACCGGCTGGCCGAGGAACTGGCCGGTTACCACGCCTACTACGCCACCCGCGCCGAGCTACTTCGGAGACTGGACCGCCACGCCGAGGCGCGTCTCGCGTACGACGAGGCCATCGAACTGGCAGGCAATTCTGCCGAGGCCGCCACGCTGAAACGCCGCCGCGACCTGCTGGCTTCCTGAGCCGGAGATTCCGTTGGGCCGCGATACTTGACTCTGACACTGTGGAAGGCAGGAGAACTGAGTCATGTTATCCATTGGAGCGTTCGCGCAGATCGGCCAGGTCACCCACCGCATGCTGCGGCACTGGGACACCTCCGGGCTGCTCGTTCCCGCGCATGTGGATGAGTTCAGCGGTTACCGCTCCTATGATCCCGCCCAGCTGGAACGGCTGCACCGGATCGTCGCGCTCCGCCAGCTCGGGTTCGGCCTGGCGGACGTTGCCGCCATGCTGGAGGCCGGGGTTGATGCGGAGCGGATGGCCCGGCTGCTGCAGATCCGGCGCGCCGAAGTGGCGGAGGAACAGCGGCTGGCCGCGGCACGGCTCATCGACGTCGAGCGGAGGCTCCACCTGATTGAGAAGGAAAAGCACATGACCCAGATCGAAATCATCGAAAAGTCCCTCCCCGCCGTCCGTCTCGCGGCACGGACCGCCGCCGTTGCCGAACAACCCGAGGTGGCCGGCGTCGTCGGGCCGCTGTTCGACGGCGTGGCCGGGGTGATCCGCGCCGCCGGCGGGTCCCTCGAGACGCCCATCGCCCAGTACGAGGCGGGCGAGGACGGCATGCGCATCACCGCCGGGTACGCCGCCACGGGCAGCATTCCCGACGGCGTCGAGGCGGTGGAGCTTCCCCGCGTCCCGACGGCGATCTGCGGCGTCCACCTGGGCGCGATGGACCGCATCGGCGAAAGCTGGCAGGCCGTCCACGCCGAGATCATCGCCCGCGGCTTCACTCCCTCCGGACCGTGCCGCGAGGTGTACCTGCGGGCCGAGTCGGAGGACCAGGCGGACTGGGTGACCGAGTTGCAGCAGCCTGTCACGCGCTAGGTCAGGTACCGCGGCGCGTCGGGGAACGACGATGGCGGCCTTTCGGAGAGGCAGGAGGGCCGTGCCGGGCGCCTCGGACCTACGCGCGGCCCTTGAGGATCAGGTTCCAGTACACCTGCGGGAAGATGTCGCGGTCCACAATCCAGGACGCGCGGCTCTCCTTCCAGGTCGGCACCTTGGGAATCGTGGGCATGGGCCGGTACTGGGCATCGAATTCGGCGAAGACCACCGTGGAGCGGGACACCGTGAAGGGGCAGACGGAGTAGCCCTCATACCGTTCCGGAAGAGCCTTCCCTTCGCGGCCCGCCATCAGGTTCGCAGCCAACACCTTGGCCTGCTTGCGCAGCGCGCCGCCCGACTTGGAGTTGGCGGTGCCGGCCGCATCCCCCAGCGACCAGACGTCCGGGAACCGCACATGGCGCAGCGTCTCCGGATCCACCTCCACAAACCCGCCGTCGTCGCCGGCCGCAGGCAGATCGGTGGCCTTGAGCCAGTCCGGTGCCGACTGCGGCGGGACAACGTTGAGCACGTCGTAGTGGAGTTCCTCGGCGATTCCGGTGCCGTTGTTCTTGACCAGCACGGTCCGGGCCGAGGGCTCCACCAGGACGACCTCAGTGTTCAGGCGCAGCTCGATGCCGTATTCGGCGATCTTGCGATTGAGCTCCTCGTCCACACCCGGTACGCCGAAGACCGTTGCGGTGGGCTGCACCATAATCACCCGGATGTCCTTCAGGACTCCCTGCTTCCGCCAGTAGTCACAGGCCAGGTACATCGGCTTTTGCGCCGCGCCGCCGCATTTGATGGGCCCGGACGGCATGGTGAAGATGGCTGTCCCCGACCGGAGACCCTTGAGCAGCGTCCAGGCCTTCGTTGCCAGGGACAGCTCGTAGTGGGAGGCGCCCGAGGGTGACTGAACGGCCGCGGCCAGCCCCGGGATACTGTCCCAGTCAAGCTGCAGGCCCGGGCAGACGACCAGCTGGTTGTATCCCAGCGGGCCGCCGTGGTCCAGGGAAACAGTCTTGGTCGCAGCGTCGATGTCCACGGCCCGGTCTTGGATCCAGTGCACCCCGCGCGGTATGACCGAGGACTGCCTCCGGACCGCGGACGCGGCCTTCGCCCGCCCACCGGCAATATGGGAGAACAATGGCTGGTACTGGTGTTCGGCCGCGGGTTCGACCAGGGCCACATCGTTGACTCCGCCGCGCTGAAGGCGAGCGGCCAGCGAGACGCCGGCATTGCCGCCGCCGATCACGACCACGTCGTGATGTTGCCTGGCCGCGGACTCAGGTCCCCCGGGTGTTTCCTTGCTCAGCGACATCGGCACTCCTTGGATGGTGCGAACTGACCTGCAACTGGATCCTCAATGTTAAGCACGGTGAGCTTTCCGCGGAACCGACGGCCCGTGCGCCCAATCCTTCGGAGGGGACGACGACGGCGGCCCGCATCCCGGGTGGGGTGCGGGCCGCCGTCGTGGGTGGGTATTAGTCCCGGACCGCCGCCATCAGCTCGGCGACGTCCAGGGCGTCCCCGAGCCCGAGGGCCAACGCGGCCACCTGGTCCGTGTCTTCCGAAGTGCGCCGGCCGCCGACGTTGAGGCGGAACTTCTCGGCCAGCTCGTCATCACTCAGCGGGTTTCTCGGGCCGCCGCGATTGAACTCCACCCGCGCCTCATGCCATTCGCCGTCCCGGGTGTTGACACGCAGCACCCCCGGGAACTGGTGCGGGTAGATCTCACTGCTGCGCTCATCGGCGTGGCAGCGGACCAGCCCGGCCAGCCGCAGGGTTTCCGGATCCTTCGCCATCGCGTCGGCGAAGTCGTGATGCCCGACGCCCAGGCCGGAGCCGCCCAGGAGGGCCCGGGCAACGGTGAAGGGGCCGGAGAAGGCGGCGTGGTAGCCCGATTCCGGTTTGGCCTTGGACTCGGCGGGCTCGGCGATGGTCCGCAGCACGGGCGCCGGAACGCCCAGTTCGATGCCGACGATGTCCTCCGGCCGGACGCCGCGGTCGCGGAGCTCGCGGGCGGCGTCGATGCCGGCGTGGGTGAAGTGGTTGCACGGGTAGGGCTTGAAGAAGATGCCCGGGAGTTCCCATTGCTCGCCGAGACCTTCGACCACCTTGGCGGCATCGGCACGGTCCCCGCAGAAGGCGTGCAGGAAACCGAACCTGCCCTCGATGACCGTAGGCGGCCCGGTGAGCCCGTGCCGGGCCAGTTCGGCGGCCGTGATCCCGGAGTGCGCCGCCCAGCCGCAGTGCGTTCGCTTGACGCTCCCGCCGGTCCGGTTTGCCTCGAGCAGGCCCGCCCCGAAGCTGGCGGCGATGCCCATCGCGTCGGCGATGCCCTCGGCGTCGAGCCCGTAGAGCATCGCGGCGGCGGCAGCCGATCCAATAGCGCCGCAGATGGAGGTGGCATGCTGGCCGCGCTCGAAAAACTCCGAGTTTCCCAGGGTCTCGTCATAGCCGCCCATGCCCAGCCGCACCGTGATTTCGATGCCGACGCCGGCCGCGTCCAGGAGTGCCGCCCCGCTGGCGCCGGTGGCTTCCGCCACCGCCAAGGCCGCCGGGATGACGGAGGCGGAAGGGTGCAGGACCGAGGGCAGGTGCGTGTCGTCCGAGTCCATCGAGTGGGCCAGGGTGCCGTTCACCAGGGCCGCCGTCGCCGCGGGGAAACGGCGGCCGGTGCCGATGGCAGTGGCATCCTCGTTTCCGCCCCAGCCGGTGGCGACGCCGATCACGGCGGCCGCGGAGGGCTGGCTGTGGGCGGCCAGCGAGTTGCCCAGCAGGTCAAGCACCCGGCGGGCCACGTCCTTGCGCAGGTCCGGGGCAAGGCCGTCTTTTCGGGTATGGTCCGCCAGGGCGGCGAGCCGGCCGACGACGGTGCCGGTGAAATCGTGCCGGCTCATCGGGTCACCACCGCGACCGGGCGGATCGGGGAGCCGGTGCCGCCGACGATCCGCAGCGGGGCCATGACGAAGGTGAATTCGGTCAGCCCGTGCCGGGAGGCGTCCTCAAGGTTCAGGTGCTCGATGATGTGGATGCCGTTCTCCACCAGCATGATCCGGTGCACCGGCAGCACGCTGTGGCCCTTGCCGGCGGGGATGTGTTCGAAGGCGGTGGTGTCCGCGCCCGCGGCGACAATCCCGGCCGAAGCGAGCCAGCGGGCCGCTTCCACATCGGGACCCGGGACGCCGTCCGTCTGGCCGAGATACCGTGCAGGGTCCTCGAAGTGCCGCGCCCAGCCGGTCCGGATCAGGACCACGTCGCCGGAGCGGGGCGAGACCCCGGCGGCGTCGGCGGCATCCTGCAAATCCTTCGCGGTGATTGCCTGGCCCGCCTCCAGGGCCTCCACCCCGTGCAGTGCGGCCATGTCCAGGAGCAGGCCGCGGCGCAGCAGGAACGGGATCTGGTCCGCCCCGAGCTGGGAGAACTTCCCGCCGCGCTGGGCGTCCGCCGCGTCCACGCCGCCGTGCAGCATGCCCTCGTGGCTGACGTGGGAGAGGGCGTCGACGTGTGTTCCCACGTGTCCGCCGGTGACGATGATTTCGTTGGAGGCGGACCCTCCGTCGGGCCGGACCATGTCACCGTGCCGGCGGATCAGGGTCATCCGGAACCCGGGGTGGTTGGGGGAGCAGGGCATGCCGGTGAAGTGCGGGTGGCCGAGTTCGACCACTTCCTGGGTGCTGCCCGTGACGGCGCTGAGCAGGGCATCGGTGGTGGACGTGGTGGCGTTATGCATGGAACTCCTCGTAGGGGACTAGTCGCGGATGGCGAGGTCGAGGACCAGCCGGGCGTTCTCCACGACGGCGGGGTCAATGAAGCGCCCGTCGGAATCGAGAACGGCCGTCTCTCCGGCCTCGGCGGACGATTGGGCGAGGGCAACGACGCCCTCGGCGCGCGCCACTTCCTCCGGAGTGGGAGTGAACGCGGTGTTGACGACGTCGATCTGGCGGGGGTGGATCACGGTGCGGCCGAAGAATCCCTGCCTCCGGCCCTGCAGGCTGCTGCGGCGCAGGCCCTCAAGGTCGGCGACGTTGGTGTAGACACTTTGGACCGGGGAAGCGAGGCCGTGGGAGCGGCTGGCGGTGACAATCCAGCCGCGCGCCCACTCCAGGCCTTCCGGCGAAACCCGCAGATCAGCGGCGAGGTCGGCCTCGCCGAGGGCCAGTCCGGTGACCCGGGGATGGGTGCCGGCCAGCAGCGGGGCGTCGCGGAGTGCGGCCGCCGTCTCAACCAGGAGATGAAGCTGGCAGCCCAGGGCGTCGCCGGCCCGGCGGATCGCGGCGGGATCCTCGGCCTTGGCGATTCGGACGCCCGCCGGTTTGCGCTCCGCCCGGCCCAGCGTCTCAAGCTCCTGCGCGGACCACGGCGTGTCCAGCGGGTTGATCCGGATCCAGACCTGGCGCCCGGCCCCGGCCGTTTCGAGGGCACCGACCGCATTCGCCAGGGCCGTGTCCTTGGCCGTGGACGGCACTGCGTCCTCGAGGTCGATGATGACGGCGTCGGCGGCCGACTCCAGCGCCTTGGCAATCCGGTCCTCACGGTGGCCCGGGACGTAGAGCCAGCTGCGCGGAATCATGAGGCGGCCTCCCGGCCGGCGGCCTGGGGGTTGTAACCGAGGTTGCGGGAGACCTTGGCGGCCGCTTCCAGCAACGCTTCCTCGTACCGGGAGCGCTTTTCCTCGGACATCCGGTAGCTCGGCCCGCAGACGGAGATGGAGCCAACCACCTGTGCGTCGTCGGAGAAGACGGGGGCGGCCAGCGACGCCGCACCCTCCTGGCGTTCACCCTCGGAATGGCACACGCCCCTCGCCCGTGCGTCCCGGAGGGAAGCGCGCAGCGCCTCGGGGTCGGTCACCGTCGCCGCGGTCTGCCGGGGCAGCGGCCTGGAGAGGATGTCCTCCTGCTCGTCCTCGGACAGGAATGCCAGGATGGCGCGGCCGGAACTGCCGCTGTGCAGGTCGAAGCAGCGGCCGATCTCCACGGTCATCTTGATTTCCTGGATGCTCTCCACCTGGTCGAGGTAGACCCGGCCGCCCGGGATCCGGGCCGACACCGTTGCGGTTTCGCCGGTCTGCCGCTGGAGTTCCACCAGGGCTTCCCGGGCGGCCCGCCGCAGCGGCGAGGTGTCCAGCGCCCGCGCCCCAAGGGTGACGGCGGCTGGCCCCAGCCGGTACCGGCGGCTGCTTGCCTCATAAGTGAGGAGGCCGCGTTCGACGAACGTGGACACGATGCGGTGCACCACAGCCTTGGACAATCCGGTGGAGCGGGCGATCTCGGAGATCCCGAGGGCACTGTTCCGGCGGCCGAAGGCCACGAGGACGTCGGCCGCACGGGCCGCGGAGGTGGTCCCGCTGGACGTGGTTTCCATAGTTGGCTCCCTGATGACTGACGAAGTCCGGATTGACGACTTTTACCATTTGTACCGCCTAACGGAACGCTTGTCGAGACTTCCACCCGAGAGAAAACCGCAAATTATCGGAAGTTTGTGAAAAATAACCCTTGCGCACTGGAATGTGATCGGGCAAAGTGTTCCACGACACAGACCAAATATGTTCCGCCAAGCGGAACAGGCAGGGAGGTGAGAATGCCCGAGTACGATTTCGATCTGGCCGTGGCAGGTGCGGGCGGTGGTTTGATCGCCGCGCTGCGTGCCGCGGATCTGGGCCACGACGTCGTCGTCATCGACGCGGATGACCAGTTCCAGCGCGGAAACAACACCTCGATGTGCACCGCCATGATCCCCGCGGCCGGCACCCGTTGGCAGGAAGCCGCCGGAATCGACGACAGCCCCGGCCGTTTCCTCGGAGACATCGACCGAAAGACCGGCGGCAGCGCCGACCGGCGGCTCGCGGAGGCCCTGACCGCGGCGAGCGCCCCCATGGTGACATGGATGGCCGACGAACTCGGGCTGCCTCTTGAACTGGTGACCGACTTCCACTACCCCGGACACAGCGCCGACCGGTGCCACACCATCTCCGGCCGGCACGGATCCACCCTCCTGGCCCACCTCGTGGACCGCGCCCGCCGCCACGAGCGGATCGAACTCATTACCCCCATGACCCTCGAAGAGGTCGAGGTCAGCGGCGGAGCGGTCTCCGGCATCGTCGCCTCCACCCCGGACGGTTCCACGGACCGGCTGTCCGTCCCGGCCGTGCTGCTGGCCACCAACGGCTACGGCGGCGCGCCGGAACTGGTGGAGCGGTGGATCCCGGAAATGGCGGGCGTCCACTACCACGGCGGGTTCTACAGCCGCGGGGATGCCCTGCGGATCGGCGCCGGCCTTGGCGCGGACTCGGCCTACCTTGACGCCTACCAGGGGCACGCCGCCCTCTCCGCCTCCAGCCAGACCCTCGTGGGCTGGGCCACCGTCCTGCACGGCGGCCTGATCGTGAACACCGAGGGACGGCGCTTCGCGGACGAGACGACCGGCTACTCGGAGTTTGCGGCGATCCTGGCCGCCCAGCCCGGACAAACCGGCTGGATCATCATCGACCAGCACATCGAACAACAATGCCTGGCCTTCACGGACTTCCAGCAGGTCGCCGACAGCGGGGCGCTGGTGCGGGCCGGGACCCTGGCCGAGCTGGCGGAGCGCCTCAATGTTCCCGCGGACGCGCTCGCCGACGACGTCGACGCCGCCGCGAGGGCAGCCCGGGGTGAGGAGCCCGACCGGCAGGGCCGCAGCGACGAGCGTCACGCCCTGACCGGCCCCCTCGCCGCCGTCCGCATCGTTCCCGCACTCTTCCACACCCAGGGCGGCCTGGTGGTCGATGACCACGCCCGCGTGCTGACCCGGGAGGACCAGTCGCCCATCCCCGGCCTCTACGCCTCGGGCGGCGCCGCCACCGGAATCTCCGGCCACGGCGCCGCCGGATACCTGGCCGGCAACGGCCTGCTCACCGCCTTCGGCCTGGCCTGGCTGGCCGCCGAAGACCTGGGCGAACGCACCTGACCGCGTTCCGCGCGGCCCCACCTTTCCATCACCAGAGCATCAGGAGTTTCACGTGAGTACCTTCCTCATCAAGAACGGCACCGTTGTGCGGCCCGAGGAGAACGCCCCCGACGACGGCGAATTCTTGGACATCCTCGTCACCGACGGCAAGATCACCGCGATCGGGCCGAACCTTTCCGCCGACGGCGCCGAGATCGTCAACGCCGCGGGCAAGCTGGTCTTTCCCGGCGTCGTGGACGCCCACCAGCACTGGGGTATCTACAACCCGCTCGGCGAGGACACCGTCACCGAGTCCCGGGCAAGCGCCCAGGGCGGCGTGACCTCCGCGATCACCTACATGCGGACCGGTCAGTACTACCTGAACAAGGGCGGCCCCTACAAGGAGTTCTACCCCGAGGTGCTGGCCACCTCCGAGGGCAAGGCCTACATTGACTACGCCTTCCACCTGGCCCCGATGTCCAAGCAGCACATCGAGGAAATCCCGTCGCTGGTCGAGGACCACGGCGTCACGTCCTTCAAGATCTTCATGTTCTACGGCAGCCACGGCCTGCACGGACGCTCCACCTCGCAGAGCGAATTCCTGATGATCCCCGAAGACGAGAACTACAACCTGGCCCACTTCGAATTCGTCATGCGCGGCATCCAGGCCGCCCGGGAGAAGCTGCCCGAGTTGGCCCCGCACATCTCCCTCTCCCTGCACTGCGAGACCGCCGAGATCATGAGCGCCTACACCAAGCTCGTGGAGGAGGAAGGCACCCTCACCGGTCTCGCCGCCTACAGCGCGTCCCGGCCGCAGCACTCCGAGGGCCTGGCCGTCACCATCGCGTCCTTCCTGGCCGACGAGACCGGCCTGCCCAACATCAACCTCCTGCACCTGAGCTCGGCCAAGGCGCTGAAGGCCGCGATGAAGATGGCGGAGGCGTTCCCGCACGTGGACTTCCGCCGCGAGGTAACCATCGGGCACCTGCTCGCCGACATCGACACCGCCCATGGCCTGGGCGGCAAGGTCAACCCGCCGCTGCGTCCCCGCGACGACGTCGAGGCCCTCTGGGAGCACATGCTCGCCGGCAACATCGACTGGGTGGTCTCGGACCACGCGTGCTGCAAGGACGAGCAGAAGTTCGGTGACGACCGCGACGACATCTTCGCCGCCAAGTCCGGCTTCGGCGGCACCGAGTACCTGCTGCCCGGCCTGATCACCGAGGGCCGCAAGCGCGGACTGTCCCTCCGCCGCATTGCCGAGCTGACCTCCTCGAACCCTGCGTCCCGCTACGGCCTGCCCGGCAAGGGCCGGCTGGTGGAAGGCGCCGACGCCGACATCGCGATCGTGGACCCCGACGCCGTCTGGACCGTGCGCGCCGAGGACTCAGAATCCACCCAGGAGTACACGCCGTTCGAGGGTTTCGAACTCGGCGCCAAGGTCACAGACACGTTCGTCCGCGGCCACCGCGTGCTGACCGACGGCGTCATCACCGGCGAACCCGTCGGCCGCTACCTGCAGCGCCCGTACCTGTGAGCGCCAACGCCTTCGGCGCCGTGGCCGAGACCAACCACGGGCCGCTCCGCGGCCTGAAGGTCCTGGACGCCTCGACCATTCTGGCGGGTCCGCTGGCGGCCCAGATCCTCGGTGATTTCGGCGCCAACGTCATCAAGATCGAGCACCCCACCAAGCCGGACGGCATGCGGGGCCACGGGCTGGACAAGGACGGGATTCCGCTCTGGTGGAAAATGGTCAGCCGCAACAAGCAGACCGTGACCCTTCACCTCGGAACCCCGGAGGGCCAGGAGATCTTCCGGGAGCTCGCCGCCACCGCGGACGTCGTCGTCGAGAACTTCCGGCCCGGCACCTTCGAGCGCTGGGGCCTCGGCTATGACGTGCTGTCCAAGGACAACCCCGGCCTGGTGATGCTGCGGGTCAGCGGCTTCGGTCAGCGCGGCCCGTACTCGTCCCGGCCCGCGTTCGGGACCCTGGTCGAGTCGATGAGCGGGTTCGCGCACCTCACTGGCGAACCCGATGGACCGCCTACCCTGCCTGCGTTCGGGCTGGCGGATTCGATCGCCGGCGTCGCCGGGTCCTCCGCGGTCGCCATGGCCTTGCTGGAGCGGGACCGCAACGGCGGTGAGGGCCAGGTGATCGACCTGGACCTGCTCAGCCCGATCATGACCGCCGTCGGACCCGCCGTGATCTACGCGGACCAGTTGGGACTGGACCAGGACCGCACCGGCAACCGGTCCCAAAACAACTCCCCGCGCAACCTGTACCGGACCAAGGACGACCACTGGGTGGCCGTCTCGACCAGTGCGCAGGCGATCGCCGAGCGGGTGCTGCGCCTGGTGGGCCACCCCGAGGTCATCGACGAACCCTGGTTCGCCACCGGCAGGCAGCGTGCCCAGCACGCCGAGCTGCTCGACGGCTACGTCGGCAGCTGGGTCGAACAGCGCACCCGGGACGAAGTGGTGCAGGAATTCGAGGCCGCCGGCGCGGCCGTGGCGCCGGTCTACCGTCCCAGCGAGCTGCTCGTGGACGAACAAATTGTGGCCACGGAGATGATCACCCGAGTCCCCGACCCAGATCTTGGATCGGTCCGCATGCAGAACGTGATGTGGCGGATGACCAAATCCCCCGGCTCCATTCGGCATACCGGGCGCCCGCTCGGTGCCGACACCGACGAGGTCCTCACCGCCCTCGGACACGATCCCTCCGAACTCCGCGATCTCCGTGAACGCGGCGTCATCTGACCCCTAGGAACCCTATGAAATCGCGTTGGTTTACGCTCTGCATTGTCCTTGGACTGGTGCTGGTCAACTACATCGACCGCAGCGCCATCTCGTTCGCAGCGACGCCGATCCGGGAGCATTTCGGTATCTCCGCCGCCGAATATGGCATCATCAGCTCGGCCTTCTCCGTCGGGTACATGGTCTTCGCCCTGCTCTCCGGACCCCTGGTGGACCGATTCGGCTCCCGCAAGATCCTCATCTGGGGGATGATCGTGTGGGCCGTGTCCTCCGCGCTCACCCCGGCCGCCGGCGGCTTCCTCGGCCTCATCCTGGTCCGGATCGTGCTCGGCGCCGGTGAGGCTCCCTGCTTCCCGGCCGCTACCCGCATCGCCAGCCGGTGGCTCCCGGCCCAGGAGCGCGGCAAGGCACTGGCCCTGGTGGGCGGCGTGGCCGTCTCCGGCAGCCTGCTGATCGGCGGTCCCATCCTCACCCAGCTGGTGAGCCTCACCGGGTGGATGGGCATGTTCTGGATCCTCGCCGCCGCGGGCGTCCTGTGGGTCCTCATCGCGGTGCCGTACCTGAAGAACTCCCCAGCCGAGGCGGCTTTCTGCTCCGAGGAGGAGCGCGCCTACATCAAGAGCGGCCAGACCGAGGGCGAAGCCTCCGGCAGGGAAGAAAAGATGGAGTGGGGACCCATCCTGCGGAACCGGAACCTCTGGATCGTGGGGCTGGGCTACTTCGCCTGGGGCTTTATGTTCTGGGCCTTCATGTACTGGCTGCCGCAGTACCTCCAGGCAGGATTCGGGCTCTCGCTCAAGGCAGTCGGCGCCTTCTCCGTTGCTCCCTGGGCGGCCGGCGTCGTCGGCGCCCTGGTCGGCGGCGTGCTGGTGGACCGCATCTACAAGCGCACCCAGCAGGTCCGCTCCCGCTTCACCATCATCGGTGTGGCGCTGCTGCTGGCCGGCGCCTCGCTGGTTCCGCTCCTGGTGATGCCGGTGACCCTGACGCTCGCCCTGGTCTGCATCTCCCTGGGTGTGGGCTTCGGCTTCATCACCGGCGGTATCTGGTGGGTTGCCTCTATTGACGCCGCTCCCAAGCAGCCCGGCACCGCCGCCGGGTTCGCCGATGCGTGCTTCGCGCTCTCCGGCATCATCGCCCCGAGCGTCATGGGCTTCATCGTCTCCGAGTCCGGCAGCTACACCGGCGGCTTCGTGATCATGGCCGTGCTCTGCGTCATCGCCGCCGCAGCGCTCCTGTTCTTCACCAAGGAACCGGCCCGCGTCACGGCCGAGCAGGAGGCGGCTCCGGTGCGTGGCTAGTCTCCCGGAGACGCCCTGAAGGGCCGGGCAGCCGAGGGGCTGCCCGGCCTTTCTGTTGGCATCCGGCGGCCGGCGATGGATGATCGGGGCAGGGGCATCCGCCCGCCGTTGCCGCTTCCGACCGACAGGAACCCCATGAGCAGCCAGCAGCCCGAAACCACCGCACGGACCGTCCTGATCACCGGAACCTCCTCCGGCATCGGACTGGCCACCGCCGTCGCCGCCGCGCAGGCCGGCTGGACCACCGTCGCCACCATGCGCAACCTCACGAAGGCGGATGCCCTGCGCGCCGCCGCCTCGGCGGCGGGGGTGGAGCTGGACATCCGCGAACTGGACGTCACCAGCCAGGCGGCCATCGACCGGGAGATCGCCTACTGCTCCGAGCGCTACGGCCGGCTCGACGCGGTGGTGAACAACGCCGGGAGCGCAACCCTCGGGACCGTGGAAACGCTGACCGTCGATGACATCCGCGCGGCCATGGAGGTCAACTTCTTCGGCGTCGTGGCCCTGACCCGGGCCGCGATGCCCCTGCTGCGGGCCAGCGGCGGACGGCTCATCACCATCAGCTCGGTAGGCGGCGCCGTCGGCCAGCCCTTCAACGAGGCTTACTGCGCGGCCAAGTTCGCCGTCGAGGGTTTCATGGAGAGCCTCCAGCCGCTGGCGGCCTCGGTGGGGGTGGGGGTGCACCTGATCGAACCCGGGCCGGTCTCCAGCGAGTTTGTCGCCAACGCCGGCATCGACCCGAAGACCATGCTCGCCGACGCGGGACCCTACGCCCCGGCCCTGACCGCCTACCTTAACCGGACCACCCAGCAGTTCGGCAGCTCCAATGCGCAGACACCCGAGGAGGTCGCCGAGGTCATTCTGTCCAGCCTCCGCGACGAGGGCACGCCGTTCCGTGTGCAGACCTCCGGCTGGGCACGCACCTTCGTGGGCACCAAGCTCAAGGACCTTGACGGCAGCCAAGTAACCGGGATGACCGCGGGGTGGGTGACCGCCTGAAAACAGGGGCGGCCGCTCCTTGCGCACTGCCGGGGCATCCACGAGGATAAAGCCCTCCCCGCCGCGACAAAGGAGTCAGCGCCATGACCAAATATCTGATCTCGTTTCCGAGCGCCGCCATGGACGTCCCGCTTGAGGAACTTCCCGCCGTCGCCGACGCCGCGCACGCCGTCGTCCGCGAGGCCAAAGCCGCCGGGGTGTGGGTGTTCGGCGGCGGCATCGACGAAAGCGTCCCGCCGGTGGTGGTCGACGGCGGCGGCGAGGCCCGGGCGGGCACCTACCCGCAGACCGCGCACCTGGAGGGCGGCTACTCGATCCTGGACCTGCCCTCCCACGAGGCGGCCATCGAATGGGGCGCCAAATTCGCCACTGCGTGCCGCTGCCCGCAGGAAATCCGCGCCTTCGGCGACGACGCGGAAGCTTGACCCGCTGTTCATGGCGGACATGGACTGCCTGGTGATCTACGTGCCCGCCGCCGACGCCGATGCGGTCCGCCGGGCGATCGGCGACGCCGGCGCGGGACGGCTGGGCAACTACTCGCATTGCTCTTTCAGCACAGCCGGGACGGGCCGGTTTACCCCGCTGCCCGGGGCGGCGCCCGCCGTCGGCGCCGTGGGCATGCCGGAGGAGGTCGCCGAGGTCAGGATCGAGGCCATCTACCCACGGGACCGGCGCGACGCCGTCGTCGCAGCCGCGCTGGCCGTGCACCCGTACGAGACTCCCGCCTTCATGACCTTCCCGGTGAACGTGACCCGGCCCGGGGAACTTAGCGGCTGCTGACCTTCCCGGACAGCCGGGCCAGCGGCGCCAGCACCAACGGCCGCGCCGCGAACCAAGCGCCCGCCGTGACGGCCAGGCCCGCCGCGAAGAGCCAGAAGCCCACCCAGTTCACCTCGTCCGAACCGGCGAACATGTGGTTCAGGTTCCGCAGCGCCCCGGTGGCGAACACCAGGAACACGTGGACCAGAATGAACAGCACGAAGAACAGCATGGTGGGGAAGTGCAGCGCCCGGGCCACCTCCACGGGATAAATCCGGTTCAGGGTGGCGGCGTTCTTCGGCCAGAGTTCGCTCATCCGCACCCCGGTGATTACGGCGAGCGGCGCCGCAATGAACACCACCACGAAGTACATCAGCTGCTGCAGGCTGTTGTAGTTCACCCAGCCGTCGTCCACCGGCCAGTCGAGAGTCAGGTACTGCAGCAGGGCCGACGCGGCGTTGGGGAACACCTCCCAGCTGGTGGGCACGATCCGCAGCCAGTGTCCGGAGGCGAACAGCAGCACCGCGAAGATCAGCCCGTTCGCCAGCCAGAGGATGTCCAGCGACTGGTGCAGCCACAGCGTGATGCTGATCTTCTTCCCGCCCCGCGCCGGCGTCCAGTAGGCGGGCGGTTTCTGCTGGGTCCGCACCTGGTAGCCGGAGCGGATGATCAGCACCATCAGGAAGAAGTTCAGGAAGTGCTGCCACTGGGCCCACCACGGGAAACCGGCCTGCGCGGTGTCCGGCAGCTCGTAGGCGCCGGGGTAGCGGCGGAGGAACTCCGGAACGCCCGGCAGCGTGGTGACGCCGCGGGCGGCGAGAATCAGGATTCCGGCGGCGACGACGGCGCCCAGGGCTATGAGCGCGACCCGGCGGATCCAGCCGGCCAAAGTCCGCGACCCGTAACGGCGGGGTTCGGGCTTCGGCGCGGCGGGCTTCTCCTTGGCGGGTGCAACCGGGGCAGCGACCGGTGCGGGCGCCTCGGCGGCCGCCGGGGCAGGAGCCTGAACAGGGGCCGCCGCGGGAGCCTGGGCCTCGGGCGCCGAGTCGACGACGGGTTCCGGGACCACGGGTTCCGGGGCCACGGGAGCCGCCGGTTCGCCGGCGACAGCGGGAACCGAAACCGGTGCCGCTGAAGTGGCATACCGGGCCGGGGCGGTGCCTGCCGGGGGCCACGGCTCGCCACCGGCAACCCGCGGGAGGCCACGGCGCAGGGGAGTGGTACCGGCCTGAGCGGGGGCCGGAGCCGCGGCGGCGGGTGCCGTTGCCGCGGGAGCAGGAGCCGGGACGGGTGCGGATGTGGCCGCTGCCGGGGCGACCGCTGCGGGGGCCGATGCCTCGGCCGGCGCGCTAGCAGCCGCTGACAGCGGCGTCATTCCGGCGGGTGGCCAGGGCTCACCGCCCGGGACGCGGGGGAGGCCTCGCCGAAGCGGCCGGCCACCGCCGGACACAGGGGCAGTTGCCGATGCGGGAACGGGCTCGGCCACGGGAGCAGCCGCGGGCGCCGAAACTTCCGGAGCGGACGCGGGCGCCGAGACAGCCACCGATGCAAAGCGCTCCGGGGCCTCGCCCGCGGGGGGCCAGGGCTCGCCGCCCGGCACCCGGGGCAGTCCCCGGCGCAGCGGTCGTGAGGGGGCCGCCACCGCTACTTCTTCCGCGCTTCGAGGGCGCTGATCAGCTGGGGGACCACCGTGAAGACGTCGCCCACCACGCCGAAGTCGGCGATCTCGAAGATCGGTGCGTCGGCGTCCTTGTTCACGGCCACGATCGTCCTCGCGGTCTGCATGCCCGCCCGGTGCTGGATGGCCCCGGAGATGCCGAGCGCCACGTACAGCTGCGCGGACACGGACACCCCGGTCTGGCCCACCTGCTGGGACTGTGCGACGTAGCCGGCGTCCACCGCTGCGCGGGAGGCTCCGACGGCCGCGCCGAGGGTGTCGGCGAGTTCCTCCACCAGGGCGAACTGTTCCTTGGAGGCCAGGCCCCGGCCGCCGGCCACCACCTTGGCGGCCCCGCGGAGTTCGGGCCGGGTGGAGGCCGCCGCCGCGCCCTCGAAGGACTCGATCCGTGCCGCGGGCTTCCCGGAGGCGGTCACCGTGAGGGTCTCCGGGGCCGCGGTCCGCGCTTCGGCGCGGGCCTCGATGGACCCCTGCCGGATGGTGATGACGGGCGGCCCGAAGGTGGCCGTGGCGGTGACGTTGTAGGCGCCGCCGTACACCGAGTGGTGCGCCACCACGCCCTCCTCGTCGCGGGAGACCCCCACGGCGTCGACGCAGACGGCGGAGCGGGTCCGGGCGGCGAAGCGGCCGGCCAGGTCGCGGCCGTTGAGGGAATGCGAGATCAGCACGGCGTCCGGCCGGACCAGCTCCAGGGCAGCGGCCAGGGCGTCCACGGCCGGGACACCGAGAGATGCCGGGTCCGTGCTCTCCGCGACCAGGACGTGCACGGCGCCGAGGGCCGCGGCGTCCGCGGCGGGATCACCGGACGGAGAACCGTCGCCGGGATAGTTCCCGGCTTGCGCAGCGGGAAGCGCCAGCGCCACGGGGGTGCCCACGGCGGCAGCGGCGCCGAGCAGTCCGGCGGCGGCCTTTTCCAGCGCTCCGGTGGCGGTGGTTTCGAGCGCCACCAGGATGGCGTCAGTGGGAAATTCAGTCATGTCGGTGCTCCCTACGCCAGGCGATTTTCGATCAGGAATGCGGCGATCTTCTCGCCCGCGTCGCCGTCGTCGACGATCTTGACGCCGGCCGCACGCGGCGGCCGTTCCGCGACGGAGAGCATGATGGACCGCGCCGCCTCCGGATCGTCGGCCGCGACGCCCAGGTCCGCGAGGGTGATGACCTCCAGCGGCTTCTTCTTGGCCGCCATGATGCCCTTGAAGTTGGGGAACCGCGGCCCGGGCAGCGCCTCGGTGATGGAGATGACCGCCGGAAGTTGCGCGGAGACCTGCTGCACGCCGTCGTCCACCGGGCGGGTGCCGGATACGCTGCCGTCCCCGATCGAGACGGAGCTCAGGCCGGTGGCGTGCGGGACGTCGAGGAGTTCGGCGAGCATCGCGGGGATCATGCCGCCGGTGCCGTCGGTGGAGAGGTTGCCGGTGACCACCAGGTCGAAGCCGGTGCGGCGGATGGCGGAGGCGAGGGTCTCGGCGGTGAGGCCCAGGTCCGCGCCGCGGAGCGCCTCGTCGCAGACGTGCACGGCGCTGCCGGCACCCATCGCCAGGCCCTTGCGGAGGGTGGCGGTGGCGGATTCGGGGGCGAGCGAGAGGACGACGACGTCGATTCCCTCGTGCGCGTCCGCGTGGCTCAGCGCCAGTTCCAGGGCGCGCTCGCCGATCTCGTCTATCACCGCCTCGTTGGCCCCGCGGTCCGCGAGGCCCGTTTCGAGGCTCAGTTTCCGGTCCCCGTAGGTGTCCGGGACTTCCTTGACTAGGACGACAATCTTCATTGATGGCTCTTCCTGTGGCGGGCATGCCGCCGGGAGGCGGCACGCCGAATCTCCCTAGAGTCTACGAAACGTGCCGCCGTCCTCAGCGCGCCGAGGCCAGCGCGTCCCAGGCGAAGCTGGCCAGCCAGTGGCTGGACATGAATTCGTCCGTGCTCACCGCGGCCAGGCCGGCCTCCAGCAGCGGACCCGCGGCGCCGTCGAGAACGCCGCGCAGCTCCTCCGTCGAGGACCCGGACGCGGATCCGGAGTCGGAGAGCGCGGCGCTGATCCGGATCAGCTGCCCGGCCCGGCTGAGGTTCAGGCCGTTCAGGTGCGCCAGGTAGCCGTCGGTTTCGTCGGTGACGGTGAACGGCGCCAGGATCCGGGACCCGGGCGCCAGGTCCGGCAGGAAGCGGGTGAACCAGGCGGCGAAGTCCCCGCCGTCGAGCACGCGCGCCATCAGGTCCGCCTCGCTCAGCCCGGCGGAGAGGAAGTCCTGGCCGCTGAGCTCCCACTCGCCGGGCCAGCCGGCGTCGCCCTTGAACCACCGCAGCGCCGCCTCCTCGCACACGGCGGCGGCCCGGTCCCGGCCCAGCACGCGAAAGGCATCCAGCATCAGACCCAGGCCGAAGGCGGCATTGGTGTGCAGTCCGTGCCGGACCGGGAACTCGGCCTTGGCGGTCCAGTCCGCCACCAGCGACGCCACGATGTCTACCAGCGGTTCCAGGGCAGCGCCCCAGTCCCGGACCTGCGCGTCCTCCGCCGTGATGGCGGTGGCGGCGAGCCGCACCAGCCAGGCCCAGCCGTAGGGGCGCTCCCAGCTGGGGTTGGCCTGCAGGTAGGCGCCCTCCGCGGCGAGGTTCTCCGGGGTGAGGTTAGCCGCCAGCACCCGGCGCAGCGCCGCGTCGCGGTCCGGGCTGACGCCGTGTTCCAGCAGGGACACGCCCAGCCAGGTCATGTGCACGCAGGAATGCCAGTCGAACGAGGTGTAAAACGCCGGGTGGAGCTCGCGGGGGCTTGGGCGGTCCTCAAGCGACGTCTCCACGTGGTGCGAGGCATACGGGTACGGCCGGCCCAGGTTCTCCAGCACGATGTCCGCGTAGGTGTCGGCCAGCCTGTCCATCTCTTCGGTTCCGGCGGTGACTACGGTGACGGCGGACGGTGCGGCGGAGTGGCTCATGGTGCCCCTAACGGGTGGTGGCGGACGGGATCAGTTGAAGGCCAGGAAGTACATCAGGCCGATGTTGGCGGCCAGCAGCGGCACGGCGGTGGCGACCTGCGCCTTGATGACGCCGTACTTGTTCTTCATCTCCAGCAGCGCCGAGGGCACCAGGTTGAAGTTGGCCGCCATGGGGGTGCAGAGCGTGCCGCAGAAGCCGGCCAGCATGCCGATCGCGAAGATGATGGCCGGGGTGCCGTGGAAACCCTGGACCAGCACCGGCCAGCCGATGGCCGCCGTCATGATCGGGAACGCAGCGAACGCGTTGCCCATCAGCACCGTGAAGAGGAACATGCCCACGGAGTAGACGATCACGGCGGCGATCAGCGAACCCTCCGGCAGTACACCCGTGGCCAGGGTGCCCACGGCCTTGCCCACGCCGGCCTTGGTGAACAGGATGCCCAGGGTAGAGAGCATCTGCGGCAGCAGCGCGGCCCAGCCGATGGATTCGAGGATCCGGCGGCCCTCGAAGATGGGGGTCAGCTTGTTCTTAGGCTTGAGTAGCACGACGGCGACGACGGCGGCCGCGATGGCGCCGACGGCCAAGGCCAGCAGGGTGGTGTTGGCCGGGTCGAACAGCGGCTGGCCGCCGACCTTCAGGACCGGGGCGAGCAGGACGATGATCACGGTGACCACCGGCAGGGTCAGCGCCGGGATGAAGAGCTTGTTACCGAACCGGGCGGCGAACGCAGTGCGTTCGGCCTCGCTGGTGGTCCGGGACTTGCCATCACCGAGGGGCCCGGTGCTGGCCAGGACCACCAGGACCAGGACGGCCACGCCCAGGACCCAAGCCGGGGCGGTGTTCGCCTGCACCCAGGAACCGTAGAAGAAGCAGAGGCCCAGTAGGCCCCAGAAAGCCGAGCTGCCCCAGCGCTTAGGGTGGGAGGTATCCCGGGAAATCAGGAACGCCCAGGCGATGAAAAGAATGCCAATCAGCCAGAAGACGGCTTCAACCTTGATCATGCGGTCTCTCCTACGGTGACGGCGGACTTCTCTTCCTCGACGGCGGCGCGGACGTCCTTGTCCAGCTGGCGGTCCAGCCGCAGCAGCCGGAAGCCGTGGATGAGGAAGGCGATGATGGCGGTGGGGATGGCCCAGACGGCCAGCTCCAGGGGTTCGAGGTGCAGCTTGTAGGTGGTGTCCACAAACGAGGTGATCAGCAGGATGGAGCCGACCGCCACGAAGATGTCCTCACCGAAGAAAACGCCCACGTTGTCCGCCGCGGCGGAGTGGCCCTTGATCTTCTCCCGGACCTTCTCCGGGACGTGGCCGTAGCGGCGCAGCGCGGCGCCCTCGGCCATGGGGAACACCAGCGGCCGCACGGTCTGGGCGTGGCCGCCGATGCCGGTGAGGCCGACGGCGGCGGTGGCCTGGCGGACCAGCAGGTAGCCCAGCAGCACGCGGCCGGCGGTCAGCCTGGCCAGCTTCGCGATCAGCGTCTTGGCCTGCTCCTGCAGCCCGAAACGTTCGATGATGCCGATGACCGGCAGGACCACCACGAAGATCGTCACGGACCGGCTGCTGGCGAAGCCGGAGCCGAACGCGTTGAGGATCTCGAGTGGGGACAGGCCGCCCAGCAACGCCGTGACGATGCCGGAAACGGTGACAACAATGAGTGGGTTGAGGCGGACGGCGAAGCCGACGATGACCAGCAAGACCCCGATGAGTACGAGCATATCCATCCATCCCCGCAGAACGCAGCAGTGTTCCGCGGACGAGAGTAGTTAGGGGCATGGCCGGCCCGGCCGAGCTGAAAGGGGTGACTTCCGCAAAGTGATGCCCATCACTGTGATCCACAGCTTATGGTTTTGTTGAACAATGCGCAAGAGGGGTGGCGGACCGTGCCGTCCGGGCCCCGGCGGCCGCCCCGCTTCCGGTGGGAATCCGGCTTAGTGCTGCTCGTGCGCCATCGCGGCCAGCAGCTGCGCCTCGGCCCGGTTGAGGTAGTCCCGCATCAGCTCCGCCGCCTCGGCGTTGTGGCCGGCGGCAATCAGCTCCAGGACCCGGGCGTTGTCCGCGACATAGGGTTCGTGGAAGGCGGGGTCCGAGCCCATCGAGTGGAACACCAGGCGCATCTCGGCCAGCACCTGCTTCATCAGTGAGTCCAGGCGCTCGCTGCCGGCGCGGGCCACCAGGGCGCGGTGGAACTCCTGGTTGGCGCCCGCCATCCCGGCGATGTCGCCGCGGGCGCGGGCATCCTGGGCATCGGCGACGACGGCGCGCAGCTCATCCACCGGCGCGGCCTCGTGCCAGAGGACGGCGGCGGGTTCGACGAAGCGGCGGACCCGGTAGATTTCGCGGATGTCCTCGGCGGCGGGCCGGGCCACAAACACCCCGCGGTTGGGGATTCGGGTCACGATGTGCTCGGCATGCAGGGCGGTGAAGGCCTCGCGGAGGGTGTTGCGGCTGACGCCGAGGGCCTCGCCGAGGGCCTCCTCGGAGAGCTTGGTGCCCGGGGTGAGGTCGCCGGCGGCGATCCGCTGGCGCAGCTGGTCCGAGACCCACAGTCCGGTGTGCGAGTGGGTAGACCCCTTCGCCACGCCGCGAAGGGACTCCAGGACCGCTTCAAATGTCATGGCGCCAAGCCTAGTGGAGCGGCCGGGCTGCCCCTTACGGCAGGCGTGACGGGCGCAGGACCGACGCCTCGCCCGCCCGCGACGGGTCCAGTGGCACCGGGCTGACCAGGGCCGCCGGACCCCGGTGCAGCACGCCGTCGGACACCACCCGGCAGCGCACGCCGCCCCGCCCGCGCATCGCCTTGTGGGCGCCGGGGGCCAGCATCGAATCCATCCAGGCGCAGGGGTGGGCGGGCCGCCCGGCCTTGAGCCGGACCGTGTCCCCGCCCGACTCCAGCACGAACTCGTGGCCCAGCAGCGGGGCCAGTTCGGCGCCGCGGATGATTACGTTGCGCCGGGTCAGCAGCGGGTTCAGGGGTGGCGTGCCTAGCTCCGCGGCGATCGCTTCCAGGCCCTCGACGGCGAACAGGGTGGCGGCGGCGTCCATGTGTGCGGCCTTGCCGAAGAACCGGTCCCCGGCGATCCCCTTGCCCGCGACGAACTGCGCCTTTTCGGTGTCGTGGGTCGGGACGTCGGCCGCGCCCTCCCTGGCCCGGCCGAAGTAGGCGTGGGCGGGGGAGACCAGCAGGTGCAGGATCTCGACGTCGTAGCGGTAAGCCTCGCTCATGCCTCCACGCTACCGTCGGCGCCTCCGGTCCAGGCGGGCTTCATTATCTTGACGATAACTTCACTATGGCGGAGCATCGAGGCATGGACAATCTTGGCGGCCACCCGGGCCTGACGCTGGAGTCTCCCGGGGTCGAAGACCAGGCCGAGCGGGCGATGACCGCCGTCGGCGCCCTGGTGCTGCACCTGCGCCGCGAGGCCGGCTTCAGCATCGGAGGGCTCGCCGCCGCGGCCGGGTTGAGCCCGGGCCTGCTGAGCCAGATCGAGCGCGGCCAGGGCAACCCCTCGCTGACCACCCTGATCAAGCTCTCCCAGGCGCTCAAGGTGCCGGTGGGGCGCTTCTTCGACACCGGGGACCAGGGCGGTGCGCTGGTCCGCCGCGACGAGCGCCGCCGGCTGGAAGTGGCCGAGGACAACCTGATCTACGAGCTGCTGACCCCGCACATGAACGGGCAGCTGGGCATGCTGCGCGCCCAGATCGCCGCCGGCTGGGACAACAAGGACGCCCCGTTCAAGCATGCCGGCGAAGAGTGTGTGACCGTGGTGCAGGGGCGGCTCTACGTTTGCGTCAACGGCGTGGGGTATGAGCTTGAGGAGGGTGATTCGCTGACCTATGACTCCTCCCTGCCGCACTGGTACCGCAACCCCACCGACCAGGATGCGGTGCTGATCGGGGCGATGACGCCGCCATCGTTCTGAGGGGCACGCCCCCGGGTTTCGTTCAATAAAATGAATAAATACGGCTCAAAGTGTTGACAGGCGTTGTCCGGGGGCCAAATACTGGGGACAGCGGGGCCGTTTGGCCGCCGCCGCGCCGGGCCGGAGACCGCAACCGGACCCCCATGGCGCAGCACTCCAACACCGTTCCGGGGGAATCCACCCATGACGCCTGCCACCTCACCGGCTGCCACGACTTCGCCTGCCACCTCTCTGCCTGCCACCTCCGGGGCCGTTGCGCCCAGCGCCGCCGCCGTTGACTGGTCCGCTACGCTGATCGGCTTCGACACCACCAGCCGCAACTCCAACCTCGAGCTCATCCGGTTCATGGCTGACGAACTCTCCGCCCGCGGCATCACACCGCTGGTGGTCCCCAGCCCCGACGGCCGCAAGGCCAACCTCTTCGGCACCATCCCGGCCGCCGACGGCACCGTCACCGGGGGCATCATGCTCGCCGGGCATACCGACGTCGTCCCCGTCGACGGCCAGGACTGGCATAGTGACCCCTTCGCCGCCGAGATCCGAGAGGGCCGGCTTTACGGCCGCGGCGCCACCGACATGAAGGCTTTCAGCGGCGCCATCCTGGGGTTCCTGCCCGAGTTCCTGTCCCGGCCCCTCGCCGAGCCGCTGCACTTCGCCTGGACCTACGACGAGGAGGTCGGCTGCCACGGCGCCGTCGTCCTGCTCGCCGAACTGGAAGCCCGCGGCATCCGGCCTCGGCTCGGCTTCGTGGGGGAGCCCACCAGCATGCGGCCGGTCTCCGCGCACAAGAGCAGCCAGCTCTTCCGCGTCACCGTCTCCGGCATCGCCGCGCACTCCTCGATGACCTCCACCGGCGTCAACGCGATCGAATACGCCGCCCGCGCGATCGCCGCGATCCGGTCCCTCGCCGACGAGCACCGGCTCTCCGGCCCCTTCGACCCGACCTTCGTGGTGCCCTACACCACCGCCAACGTCGGCGTCGTCAGCGGCGGCGCGGCCGTCAACACCGTCGCCGAGCACTGCGCCTTCGAATTCGAATTCCGGACCATCCCCGGCGTCGACCCGGAGGGCGTCATCGCCCGGATCCGGGAAGCCCTCGAGGGGCTCCGGACCGAGATCCAGGCCGAGAAACCCGGCACGGACATCGTCATGGAACAGCTGGGCGCCGTCCCCGGCCTCAGCCCCGAGGGCCCGCGCGCTGCCCTGGACCTCGCCCAGCGGCTGACCGGCAACGCCGTCGAAGAGACAGTTGTCTACGCCACCGAGGCCGGCCTGTTCCAGCGCGCCGGCATCGACACCGTGGTCTGCGGACCCGGGTCCATGGACCAGGGCCACACCGCCAACGAATACATCGAACTGAGCCAGATCGCCGCCTGCGAGGACTTCCTCCGCGCGCTGGCCGACCACCTGACCTCCACCGAGCCCACCGAAGGGACCCCGCAGCCATGAGCCAACCCACCACCACCGGCCCGGCCGCCACGGGAGTCGCCGCCGACGCGGACAGCCAGGCCGCCCCGCGCACCCTCAACGCCGTCGAACGCGGCAACGCCCGCAAGGCCGTCGTCGCCGCCTCGATCGGCAACGGCCTCGAATGGTTCGACCTGATCGTCTACGGCACCTTCGCCGTCACCATCTCCAAGCTGTTCTTCCCCACCACCAGCGACGCCGCCTCCCTGCTGCTGACCTTCGCCTCGTTCGGTGTCTCCTTCATCATGCGGCCCCTCGGCGGCATCCTGATCGGGCGCTACGCGGACAGGGCCGGAAGGAAGGCCGGAATGCTGGTCTCCATCCTGGTGATGTTCGTGGGCACCCTGCTGATCGTCGTCGCGCCCACCGCTGCCATGATCGGCGTGACGGCCAGCATCATCGTCCTGGTGGCCCGGCTGCTGCAGGGCTTCGCCACCGGCGGCGAATTCGGCACGGCCACGGCCTACCTGATCGAATACGCACCCACCCGGAAGGCGTTCTACGGCAGCTGGCAGGTGGCCACCCAGGGCGGCGGCATCCTGCTGGCCGGGATCTTCGGGTTCGTCCTGAACAGCTACCTCAGCACCCAGCCGCTGGAGTCCTGGGGCTGGCGGCTGCCCTTCATCTTTGCCCTCGCGATCGGCCCCGTGGGCTGGTACATCCGCTCCAAGATGGAGGAGACCCCGGAGTTCCTCGCCACGGAAACCTCGACCGCGCCGCTGCGGGAAACCTTCGTCGGCAACGGCGGGCGGCTCTGGGCGATCGTCGGCGTCGTCTCCCTGGGCTCCGTGGGCGTGTACATCGCCCTCTTCATGCCCACCTACGCGATCGTGAACCTGAACATGCCCAAGGCGGTTGCGTTCCTCTCCACCCTGATCTTCGGCATCGTGATGAGCGCAGGCTCCCCGTTCATCGGCATGCTCTCGGACAGGGTGGGCCCGGCCCGGGTGATGACCTGGGCCGCCGGCGGCACGATCGTCGTCGGCATCCCGGCGTTCCTGGCCCTCATCGCCGCCCCGGAGCTGCCCACCATGATCGTGGTGGAACTGGTGCTCTCGGTCCTGGCCACCGCCTACTTCGCCCCGCTTCCGGCGATCATGTCCTCGATGTTCCCGGCCCGGATCCGCTCCACCGGCCTCTCGCTGGGCTACAACATCGGCGTGACCGTCTTCGGCGGCTTCGCCCCGTTCATCCTCACCGCGCTGATCGGCAGCACCGGGTCCCTGCTGGTGCCCGGCTACTACCTGGTGGCCATCGCCATCATCGCCGCGGGCAGCCTGACCGTCGCCCGCAAGGTCTACAAGCAGGCGTAACGCTCTTCCACCGCTGAGGGAGCCCGTCCCGGCCGTGTGCCGGGGCGGGCTTCCTTGCTGCGGGGGCATTGTTGTCCAGCGTCCTGGCGCCTCACGCCGCCGGAACCGGCTTGACCCGCAACGGGGCGAGGAACAGCACGATCACCACGGCCGTGATGGCACCCGCGGCCATGATCGAGGCCAGCACCACCACCTGGAACACCCCCGCAGACAGCGGGGAGATGCCGCCGAAGATGGCGCCCACGAAGGCGCCGGGCAGGGTGACGAGGCCGGTGGTCTTGCTTTGGTCGGTGGTGGGGACCAGCCCCGCGTGCACCGCCTCGCGGGCCAGCTCGGTGGTGGCCTGGCGTGGCCGGGCGCCCAGGGCCAGCCACCCCTCCACCTCCTCCCACCGGGCCGCGGCAGTCTGTTGGAAGTGCCGGCCGGCCAGGGTGGTGATGGACATGGCGTTGCCGATGACGATGCCGCCGATCGCCAGGGCATAGCGCGGCGAGAACTCGATGGCGCCGGTGGCGAAGACGACGGCGAGGGTGACGGCCACCCCGGCACCCATCGCGGCGCTGACCCGGCCGAACATCCCCCGGTCCCGGCCCAGCCGGCGGGTGGCCGTCCAGGTGGCCACCGTGAACATCACCAGCAGTGCCAGGGCCACCAGGTAGCCGTTGGTGATGACGCCGCTGAGGATCAGGCTGATGGCCGCCAGTTGCAGGGCGCCGCGCAGGATCGCCCACGCCGGCGCGAACCGGGCGGGGACACGGTAGGCCGTGAGCACCGCGAGGGTCACCGCCACCAGCACGGCGACGCCGGCCAGGGCCGGCAGCAGGTCTGCGGGAGGGGTCATGCGGCCAGCCTATCCGGAGGCAAAGAAAGCGCCGCCCGACATCAGCCGGGCGGCGCTTCCAACAGGGACGGGGCAGGCGGCGGCCTGCTCCGGAGGGGCTACTTGCCTGAGTTCTCTCCCTTGGAGGTCTCTCCCTGCGCGTCGCCGCCCTGGTCGTCATCCTTCGGGCCGGTCGTGGCCTCGACCGCCCCGGTCTGCTCGTCCAGCAGCACCTTGCCGGGACGCTTGTGCTCGAAGTTGAACATCGCCTTCAGGGAACCCGCCCCGGCGTCCGCGGAGGCGTCGCCGACCTGGCCGGTGTGCCAGTTGTCCTCGATGAAGCGCAGGATCGAGGCCTGGTCCGTCTGGGTGTGGTCCACGAAGTTTTTCTTCGCGTACGGGGAGATGACCACCAGCGGCTGGCGCGGGCCGGGTCCGCAGCGGTCGGCGTAGCCGCCGGCCATCGGGACACCGGCGGCCGCGGCGTTCTGGCACCACGCGGCGTCGTCGGCAGTGTTGGAGGAGTTCTTCACCTTCGCGGCGGCGTGGTCGTACCAGCCGTCCGAATCGTCGTAGGCCAGAACCACGGCGGTGTTCTCCCAGTTCTTGGACTTCTGGATCTGGTTGACCGTGGCGGTGATGAACCTCTGCTCATCGATCGGGTCGGAGTAGGCGGCGTGCCCGTCCTGGAACATGCCCGCCTTCAGGAAGGAAACGGCCGGCATGTTGTCCGTGTTCACCACCTTGCCGAAGTCGGTCAGGTCGTACTGGTGGTTGGCCTGGCCGTCGTGGCCGATTTCCGCGTCCGAGGCCGGGGCCAGGTGGTGCGGGTTGGCCGTGGACTTGTAGTACTGGAACGGCTGGTGGTGCGGGGAGTAGTCCACCACGGAGGCGCCGGCGGCGTTGGTGTGGCTGGTCAGGCACGACGCCGGGGCCGTGGCCGTCGCGGGGGTGCTGGGGGTGAAGCCGCCCTGGAACCAGCCCCAGGAGGTGCCCTTGGCGCTGAGCAGGTCACCGATGTTCTTGCCGGTCATGCCCGCCAGGTTGTTGGTCTTGGCGTGGCTATTGTTGGAGCAGTCGTCGTAGACAGGGTCCGGGTCGTTGATGACCGTGCCCACGCCGTTGGCGTCGGGCTGGCGGACGGTGTAGCTGCCGGCGGCGGGGGTGGCCACGGGCCTGCCGTCCGCGGTGAACTCGGTGGCGCCGTGGGTCTGGCCGGAGACCAGGTTCAGCGCGCCCGGGGTGGAGGGACCGAAGACGGTGCTGTAGTGGTTGTCGCTCATGGCGTAGTTCTGGGCGTAGTTCCAGATGCCGGTGACGGTGTTGCCGTCGTAGTAGTCCATGGTCAGCCCGTTGCGGCCGTACTGGTTGGGGCCGCATGCGTCCCGGCTGGTGTACTCGACGAACTTATCCATCAGGCCGCCGTTGTAGGCCTTCTGCTCGGCGCCGTAGTTGTGGTCCTGGTCGCAGGTGACGGCCTGATGCGGGGTGAGCCGCTCCGGCTGCTTGGCGTTGGGGTTGTTCGGTGCCAGCAGGCCGGCGGAGGCCAGGGTGTCGATCTTCTTGGGCGTGTTCTTCGCGGCCGTGAAGGTGGCCGCCTGGGCGCCCGAACCCTGCTGAGTCTCGCCGGGGATGTTCGCGGCCTTCGGGTAGGTGGCGAAGTAGTGGTCGAAGGAGACGTTCTCCTGGAAGATCACGACGACGTGCTGGATGGGCGTCGCCGTGCCGCGGTGGTCATCGCCGCCGGCGGAGGCGGGACCGGCGCCGACGCCGACCAGGCCAGCGGTGAGGGCCGTGGCGGCCAGGGCGGTGGCACCGGTAGCGGCGGCGATGCGCCGTCGGGTGGAGCGGTGGGATGGGGGAATCATGATTTTCCGATCGGTTCGGGCCTGCATTGGGGCTGGTGCCGCTAGTTGGCGGCTTTGATGGTTGCTTCGTAGGTGAGGATTTCGGTGCCGTTGCCTTCGTCGCCGTTGTCCGGGGCCACCTTCAGGGTCAGGTGGTCGCCTTCGGCGGTCATTTTGAACGGGTTGCGGGTGGCCACGTGGCCGGCGGTGGACCACTGCTGGAACGGCACATCGCGGGTCACGGCGTGGGACTTCAGGTCGATCATCGCCATCCCGCCGAGTTCGTAGGCTCCGGCGGTCCCGCCGGCGGCGGGCGTCTGCGGGAGGTTGGTGATGCCGCCGCAGAGCATCTTGGAGGAGGGGACGTACTGGCAGTCCTGGTAGTCGATGAAGTAGTTCGGGTTCTGCCAGGTGGCGAGCTGATTGCCCTGGAGATCCCATTCGGCGAAGCGCCGCGATCCCCAGGTGTTTCCCACCAGGTGGCCGGTCTGCTTGTCCATGACGATGCCGCCGAAGTGGTCCTTGACCTCGAACTGCTTGTGCACGTCCAGGGTTTTGGCATCCACCCGGTAGATGATCGCGCTGCTGTCCGGGCGGTACTGCGCCACCGGCACCCAGACGTTGGTGCCGTCAAAGTCGATGCCGCCCGGGTGGTACATGTCGCCCTCGCCCAGGGTGATGTCCTTCTGCAGGTTCCCGGCCTTGTCCATGACGAACAGGTGCCCGATGCCCTTGCCGGGGGTCCGGTCGAAGCCGTTCTGCGGGGTGGCGAACTTGGTGGTTGGCTCGGTGATCTGGACGGCCGAGAGGAAGATGTGGTCCCCGCTGAACGCGATGCCCTCCGTGTGGTACGTCGGGAAGTTGAGCTTCAGCTTGGAGGTCTGCTGCCAGGCCGTCCCGCGGTCCACGCGGTTGAACGCGTCCGCCAGGGCACTGTCACGGCCGTCCTGGGCGTGGGAGCCGGGGTCCGATCCACCGCGGTGGTCGTCGTCCGCGGCCTGGGCGACGGCGGTGCCGCCGATCGCGGATGCGGCCAGGACGATGGCTGCGGCGGCGGTAAGGATGCCTCGGGTACGAGTCGCGCTCATGGTGAGCCTCTCAGGGTTGGATCTCCGGCTGACCCGGCCAAGCTACCCGCAGGTAATGAACCGGGCGTGGAGCGAAGATGAACGCCCGGGGGGCCGGTTTCGGCCCGCTCCTGACTGCGCACCAGACTGTGATGCAGCTCACGCAAAGCCGACCGTGAGGTTTCCCGTGCCCGCCCCGTCTTCCTAGTGACGGCGCATCAGTGCGCCTCCCTCAATGAACAGGAGTGATAGCAATGACCAACCAGACGCACACCCCCGCAGACGTTCCGGCCAAGACCACGTCCACCGCGGTCGCCACCACCAACCAGCACACCAAGAACGACGGCCGCGGCAACACCACGGTGGCCGACGGCGTCGTCGCCAAGATCGCCGGCATCGCCATCCAGGAGATCGAGGGCGTCCACGCCCTCGGCGGCGGCGCGGCCCGGGCCCTCGGCACCCTGCGCGAGAAGGTTGGCCAGAAGGACCTCACCCAGGGTGTCAGCGTCGAGGTCGGCCAGACCCAGGTTGCCGTCGACGTGACCCTCGTCGTCGAGTACCCCTACCCGCTGCAGCAGGTGGCCGATAACGCCCGCGACGCCGTGTACAACGCCGTCGAGGACCTGGTCGGCATGGAGGTCACCGAGGTCAACATCACCATCACCGACATTCACGTCCCCTCGGATGACCAGGATGACGACGACAACAACGAGCCGAGGGTCGCATGAGCCCGACGGTAGCCGGCGTCGCCGTCGGCGCCGTCCTGGCGGTCGTCGCCTTGGCGTTCGGCTTCTGGGGACTGGTCCTGACCGCCCTGTTCATGGGCATCGGTGCCATCCTCGGCCGCAGCGCCGAGGGGCGGCTGGACCTGGCCGGAGTGCTGGACGCCCTGCGCGGCAAGCGCTCATCGTCATGACCCGCACCGGCCACACCCGGATCACCGGGACGGCCCTGCGGCACACCATCGAAGCGGTCACAGCAGAAGCCTTCGGGGTTCCCCGGGGCAACGTCTCCGCCCAGATGGACGACGACGCCGGCCAGCTGGCCGCCGCGGTGACCGTGCAGCTGGCCGTGCCGCCGCTGCTCGGCCCCCGGCCGGACCAGCCGGTCAGCCTCTTCGACCAATCCCGCGCAGCGCGGCAGGCCATCCTTGATCGCGCCCCGCAGCTGACCGGGATGCAGCTGGGCCGAGTGGACATCCGGCTGAGCGGCGCCAAGACCCCACGCGAGCACCAGGAAAGGAGAGTGGCGTGAACCAGAACCAGGCAACACGGATTCTCCGGCGGGAAACCCACTCCTCCCGAGCGACAGTCTCGGCCGTGACCGCGATCCTGCTGGCCGTCCTCTTCCTCTGGCTGGCGCTGGAGACCGTGCTGGGACTGCTCGGCGAACCCGCCCTGCTGGCCGCTCCGGGACAGCTGTGGCGCTGGCTGACCGGACTGCCCCAGGCCACCATCCCGGCCGGGCTGGCCGCGGCCGGCGCGGGCGTGGCGCTGCTGGGCCTGGCCCTGCTCCTCACCGCGCTCGCGGGCGGCCGCCGCTCCCGGCGGGCCCTCGAAAGCGACCGCACCGCCGTCGTGGTGGACGACGAGGTTATAGCCGCCGCCGTCTCCCGGCGGGCACGGCTGGCCGCCGGGCTCACTCCCGGCCAGGTGACCTCCACGGTTTCCTCCCGGTCGGTCACGGTCCAGGTCCGCCCCACCTCCGGTGTGCCCGCGGACCGGGATGCCATCCACGCGGCGGTGGGCGGCGAACTCGCCGCCTACCGCCTGGACCGCCGGCTCGCGCCCTCGGTCCGGATCCTCAAGGAAGGAGTGCTGGGACAGTGAGCAACACGAACAGGGCACTGAACCGCATCCTGCTGGCGCTGGCCGGGCTGGTCCTGCTGGCCGCCGGCGCCGTGACGGCCGCGGCCGGCCTGGTCCCGGACATCGCTGCCGGCTGGACCGCCACCGGCACGTTCCTGGCGGACCAGGCCCGGTCCGCACTGGGCTCGGCGCCCCTGCCGGGACGGCCCGGGAGCTGGTGGTCGGTGGCCGCGGTGGCCGTCTTCCTCATCGCAGCCGCGCTTTCCGTGGCCTGGCTCGCCTCCCAGGGCGGCGGCCGGACTCCCCGGCTGGCCCGCGACGACGACGGCGACCGGGGAGCCACCACCATCGACGCCCGTCTCATCGGCACCGCCGTCGGCGAGGCGCTGGACGGCAACCGCCTGGTGGTCGGCAGCAACGTCTCCGCTTGGGAAAACCGGCGCGGCACCGGACTGCGGCTCCGGCTGGAGGCCCGGAAGGGCGCCTCACCGCGGGAACTCGCGGACACCGCCGAGGAACTGGTCCGCGGCATCGACGCGCTGATCGGGCATCCGGTCCCGGTCCTGGTACGAATCACCACCGGAGTACGGTCCCGGGTGGCCGGCGCAGACCGCGCCCGCTGACCGGTACCGGAACAGAGCACCACCCCTCACGCGAGCACGACCGATAGGAAAGGAACACCATCATGGGGATCGATGACAAGGCCAACATCGCCGTGACCAACCACCCCGGCGCCGCCAAGGAGGGTGCCGGCAAGCTGACCGGCAACGAACAGCTGGAACGCGAGGGCCAGCAGGACCAGGCCAAAGCCCAGCTGCAGGACGCCGGCGAGAAGATCAAGGACGCCGCGGCCGACGTCGGTGGCAACCTCCGGGAAGCCGCGCGCAAGATCAAAGAAGGCTTCAGCAAGAACTAGTTCCACCGGCCGCACCCGGCCCGGGCCGCCCCCTGCGGGTACCCGGGCCGCCCCCTGCGGGTGCCCGGCCCACTTTTATGGCCCGCTCTCTACGGCCCGCGATGAAAGCGATAGACACGTGACTGGTTCACCCCCGGCGCCGCACCACCTGGACGCCGTCCCGGATGCGCTGCTTGCCGGCCGCGCCGCCGACGGCGACACCGCGGCCTTCGAAACCCTCGCCCGGCGTCACGGGCCCGTGATGCGGGCCGCCGCACGCCGCCTGACCGGCTCCCTCGCCGACGCCGACGACGTCGTGCAGGAAGCGCTGATGCGGGCCTGGCGCCAGATCGACACCCTGCGGGAACCCGCGGCGGTCCGCGGCTGGCTGCTCCGCATCACCGGCAGCCGCAGCATCGACCACCTGCGCCGCCGCCGCTTCCACACCGACGTCGACTCGGTCGAGGAGACCCTCGACGCGGGCATGGCCGGACGGCCCGCCAGCCCGGACCCGGAATCTTCGGCAGTCAGCGGCTCGCGGATCGAAGCACTCAAGCGGGCGCTGGCAGCACTGCCGGAGGAACAGCGCCGCTGCTGGGTGCTCAAGGAATTCAACGACCAAAGCTACGAGGACATCGCGCAGACCCTGAACATCAGCACCGCGAGCGTCCGCGGCAGGCTGGCACGGGCGCGGGTCACCCTGGCGCGCGAAATGGAGGAATGGCGATGAGTACACCCAACGACACCCTCGACTGCGGACATACCCTGGCCGAACTCAGCACGTATCTGGACACCGGCGACTTCGCCGACCCCGGACACCTCAATCAGTGCCCGGAATGCCAGGCGGGACTGGCGGCGCTGGGCAGCATCTCGGCGCTCGGCACCGACCTGCGCGACGCCGACATCGCGGCGGCGGGATCCGGGACCGACGACTGGATGCAGTCCATCCTGGACAACCTGCGGCTGGAACTCAGGCCCGGGCGGAGCATTCCCGTCCGCGGCGGCCATGCAGACGACATCCTGTCCGAGACGGAAGGCGCCATTTCAGCGGTGATCCGTTCCGTGGCGGATGCGTTGCCCGGGACCGCGGCGGGAAAATGCCGGCTGCACGGGGACGTAGGAACCCCGGGGGCGCCGGTGACAGTCTCCGTGGACCTGGCCGTGGTGTACGGCCACCCGTTGGAACAACGGGCGGCCGAGCTCCGCAGCCAGCTGGCGGAAACGCTGTCACAGCAAACCGAATTGAACATCACGTCGATCGACGTCACCATTACCGACATCCTGGCCCCGTCCCCATCGGCGGACCGGACCCAGACCACACCGGAGGAGAAGCCATGACCGAGCCCCTGCGCCCGAGCGCCAGCGCTTCGGACCACGCCCCGGCCGTCGCACCGGACACTGCTGTCAACGGCGTGCCGGACAGTGCCGTGGCACGCGAATTGCACCGGGTCCTCGAACAGGTCGACGGCGTCCAGACGCTCTACCCGGCCCACCCGGTGTGGCAGAACATTGTCGGCGCCGCCCACGCCGCGGTCACCGGCGAGGCTCCCAACCCGGTGGCTGTGGACGCCTCCGGCGACGTCGTCACGGTCAAGGCCCGCATCGGCGTGGCCACCGGACACCGCGCCCCCGACGTCGCACGCGCAGCGGCAGCCGCGGTCCGCGCACACCTGGAACCTCGCCGCTGTGCGGTGGAGGTTGCCGTCGTCCACATCGCCGGATGAGCGCCCGGCCGGCATTACCGGTCGATGCGCTTCAGGGCGCGAGCGACGGCCGCGGCTGTGGGCCGGCGGGAGGGTTCCGGATCGGTCATCGCATGCAGCAGCACGGACCAGCGTCGCCCGACCGTCGACGGGAGCCGCGGCAGCCGCAGCGTCCGGGCCACCATCGATTCCAGCGCCGGACCAGGGAAAGCCTTGATGCCGGTGAGGCATTCGAAGATCACCAGGCCCAGGGCATAGATGTCGCTGGCGCTGCTGGTCCCGGTGCCGTGGACCGCCTCGGGGCTGAGGTAGTGGGGCGTGCCGGACGTGGCGCTGTTGGCCCGGTGCCGGGCGCTCGTGGCGATGCCGAAGTCTGTCAGCATGGCCCGGCCTCCTGTGCCGGTGTCCCCGGATTTGAGGCCGCCCAGGATGATGTTGGCCGGCTTCACGTCGTTGTGCACGATGCCGCGGCGGTGAAGATGGGCCAGTGCCCCGGCAATGTCGGCCGACCATACGGTCACCTGCCGGGAGCTGAGGGTGTTGCCGTGCAGGTGGGAGCGCAGGTCGGGGCCGTCAACCAGCTCGGTGACGACGTAGCCGCGGCCGGCCTCCGTTGCGGCGTCGTCGGCCGCCCGGCCGTGGCCCAGCACCCGAACGATCGCGCGGTGCCGCAGGGGGCCGTGGAGGTCCCTTTCGCGGATAAACGGCGAGGCGGCGTCTACGGTCCCGGCGCGGAAGATTTTGACTGCCAGCTCGGGGGCGGAACCCCGGGCTGCCAGGTCGGTGGCCTGGTAGACGTCCGCCTCGGAACCGCGGCCCAACAGGTCCCCGAGGCGGTAGCGGCCGTCCAGGAGGCGTTCGCCGGCGCCGATGCCCGTGGCGGCGGGGGTGCCCGCCGGCCGGCTGACGATGCCGGGGGTAGCCGCGGGGCAGGTCCCGGGCTTGGCGGGGAGCGGCGTGTGCGTGGCCGGAGCTATGCCGGGCGTCCGACGGTGCAGGGGGCGGGCCGCACGGTGTTGGTCGCCGAGAACTTGGGCGAAGGTCACAGCAGGAGACGGGCGAACTCGTCGTCGGGCAGTCCGGCAGCCTCGACGAGCTCGGTGCTGGTGGAACCGCTGGCGGCCGCGGCCCGCAGGGCGGACAGCAGTTCGTCCTGCGCAGCGTCAAGCTCCCATTGCAGGCTCTCGATCCGGGCGGCGGCGGTGCGGACGGCGTGCAGCGGTTCTCCGGCGGCGGCCGCGTCCTGCCGGAAGCCGCAGGGGCAGATCCACTCCGCGGAGCCCGGCAGCTGGAAGCCCCAGAGCAGGGAATCCAGCGACGCTTTCCGTTTCACCATGGCCCCACCGCAGTGCTGCGGGGCGGCGTCGACGGGCACTGATGAGGCGGCGGGGGCCGCCTGCTGGGGTTCGAGGACTGCCGTCATGGGATCACCGATCTATTAGCTAGGAGACAACGTAGCTAGTCTAACTAGTATTATTGTCTTGTCCAGCCCGGCTCCATGGCCGGGGGCAGGCCGGGGCTAGGATGGTACGACTCATCCGCCGTTTTCAGGCCGGCCGGCAGGGGCAGCAACGAGACCGACGAGGGTCGGTGAGAAGGCGGGATGATCACGTGGTAACCGATGTGCTGGTCCGCAACAACGTCCGGACCCTGGGTCCTGAGGACGGCCCGGCTCTGGTCTTCGCGCACGGCTTCGGAACGCATCAATCGATCTGGCGCCGGATCCTTCCCGCCTTCACGGACCGGTACCGCGTGGTGCTGCTGGACCACGTCGGCTCGGGCGGCTCGGACAAGGCGTCCTACGATTCCGGCCGCTACGCCTCGCTGGAGGCCTACGTGGACGACCTGCTGGAGGTCTGTGCCCGGCTCGAGCTGCGGGACGCGACGCTGGTGGGACACAGCGTGGGGTCCATGATGGCGGTCAGCGCCGCGGCACGCGACGGCGCGGACCGCTTCGGGCGCCTGATCCTGTTGACCGCCTCGCCCTGCTACCTGGACCACCCGGACCAGGGCTACGAGGGCGGGTTCAGCCGCGGCGACCTTGACGATCTTTTCCGGTCCCTGGATTCGAACTATCTGGTGTGGGCAGAGTCCATGGCGCCGGTCTATATGAACGTCCCCGACGCCCCCGAGCTGGACCGTGAGGTCCAGGGCAGCTTCGGCCGCATCGGGCCGCGCGTGGCCCGGGACTTCGCCCGGGTGGCCTTCCTCTCCGACACCCGCCACCTGCTTTCCGGGGTTCTGGTTCCGACCCTGGTGCTGCAGGCGACGGACGACGTCGTCACCCCCGATTCGGTGGGCGCCTACCTTCAGGAGAACCTGGCCCACGGCACGCTGGTCCGCCTCGCCGCCACCGGCCACTTCCCGCAGTCCAGTGCGCCCGAGGAGACCGCGGCCGCCATGCTCGACTTCCTGGCAGCGTCGTGACCGGGCCCGCGCCGCTGGACTACGGCGAACTCTTCCACGCCGCGCCGGCCGGATACGCCGTCGCCGGGACCGACGGCGTGATCGAGGCCGCGAACGCCACCCTCACCCGCTGGGCCGGGGCGTTGCCGGGCGCCCTGGCGGGGACGCGGCTGCTTGACCTTTTCCCCGCCGGGGACCGGCTGATGTTCCGGACCCACGCCGGCCCGGTCCTGGACCGGGAAGGCCAGCTGTCCGAGCTGGCGGTCTCCCTGCTGGGGCCGGATGGGGAGCGGCGGCCAGTCTTGCTCACGGTGACGCGGACCGAAATCGGGGGAGCGATGCGGGACCTGGCGATTTTCTACGCCGCACCGGAACGGCGGCGTTACGAATGCGAGCTGGCCGCCGCCCACCGGCAGCTGGAGGACGCCGCCGCGGAGCGGGCTGCCCTGTTGCGGGAGGCGCACCACCGGGCGCTCCACGACCCGCTCACGGGGCTGCCGAACCGCCGGCACCTGCAGGAGAGCCTGATTGCGGCCCTGGCGAGGGCCGGGGACGACGGCGGGCGCGTGGGGCTGTTGTTCTGCGACGTCAACGACTTCAAGCTCGTCAATGACTCCCTGGGCCACGCCGCGGGGGACCGGGTGCTGGAGCACGTGGCCCGGATGCTGTCCGGTGCGGTCCGCGGTTCCGACATGGTGACCCGGTACAGCGGGGACGAGTTCGTCATCCTGGTTCCGGACCTGGTGACCGCGGCAGAGCTCGACGCCGTGGCGGCACGGGTCCGGGGCTGCCTGGCGGCCCCATTGGCGGTCGAAGGCGCCACGCTGCCGTTGTCGATCGCAGTGGGCCAGGCGGAAACGGCAGTGGACCCGACCGCCGGAGCGGACCGGGTCCACGATCTTGCCGCCTCATTGCTTGCCGGCGCTGACCAGGATATGTACCGGGCCAAGACGGCCATGCGGTCAGCGGCCGGTTAGCCGGATCCTAGGCGGACGCCGCCTCAAGGTTGCCCGCGCCGTGCTGCACGCTGAGCGTAAAGGTGTTGGGGCCGCTGGCGTGGACGGCGACGTTGGACTTGGCGGTGTTGTGCCGGACCGAGTGCTCGTGGACCAGGGCGTCCAGCTCGTGGTGCATCGTGGCACGGTCCCAGAATTTGTGGGTCACGGTGGTGGCAGTTTCAAACGTCATTGTTCAGGCTTCCATTCTTGATCCGGATCTCCGGCTGCCGCACCGATGCGGAGCCGCCGTCAGTCCACACCGGAAACACCCGGGACCAGGGCGGCTGGAAAGCCCACCGGTGTGGCCCCGTTGCGTCCACCAGTATGGATTTCCATGATGCACAGCGGCCGGAAGGGCCCTCAAGCCAGAAGTCGAATATTGCAGGTGAGACTGGTCACATGCCCGGGCGGGACGGCCCGGCGGCTACTTCTTTTCGGTCAGGGCCGAGGCCTTGTGGGCTGCGCGGGCGCCGGTCTTGGCCGACTCCACTACGTACTGCGGCTCGTCCTCGCTGGCCCGGTGCGTATTGCCGTCCAGCTCGAAGTCGCTGGTCTTCTTTTCCACGATCTTGCCGTGGGTCTTTCCCTGGGGCGAGTTCCACTCCACGGACATTCCTTTGCGCAGTGACACGGGTGCTCCTTCGGTTGGACGGATCGGGCGGACGGAAAAGGGGGTTGGCGGCCGCTACTTCCCGGACGCGGTGGGGGAGGCAGTCGCCGACGCCGTTGCCGATGGCGACTGCAGCTGGGCTGCCGTGAGCTTGAGCCAAGGGGAGTCCGGGGCGCCCTCCAGCATGGCCTGCGGGCTGTCGCCTTGGCTCCACCACTTGGCCTCGAAGGCGTACCCGTCGAAGAGAATCCGGGTGCCGCGCTGGTACACGGTGGTCGGAGACCAGTCCGGGTAGGTGCCAGCCGGGACCGTGGCGCGGGGGCTGGGGCGGTCGCCGGGCAGAACCGGGCCGATCAGCTTCCACGGCACGGCTGCGCCCTGTTCCACGGGGTTGTCAGGGCTGTCGCCCTGGGTCCACCACTTGGCCTCGTAGACGTTGCCATGCCAGACGATCCGGTCGCCGCTGACGTAGCGGGACGTCTGGTTCCACACCGGGTACGGGCTGGTGGAGGGGTCATCGGTGGCAGTGGGGGTCGCGGAGGCCGCCGGTGCGGGTGCGTCGGCGCTGCGGGTCGGGATGACGTCGGCACCGAGGACCGTCGAGAAGGAGGAGCTGCCCTGGTTGATGCCGCTGCAGCTGTCCGAGACCTTGGTGACGTCGGGGTAGTTGCTGCCGCAGGTGCGGTCGCGGTTCAGGGACCACATGGACACCCGGCCCACGCCCTTGGACTTGGCGTAGGCGTTGAGCGCTGCCGCGTCGTCCAGGGTGAAGATTTCGCCGGCAATGTCGTTCTGGCCGATCATCGGCGTCAGTCCCAGCCGGCGCCAGGTGGTGTCCGTGCCGAGGTCCTCGCCGTTGTCGCGGTACAGGGCCTGAAGCTGCTTGTGGGCGGCCTCGGCGGCGGACGCGGAGGCCTGGTACATGGACTGTCCCGGCTGCTTGCTGCCGCCGAAGTCCATCGTCATGATGTTCACGCCCGTCAGCTTTACGCCGGCCCGGAGGGTGCGGGCCACGGCGTCGCGCCCGGCCTCGGTCAGGCCGTTGGGGTCCGCCGGGAGGGTGAGCCAGACGTCGAGGTTCTTGCCGGCGCCCGAGCGCTGCTGCTGGAGGGCGGCGACGGCCTTGCCGCGGCGGTCCAGCGAGGCGGTGTCACTGAGCGCGGCACCCTCGACGTCGAGGTCGATCGAGGCGAGGTCGTAGCGTTCGACGACGTCACGGTAGGCGCCGGTCAGCCGGTCCTGGTCCGTGCAGGCGACCGCCAGTTCGCTGTTGGTCAGGCCGCCGAAGGACACGGACACCGTGCCCCCGGCCTGGCGCAGCCGGGCGATGCGGCGGTCCAGGTCAAGGTCCGACTCGGCCTGGGCCAGGCCGTAGGCGGCGCCCCAGGACGGGACGCAGGGGTTCTGCTTGTCCGCGACGATGAAGGACAGCACGGTGCCCTTCGCCTCGGCCGTGGTGGGGGTCTCGAACGCGAACCGCGGCGTGGCCGTCACATCCACGTAGCCCGAGAAGACGGAGGGGATGGAGGAGGCGGCGTTGGCGTCCTGGAAGGAACGCAGGCCCAGGTAGGAGCCGCCGGCGAGGACCGCCACGACCAGGATCAGGATCCCCAGCCGCAGCTTGGAAAGGCGGCGTCCGGGAAAGCGGTTAGACACAGAATTACCCCAATGCTTGTCGGAGAGCTGTCCGGCAACCCCCTAATGCGGATACGCCGCCAAATCAAGGGTCTCCCGCCGGTAACGATCTTCGGCCGGGGGACTGATAATTCGGGGTCGTGCGCTTAGTATAAGGGCAGATCGCGGTGTGCAATGGCGGACAGCGCGGCCTGACGTGTGTCCGCTGGGGGTACACATATGCAGATGGGGAAGTATGACTGACGTCCTGGCCGCGCCTCGGCCCGAAGACCTGGACGCCGATGACGCGGCGTCGAAAACCCGGAAACGCCAATGGGGTGCGGAACGGCGGTCAGAGCCCCTGGCCATCGTCCACCCCGAGCCGTCGCGCCGGAAAATCATCCTTGGCCGGGTCGGCATCGTCGTCACCGTCCTGGCCTGGCTCGCCTATGTGGTGACCACCGTGCTGCGGCAGCTCATCAACGACCCCACCGCCGGGTTCCGGTTCCGTGCCGAATCCGTCTCCTACGTCGTCGTCGTAACATTCCTGACTTTTTCGGCGCTGATGTACCTGCTGGCCCGCCAGGGCGCGCTTAACCGCTTCCGCGACCACCGCAGGATCCCCCGCGGCGAACTGGACCGCCATTTCGCCGACTACCACTCCTCCGTCACCGTACTGGTCCCCTCCTACGCCGAGGAGCCGCAGGTGGTCCGGGCCACCCTGTGGTCCGCCGCGCTGCAGGAATTCCCCGACCTTTCCGTGGTGCTGCTGCTCGATGACCCGCCCTTCCCGACCGACCCGGCGGACCAGGAACGGTTGCAGGCCACCCGCGACCTGGCCGCCAACATCACCCGGACGCTGAAGGAACCCGCCACCCGGCTGAACGCGGCTCTGGCGGCCTTCGAAGCGGGCGGGGAGCACGGCGACGCCGGCCTGCGCGCGCTCATCGACGAATACGAATACGCCGCCGGCTGGCTCGAAGGCATGGCCGAGGCCGAACGCGTCGAGGACCACGTCGATGAGTTCTTCGTGGACCTGGTCCTCATGGGCCTGGCCCGCGAACTCCGGCTGGTCCTGACCGCCCTGCACGCCGCCCAGGCCCAGAGCGCCGTCCCCGAGCGTCCGCGGATGCGCGAGCTCTACGCCCGCCTGACCTGGATCTTCAACGCCCGGGTCGCCTCGTTCGAGCGCAAGAAGTACGTCAGCCTCTCGCACGAGGCGAACAAGGCGATGAACCTGAACTCCTACCTGAGCCTGATGGGCCACCGCTGGCGGCAGGAACAGACCGCGGACGGGACCGTCTTGCGGCAGGCCACAGAGCCGGCGCCCGGCGACCTGGTCGTGGCCGACAGCACCTACGTCCTGACCCTCGACGCCGACTCGCTGCTGCTGCGCGACTACTGCCTGCGCCTGGTCGCGTTCCTGGAATCCCCGGGCAACGAACGGGTCGCCGTCACCCAGACCCCGTACTCCTCCTTCCGCGGCGCCCCGACCCGTATCGAGCGCGTCGCCGGCGCCTCGACCGACCTCCAGCACATCCAGCACCAGGGCATGACCCGCTACGGCGCGACCTTCTGGGTGGGCGCCAACGCCGTGATCCGCAAGGTGGCGCTTGAGGACATCGTGGAGATCTCCTCCGAGGGCGGCTTCGAGGTGCGGACCTATATCCAAGACCGGACCGTCATCGAGGACACCGAATCCAGCGTGGACCTCGGCCGCGAGGGCTGGGACCTGGTCAACTACCCCGAACGCCTCAGCTACAGCGCCACCCCGCCGGACTTCGGGTCCCTGGTGGTGCAGCGCCGGCGCTGGGCCAACGGCGGCCTGCTGATCCTGCCCAAGCTCTGGGACACCATCCGGCGCCGCCGCGGCACCGACCGGAACGTGCGCGGCCGCGAGGTCATGCTGCGGGTGAACTACATGGCCTCCATCACCTGGGCCAGCTTCGGCCTGCTCTTCCTACTGGCCTACCCCTACGACAGCCGACTGCTCAGCCCGCTGGTGTTCCTCGCAGCCCTGCCCTACTTCCTGGCGATGGGCAGCGACCTCCGCGATTCCGGCCACCGTTTCAGCGACATCTTCCGGATCTACGGGTTCAACCTGGTGCTCATGCCGGTCAACCTGGCCGGCGTCATCAAGTCGCTGCAGCAGGCACTGACCGGGGACAAGATCCCGTTCGCCCGCACGCCCAAGGTCAAGGACCGGACCGCCGCCCCCGCGATCTACGTCCTGGCCCCGTACGCGATCGTGGCGTTCTCCCTCTTCACCGTCTGGCGGGACGTCTCCCTGCAGAACTGGGCCAACGCGGTGTTCGCGGCGTTCAACGCGGTCATGGCCACCTACGCGATCGTGGCCTACATCGGGGTCCGGAACTCCATCGTGGACATCTTCCTGGGCGTGCTGAACTGGCTTTACGTCAGGCCCAAGGCCCCCCGCGCCGAGGCTCCGGCCATCGTGCCGAAGGCTCCCGAGGAGATCGACTGGGAGTCCATTCTGTACCACGGCGACCGCCGGCTGAACCGGGACCTGCGCGGCAAGAAGGACCGCCGCAAGCGTGCCGGCGTCCGCTGACCGGGGTGTTGACACGCTGCCACTGCGCGCCGCGCCTACAATGGGCCGGATGACGGCCGAAACGATCCTCGCTGCGAACGGGAAGAACTCGCTGACGGTCACCGACGGCATCATCGAGTCCTCCTGGGCGCCGGGCTCGTTCGTGGACATCGCCGACGCGCGGGACGCCCTCAAGGCGACCGCCGCGATCACCGGGAGCGGCCGCATGCCGATGCTCTCGGTGATGACCGACGTCGAAATCAGCGCGGCGGCCCGGTACGAGTTCGCGAAGTCCTCCGACGTCCTGGCCATCGCGGTGCTGGGCTCCAGCGCGGTGGACCGGGTGATCGCCGCGGCCACCAGCCGGGACACCGACTACCCGCACGAGTTCTTCACCTCCCGGGCCGAGGCGCTGGCCTGGCTGCGCGGGTTCCTCGAGGACTCCGACGGCCCGGAAATCGGCGGCCTGGCCGCGGGAAACCCGGCCCCGGGATACTCTGACGCCGCGAACCGCTGAACTGGTAGCCTCCCCGTAACGGCCGTCGCACCGCCCCACGACCGGGGGCCCGCCCGGCCGTGACCCGCCGCGCTGTGATCCGCCGCCTGCGGCGGGCCGCCGAGCGAGGGAGTGCCATGGGCGTCGCCGAAATACAGGTTGACCAGCGCGTGATCGGGATCGATTCGCGGCGCTTCGCCTCGGTGGAGAAGGCGCTGGTGGAACTCATCACCAACAGCGACGAAAGCTACGCCCGGATGGAGCGCACCGGCGCAGCGGTCCCGGGCCGGATCCGGGTCAGCTACGAACGGCACCTTACCGGCGCCGTGCTCACGGTCGCCGACCAGGCGGAGGGCATGAGCTTCGGGCAGGCCCGCAGCATCCTCAGCTACGGCGGGGCGCACAGCCCGCTGGCCCGCGGCGAGGGCAACGGCCGCGGCTACTTCGGCCGGGGCCTGAAACAGGCAGTCTTCGGGCTGGGCCACGGCTGGCTGGAAACCGTCCAGGACGGGCGCTTCACCCGGATCGACATCTTCCGCGGCGGCAACGGCGGGTACCTGTACGACGACGGCGGCGGGAGCCGCCCGGCCCTCCCCGCGGACTATGCGCGGCTGGGGCTGATGACGGACGGGCCGACGGCGGGGCACGGTACCCGGGTGACGATCGTCGTCGAGAACCCCCGTGTGGTGATCAGCCAGCACCACACCCTGCGTCAGTCCCTGGCCAACAACTTTTACCTGCGGGCGGTGCTGGGCCGGCGCACCGTGGAGCTGTCCGCCGGCCACCCCGGCTCCGGCGAGGACAGCCCCGAGCCCGTCGTGTTCACCGAGCCCGCGGCCGAGGTCCTCATCGGACCCGGGCAGACGGGGAGCGTGCCCTTCGAGGGCCGGGACTACCCGTTCACCCTGACCGTGAAGCGGACTTCCGGGACCGAGCTCATCAGCCGCGGCGACGAACGGACCAACGGGCTGGTGGTGCTCTCCGGCCAGGCCGTCCTGGACTGCCAGCTGTTCGACTTCGAGAACCAAGTGGGTACGGAGTACCTCTTCGGGGAGGTCCGCTGCGATGCCCTGACCGACATGCTGGGCCACGGCCGTGCGGTCATCAGCGACGAACGGGAAGGCCTCAACGCCCGGGATCCCTTCGTGGAGGCCTTCTTCCGGGCCGTCAGCGCGGCGCTGGCCCCCGCCGTGCTGGCCGAGCGGGAGAAACTCTCGCATTTGGAGCGGGCCACCACGTCGGGCCGGACCGCGGAAATGATCGAGGAGCTGCTGCGGCACATGAACCGCGCCGCCGTCGTCGACCTCGGTCTTCAGACGGAGCCCGAGGCTCCTTCTTCCAAGCCCGGCACCGGACAGGCCGACGCCGGCGTCCCTGCCCCAGGGGCCTCTCCCGCCACCCAGGGCGCCGACGCACCCGGCGCGGGCCCGGCGCTGCGGTTCACGACGCCGTTCTACTACCGCCCGCCGGGGCATGCGTTCCACGTGGGACTGCTGCTCGACCCCCTCCTGTTGCCGCCGGGAGCGGACTTCTCCGCCGCGGATCTTTCCGTCGAGGCGGAACTGCCGCCGTCCATCCATCTGGGGGACCTGCCCGCCATGGTTCCGGACACTGCGGAGATCGGCCCGGGGCGGCTGGTCTGGACGGTCACCGGGGACCGGGCGGGGGATCGGGGCACCCTCACCGCGAGGGCCGGGGATCACTGGGCCACCTGCGAGATCGTCATCGCCGAGCAGGCGTCCCGGCACGCCGGGAGTCAGCCGGCGCACGCCGGGGCCGTGGCCACGCCGGCTGACTCCCGGGGCCGGCAGCGGCCCAACCGGGACCACGGCACGGACCTTTTCACCGGTTACGAGTTCCGCAGCCTGCCCGACGGCGCGGACCGGGCGGTGTACAGCGCCGCGGAGCGCAAGGTCACTATCAACACCGCTGCTCCCACCGTGCGGCTCTACGTCGACGGTCGAGGCCGGTTCCGCGACTCGGCCAGGCTGCTGCTGGCCGAACTGTTCCTGGACGTCATCGCGGACGAACTAGCCCGGCGCCGGGCGGCCCAGCACGGCCACGGCGGCGACCTTGAAGCGTTCCAGGCCGCCCGGCGGGACATCATCCGCCGCTACGGCAGCGACGTCCATCGGACTTTCCTGGGCTGACAGAAACCCTTGACGGTCATCAGGAAGCGGCCTATTCTACAACCAAATGGTTGTAGATCAGTTGAGTGAAGAGGCGGCGGACCGGGTGTTTCAGGCCCTCGCCGACGCCACCCGGCGGGACATCGTGCGGCGGGTGACGGCGTCGGAGTCCTCGGTCTCCGGCCTCGCCGAGCGTTACGCGATGAGCTTCGCCGCCGTCCAAAAGCACGTTGCCGTCCTGGAGCGCGCCACCCTGGTGACCAAGGAGAAACGCGGACGGGAGCAGATCGTGCGGGCCAACCACGACGGACTGCAACGGGTCAGACGCCTTCTGGACGACTACGAAAACATCTGGAGGCAACGCTCGGACCGGATCGCGGACCTCCTCGCGGAAGGCACGCCGCCCGCGCCGGGGAGTGACTCCACCGTGGACTAATCAGCACCATCAATCGCAGGGAAGGGGACACAATGACCGTCATTAGTTCAGCCCAGGATCCCGGGGCGCTCAGCCTCACCGTGATCGCGGAGTTCGACGCCGGAGTCGAGCGCGTCTGGCAGATCTGGGAGGATCCGCGGCAGCTCGAGCGCTGGTGGGGTCCGCCCACCTGGCCGGCGACCTTCGAAAAGCATGACTTCGTCCCCGGCGGGGAGGCTACCTATTACATGACCGGACCCGCGGGGGAGAAGGCCCGCGGCTGGTGGCGCTTCGTCTCCCTGGAGGCCCCGCACCGCCTGGTGTTCGACGACGGTTTCGCCGACGACGACGGCGAGCCGGTCGCGGAGATGGGCACCATCCACGGCGTCGTCACCCTCGAGGACCTGGGCGGCCGCACCCGGATGAGCGTGGTCTCAACCTTCGAAACCCAGGAACAGATGGAAAAGATTGTCGCCATGGGCATGGAGGAAGGCATGAAGGGCGCCCTCGGCCAGGTCGACGCGCTCCTTGTCGAACCTGCGCGCGCCTGAGCGGCGCGCCCTGAACCGGTCCCCCTGAACCTCTACGCCGCGCTCAGTTGTTGATGGCGGCGTACAGGTTCAGGCTGGCCGAGAAGACCAGCCAGGACAGGTACGGGAGCATCAGGAGTCCGGCCGCGGTGCTGATCGGCCCGAAGCGGAATACCGTGGCGGCGGCCAGGGCAGCGTGCGCCGCGATCAGCCCCAGGGCCAGCCACAGTGCGGCCGACCCCAGCAGCGGATACATGCCGAAAAACATCAGGGGCCACGCCAGATTCAGCACCAGCAGGCCGCCGTAGGCGAACAGGGCCTGGCGGCGCGGGAAAAGCCGCTGCCGCCAGACCAGCCAGGCCGCCACGGCCATGCCCGCGTAGAGCAGCAGCCAGACGGAACCGAAGACCAGCGCAGACGGCGTCCACGGGGCCGTCAGGGCGGTGGGGTACCAGCCGGCAGCGTTGGCCCGGATGGGCAGGGACCCCACGAAGGACACCACAAAGGAGACGGCCAGGAAGGCGGCCAGGGCGGCTGCCTGCCGACCCCGCGGGAGGGCGCCGGGGGCGGACGTGCCCGGAGCGCTTGGTTCGACGTTCAAGAGCACTCAATCACTGTGAACAACACCCGGCGCTCCCGTCAAACCGTGACCCATGTTCCCCCGGCTTCCCCTGCCCTAAGCTGGCGCTGTCAAGGACTGCTGCGTCTGGAAGGACATCATGGGCAACGAAGCTGCATGGCAGGAAAGCATCACCCCCGGCCGGTTCTCGGGGAGGACCGTCATCGTCACCGGGGCTGGTTCGGGCATCGGGCTGGCCACGGCCCTCCGGGTCGCGAAGGAGGGCGGCCGGGTAGTTGCCGCTGACGTGAGCGCGGAGCGCCTCGATGAGCTGGTGGCCCGGCACGGGGAGCTGGAGATCGTTCCCGTCGCGGGGGACATCTCCGCCGCGGAGACCGTCGCCGCCGTCGTCGAGGCCGCCGCGGGCCGCGTGGACGCCCTGGCGAACGTCGCCGGAATCATGGACAACTTCGCCCCGATCCACGAGGTGGACGACGCGGTCTGGGACCGCGTGTTCCGGATCAATGTCACCGGGCTGATGCGCCTGACGCGGGCCGTCCTGCCGCTGATGCTGGAGGCGGGGACGGGCTCGGTCGTCAATGTCTCCTCCGAAGCCGGCCTGCGCGGCTCCGCTGCCGGCGCCGCGTACACCGCTTCCAAGCACGCCGTCATCGGGCTGACCAAGAACTCGGCGGTGATGTATGGGCCCAAGGGGCTGCGTTTTAATACGGTTGCCCCCGGTGCGACCATCACCAACATCGTCGCCGAATGGGGTTCGCAACTGGCGGTCGAGCGGCTGGGGCCGCTGATGGGCGCGAACATTCCGACACCCGCCACGGCCGCCCAACTGGCGGCCTCCATCACCTTCCTGCTCAGCGACGACGGCACCAACATCAACGGCGCGGTGCTCGCCTCCGACGGCGGCTGGTCCGCCCTCTGACGCCCTACTGACTACAGCTGAGGCCGTTTTTATGCCCCAAAACGGCCCCAGTTGCCGGTCAGTTGGGGAACCTGCACAACGCAAGAGAATGCCCCGGCCGGATCCGGCCGGGGCATCGCCCTGTGTGGATTGCTTGGTGTTGCTGCCGCGGCTAGGCCGGCTTCAGCGCGGTGCGCCAGACGCCCACGGCCTTGGCCGTGCCGAACGTCCAGGTGGCGGTGCCGGAGGCCCCGGCGTTGGCCTGCGGCGCATCGGCGAGTTCACCGATCTGACCGCCGCTGGATTCCCAGCGTTCGGTCCAGCCGCCCGGCGGGGTGGCGCCCGGGCTGGAGCTGTCAAAGCCGACCCCGCCGATCAGCATGGCCCCGTTGCTGGCGGTGGTAATGCTCGGGGCTGTGATGCTGGTGGCCGAGTACGTGGTGTTGACCGTGGTTGCGACCGAGCTGTCCAGCGGCGTCGTGGTGTTGACGCCGCGGTAGGCGGTCACCCCGGCCCCCCATTTGACGGCTGTGCTCAGTGTCCAGCTGTAGCTGGCCGGGTCCGCGGATCCCACCACGTGGTAGTAGCTGAAGACCTTGGCCCCGCTGCTGGCGGAGCTGTTGATGCCCAGCCCGTTGACGATCGGCGTCCAGCCTGCGGGTGCGGTCACGGACGGGCCGAGGTCTGCGGTGATGGCGGCGACCAGGACGTCACCGGCTGCCACCCCGGAGGGCTTGGCCAGGCTGACCGTGGAGCTGGCCGTGGTGGCGACCGCCGTGGACGAGGCGCCCACCGTGATGCCCGACGACGTCGGCGGCGGGGGCGGTGGCGGTGGAGCGGAGCCGACCGTGATCACGGCGCTGGAGGTCGAGGACCCGGCGCTGTTGGTGGCGGTCAGCTTGGCCGTGAACGTTCCCGCCGCGTAGGTGTGGGAGGGATTCTGGGTGGTCGCGGAAGTTCCGTCACCGAAGTCCCACGCCCACGAGGTCGGGGAGCCGGAGGAGGTGTCGGTGAAGGCAACGTTCAGCGGTGCGGTGCCCGACGTCGGCGTCGCCGTGAAGGATGCCACCGGTTTCGGGGCCGGCGGCGGGGTGCTTCCCAGGCCGCGGTAGGCGAACCAGTAGGTTTTGGTGACCATGTTGCTGGCCATGATCGCCATGCCGCTGGTGCTGTTCACGCTTTGCTTCGTGGTGGTGACGTCGTTCATATTGAATGATGCGCCGTCCTGAATTACCGGGGTGCCGCGGCCCGAGCCGAAGACCGGGTTGTCCATCGGGGCGGTCTTCTCGTAGATGGCGCCGGCGACGCCCGAGTACGCGCATCCGGTCACGGTGCTGCCCGGGGCGGTGTGGAAGGCGTGCACCACGTTGTTCTGGGTATCCAGCAGGATCTGCGGCCGCGACACGCAGTCGCCGACGGAGGCGATGGTGGACTGGCTGAAGGACCCGGTGGCCGGCTTGAAGACCAGCAGCAGCAACTGCGGCAGGGTCTTATCCGTGGAGGTGTCGTTCAGGCTGGTCTTGACGGCCGCAAAGACACGGCCGCTGTTGTCCGCCTGCAGGGTCTTGATGTTCAGGTGGTCGTCCGCCTGGCCCTTGCCCTTGATGGCGTCCTGGAAACGCCATGACGATGTAGCGGTCGGATTGGTGCCGTCGGTGCGGATGGCCCAGTGCACGCTGTCCGTGAGCTGGTCACTCCACATCACGCCGATCTTGTTACTGCCGAACGCCACGATCGCGGAGATGTCGTCCGCCGCGGCTGTGGGATTGGCAACCGGGATGACAAAGGGGGTGTTCCAGCTGGTCCCGCCGGGCGCCGAATTGTTGACGTAGACCGTGCTCTTGTAGCCGTTGGTCGAGTCGCCGGTCACCTGCGTCCAGGTCGCCCAGATGGCGCCGGTGGTGTCCTTATCGATCGTCATCGACTCACTGCTCTGGTTGGTGATGGTGGTGGGGAATCCGGCGTCCAGGGTGTACGTGCCGCCCGAGTAGCTGTAGCGGTAGAGCTTGGCCGGCTGCCCGGAGAGGGAGGGCTTCGGCGTGGAGTCCGTGGAGACGGTCACCACGTGCGAGGCGATGTAGAGCTTGCCGCCGTCCCACAGCACGTCAGCCAGGGTGTTCGCCCGGCTGTCGTTGAGCAGCCCCGTGTCCACCCACTTGTTGGTGGGGACGTCCAGCCGGAAGATGTGCCAGCCGCTGCCGGAGGTCCACATGTCAGCCCACCAGGAGCCGTCATTCCACCACAGCTTGCTCTGGGGCTTGTCCGAAGTGGGAGGGTTGCTGACGCCGCTAAAACTGATGCTGGGAGTTCCGTAGCTGTCCGCAGCCGATGCGCTTCCGGCGACCCCCAACATGCCGCCGGCGACGGCCAGGGCCACCACCAGGGACCGGCTAAGCCAGTGCGATATTCGTTTCATCATTGGGACCATTTTCTTTGATGCCGCGACAATCATTGGCGCGGGAGGGTTTTGGACGCGGGCCCTCATGCGGGCACAATTGTCCGGTGTTGAATGAGGCCATGGTAGCTACCGGCCGACCGGCTGGATAGATCCTTTTGCTAATTCTTTGTAAACTAATTTAGGCACTCAAGCGTTGTCGTCTTAGGGGCGCGAATTGAGGGTCTCGACCGGGAATGCCAGGTGGGCTGTCCGGGCCGGCGTACGCAGGCCGGCGGTCCCGGAAGGGAGTGGCCCGCCCCCGGCCGCGCATGCCGGGCAGTTGCCGGCACGGCTGGCGCCCGGACTGGAGTGATTCCGCGGAAACGGGACGGCGGTGCGGCTTCAGCCCCGTCATTCCGCTGTTTCCCGCGGCCTGGCGGCCGGCCACGGGCGGCTGAGTAGTCCAACGCGGAACCTGCCGGGCGGCCCGAGTAGCCAGGTCGGGGGACCCAAGTAGGGGTCCATTGCTACTGCGGATATGAGTACACACGCCCAAGTAACAGCCACTCGTGACACAACTTTAGGTGAACTTTAGGCTTCGGATATGGCCACAGCCCAGTGGCAAAGCTGGGATATGGGTCGGTACAGGTTTGTGAAATTCTCTCCGAATTTGTCCGATAGGTTCTCAATCGCTGGGGGTAATTCCCGGGCGTCTAAATTCATGAAGTGGTGAGGCTTTTGTCAGTTCAAAATTTGGCCCCAAGATCTGTCTCAACAACCGATAGTTCCGCGCTCCGGGCGACCGTCAGCGTGGTAATTCCAACCCTCAATGAGGAAATGAATCTGCCCTGGGTGCTGCGGCGCATGCCGTCGTACGTAGACGAGGTGGTGATCGTCGACGGACGCTCGCGGGATCACACCGTCGACGTCGCCCGCGCCCTGCGGGTCGACGTCGTCGTGGTCAAGGAGCCGCGTAAGGGCAAGGGCATCGCGGTCCGGGCCGGCTTCGCCGCCGCCTCCGGGGACATCATCGTGATGCTCGACGCCGACGGCAGCATGGATCCGCAGGAGATCGGCTGGTTCGTCTCTCCGCTCCAGCACGACTACGACTTCGTCAAGGGCTCCCGGTACGTCACCGGCGGAGGCTCGGAGGACCTGACCTGGCTGCGCAACACCGGCAACCGGGTGCTCACCGGCCTCGCCAACACGGTCCTCCGCAGCAACTACTCGGACCTCTGCTACGGCTACATCGCCCTGCGGCGCGAATGCCTGGAGGTACTGCAGCTCGAATCGGACGGCTTCGAAATCGAGACCGAGCTGATCGTCCGGGCGGCCCGCGCCGGCCTGCGGATCGCTGAGGTGCCCAGCTTCGAGCTGGACCGCATCTCCGGGGTTTCGAACCTGCAGACCTTCCGCGACGGCTGGCGCGTACTGCGCACCCTGGCCAAGGAATGCACCAGCTGGGAGGCGCCCTCCGCCGGCGCCCGGCCCGAGGCGCTGCGCCGGGTGAAGTACACCTACCCGGACGTCCGCTTCGCCCGCACTCCCACGGACCCGCGCAGCGTGCTCACGGTGGCGGAAGGGGCTTGAGATGCTCAACGCCAACTTCCGTCCGTCGGTTTCGGTGGTGATCTGCTCCTATACCGAGCAGCGCTGGGACCTGCTGATGCGCGTGATCGACTCCGTCCACGCCCAGACCCTCCGGCCCGAACAGGTGATCGTGGTGGTTGACCACAACGTGGACCTGTACAAGCGGCTCGTGGCGACTGTCCAGGACGTGACCCTCGTCGAGAGCACCGGTCCGAAGGGACTCTCCGGGGCCCGGAACACCGGCGCCGCGCTCGTGACTTCCGACATCGTCGCCTTCCTGGACGACGACGCCGAGGCCGAGCCGACGTGGCTGGAGCGCCTCACGGCCCTCTACGACGACTCGGATGTGCTGGCCGTCGGCGGTCGCGTCGAACCCGTCTGGGAAGGCGGCCGGCCCGGCCACTTCGGTCCCGAGCTGGACTGGATCGTCGGCTGCAGCCACCGCGGCCTGCCCACAGTGGCCTCCGAGGTCCGCAACGTGGTGGGTGCCAACATGTCCTTCCGTCGCGAGATCCTCCAGCACGTGGGCGGCTTCAATGTCAGCCTTGGCCGGCAGGCAACCAAGCCCCTGGGATGTGAGGAGACCGAGATCTGCATCCGTGCGGCCATCGGATCCCCCGGCTCGCGGGTTGTCTACGAACCCGCTGCCGTGGTCCGGCACCACGTTCCGGTCCAGCGGGGAACGTTCCGGTACATGCTCGAGCGCGCCTGGTCCGAGGGCCTCTCCAAGGCCCAGGTCAGCAAGGTCGTGGGCCACAAGCGGGCCCTGGGGCCGGAACGGCGGTATGTCCGCAGCGTCCTGCCCCGGGCGTTCGTCGGGGCCCTGTCGGACTGGGGCCGCGGCAAGGACCCGCAGGGCCTGCAACGAGCCGGCGCCTATGTGGCGGTGCTGGGCGTGACCGCCGCCGGCTACGTCAGCGGCCGCAGGCTTGGCACCGGTGAGGGCTCCCCCCTGGCTGCCGCCGCTCCTGCGGCCCAGCAGCCTTGGCGGGAAGCCACGTGATCGACGTCGCCGCGCCGCGCCGGCCAGAACCGGCGGGCGCGGTCCTCGAGCTGGCCCCGGCCATGGGGGCCGAAGCGGCCCCCGACTGGGCCGGTGCCCTCTGGGTCGGAGCCGTGGACCTGGGATCCCTGGGCGGGTGCAGCGAACTGCGGCTGCAGGACGCGCACGGTTACCGGCGGGCGCGTCTGCTGGTCAGGGACGGTGCCGCCGTCCGCGGCTTCGTCGACCTGGAAACGGCCGACGGAACGCTTTCCCGGACCCGGCTCGAGGAGGCAGCCGCCGACCTCCCGAGGGTCCCGGCGTCGGTTTCCACCACCACGCCACCGATCAGTGTCGTCGTCTGCACGCGGGACCGGCCGGAGCTGCTCCGGAAGGCACTGCACGCCATCCTCCGCCTCGATTACCCGGACTTCGACGTCATCGTCGTGGACAACGCCGCCCGGACCAGCGCCACCCGTGACCTGGTCCGGACCGAGTTCTCCGACGCGCGGCTGGTCCTCATCTCCGAGCGGCGCCCCGGACTATCCAACGCACGCAACGCCGGACTCCGGCACGCGCGCGGCGACATCGTCGCCTACACCGACGACGACGTCGTGGTGGACCCGGGGTGGCTGAGGGGGATCGCCGCCGGCTTCGAGCAGGCCTCCGACGTCGCCTGTGTCACCGGGCTGGTCCCGGCGGGCGAGCTGCGCTCGCTGGCGCAGGGATACTTCGAGGGGCGGGTGAGCTGGTCCAAGGCCGTGGCGCCCAAGGTTTACTCCCTGGCCGACCCGCCGGCGGACATGCCGGTCTTCCCGTTCTGCGTGGGGGCCTATGGGACGGGAGCGAACTTCGCCCTCGACCGCCGGACGGCCCTGTCGCTCGGCGCCTTCGATCCTGCCCTGGGGGTAGGCACTCGGACCGGCGGGGGCGAGGACCTGGACATGTTCACCCGGGTCATCCTGTCCGGGCGGTCGCTGGTGGTCCAGCCCTCCGCCGTCGTCTGGCATCGGCACCGCGCCGAACTCGACGACCTGATCGTCCAGGCCCGGGGCTACGGCAACGGCCTGGGAGCATGGCTGACCAAGATCATGCTCAACCCCCGGACCGCCCGGATGGCGCTGGTCCGGGCTCCCCGCGGCGCCGTCTACTTCCTGCGCAACACCCGCGCGCATGCCGACGGCGAGACGGCCGACGAAGTCCCGAGGAACCCGGTGATGGCAAAGGCGCTGCGCACCGAGCTCGTCTCGGTGGCCCGCGGCCCGTTCAACTACCTGCTGCAGCGCCGCTCCTGCCGGCGCCGACGAGCCGCGTAGGCAGCCGCAACGCAGCACACGACGCACAGTTTTGAGGGGAATTCGGCGTCACCATGGAACACCGTTTTCCCCTCGCCACTTTTTCAACAAGCGAGGAAGTCAAGTTCATGAGTCTCATTATGGAAAACGAGAAGCCGGCGCCCAGGGCGCCCCTCTCGTCGGTGAACAGGCTCCGTACGGAGCGCCCCCTGGATGTCGGCCTGGCCATTGCCGGAGTCGTCCTGGCAGCACTGATCCTGCTCGGGCTGGGAGGACCCGCGCTGGCCCCGGTGACGCTGCTCGGCTGCCTGATCCTTCCGGGGTGGGTGGTGGTACGGCGGCTCACCGGCGTTGATCCGCTCGCGCGGGCCATCGGCACCCTGGTACTCAGCGCCGCCGTCTACACCATCCTGTCGCTGGCGATGGTGTGGACCCACCTGTGGCAGCCGCGGCCCGTCGCGGCCGCGGTGCTGATCGCGTCCTCCGTCCTGGTGATCGTCCTGCCCGCCCCGGCCACGGACCGGGAGCCGCAGCAATGGCGGCGGCTCCTCAGCCTGGAGGGCCTGCGGAACAGCAGCCCCGCCAGCCACATCCCGTGGGCCGTGCTGGCTGCGGCCCTGGTCCTCTGGGGCGTGGCCCTGTCCGTTACCGGCGAGGGACTGAAGGGCGACGCCGGGCTGCTCTCGACGTTCCCGCCGATCTGGTTCGTGGCCGTCGCCGCCGTAGCCGGGCTTTGCATCTGGGCGGTTGCGGCCCGGGAAATGGCATCCACCCCCTTCCTCGCGGTCTCCTTCACCGGCCTCGTGGCCATGCTCTACGCATCGGCGGCCATGGTGGTCAGCGTTCCCCGGCTCCCGTGGACGTACAAGCACATCGCCGTGACCGACTACATCGGGGCCTCCGGCCAGGTGGACGCCTCGATCGATATCTACAACCGCTGGCCCGGGTTCTTCTCCGCCAGCGCCTTCCTGGGTGACGCGGTGGGTTACCCGGACGCCATCGGCTACGCCTCGCTGGCAGAGTTCAGCTTCGCGGTGCTGGGTGTGGCGCTGGTTCTGGCGATTGTCCGGGTCCTGTCCAGCAACCGCAGGATCCAGTGGACGGCGGCCCTGGTGTTTGCACTGACCAACTGGGTCAACCAGAACTACTACTCCCCGCAGGCGTTCTCCTACACGCTGTACCTGACGATGTGCCTGATCGCCCTGACCTTCCTGCGCGGCACCCCGGCCCGGTTCGCCGTCGCCTGGGAGGAGAAGCTGAGCCGCCGCCGGGCCGAACGGGCGGCTACGGCACAGGATGAGGCGCAGCCCCGGCCCTTTGCCCAGACCCTGGTGCTGCCGGCGGTGATTGTCCTGCTGGTCCTCCAGGCGGTCTCGGTGGCCAGCCACCAGCTCACTCCCTACCTGGCGAGCCTGGCGCTGTTGCCGCTGTTCGTCTTCGGCTACTTCCGGCCGCGGTGGGCGGGCCCGGTCCTGGCGGTGCTTGCCGTCCTGTACCTGCTGCCCAACCTCGACTTCGTGGCCGGCAAGTACGGACTCTTCGGCTTCGACTTCCTGAAGAACGCCAGCTACGAACCGCCGGACGGCGGGCCCACCGGCCTGCTGGGCCGGGCGCCGGAGGCCTTGTCAATCCTCATCGGCGTGCTGGGCGTGGGCGGTTTCGTTCGCAACCTGCTGCGCGGCAACGTCCGGCAGACGATCATGGTGGCCTGGCTGGCCGTCGCGCCGCTGTTCTGGCTGCTGATCCAGTCCTACGGCGGCGAGGCGAAGTTCCGGGTCTACCTGTTCGCCCTTCCCTGGCTGGCCGTCGGCGCCGCGTGGCTCTTCTGGGCCGGTCCTCTGCGGACCCGCCGGGCGGCCATCGGTACCACCGCAGCGCTGACCGCCATGGCCCTCCTGTTCACCATCACCTACTTCCAGAACGAGGCCAAGTTCCGCGTCCCCAAGGAAGACGTCGCCGCGGCCCAGTGGCTGGACTCGACGGTCAACCCCAAGGACGCGGTGATGGAAACGAACGCCTTCTTCCCGCTGCTGGTGGGCCCGAACTACCCCAGCTACCTGGATGCGGGACGGACGGCTTCGCTGACCAAGTTCATCCAGTCCTCCGGCCACGGCCTGACCTCGGTGGACGTAGCCCGGTATGCGGACCGCAACTTCAAGCCGGACCGGATCTTCGTGGTCTTCTCCGACTCGCAGATCGCGCAGGCCGCCAAGGATAATCTCTTCGATCCTGGCACGCTCCCCACCCTGGAGCGGCAACTGGCCGGATCCTCCAACGTCCAGCGGGTGTTCGAGAACGGCGCAGTCCGGATCTACGAACTCGCCAAGACCGGCTAGCGTGACGAGGAGCGGCATGGTGTTGATCAGGGTGATCGTCGTCCTGCTCGCCGCAGGGATCACCATGACCATCGCCATGCTGCTCAAACCGTCGCCCCCGGCAACGGCCATGCCGGTGGGGGACCTCCCCGGCTGGAAGCAGACGGGGACGCAGGACTTCACCCGGGCGGCACCGATGGGCGCGGTCGGCGACGTGTACGGACCGGACATGCGGGGCTACCACGACCTGCCCGACACATCGGGCCAGGGCGTCTACACCCCGGACAAGGTCCTGTCGGTCAAGGACGGAAAGCTGGACTTCTTCCTCCACAGCTCCGGGGGGAAGCCCAGGGTGGCCAGCGTGGTGCCCTTCGGCTACGACGGGCAGCGCTATGGCCGCTATTCCATCCGGTTCCGGGCCGACACGATGCCCGGGTACAAGATCGCCTTCCTGCTGTGGCCCACTAGCGATAACTGGCTGGACGGGGAGATCGACTGGCCGGAGGGGGAACTCAACGGCCCGTTTTACGGGGTATCCGCCATCAAGGATTCCCCGCTGAAAGGTCCGGACCGCTTCGACCCGACTACCCGGAACACCTCCGCCACGGACGGAACCGGGTGGCACGTGGCGACGACGGAATGGACTCCAGGCAAGGTCAAGTGGTTTTGGGACGGTGAACTCGTGGGGGAAACAACAATGCCGGACGGCGTTCCCAACACCGGCATGAGGTGGACGCTGCAGGCCGAGACGAAGGACGGGGCCGACGCCGGAACGCCGGCGCCGTCGGTCTCCGGCCACATCGAGGTGGACTGGGTGGTGCAGTATGCGTACGCCCCGTAAGGCCACGGCGACGCCGTTCCCGGTCCTTGCCGCCGGCGGCAGCTTCATCGACGCCGTCCTTCGGGGCCACTATGACGAATGGGACCTCGCCGGCCTCGGCCTGGGCCGGGACTGGACCACGGTCTTCATCACCCCGCAGTTCACCACCTCCCGGCACGTTGTCGCCCTCATCTTCGCCCCCGGCGCGCGGCAGCCCTCGCTCGTGGTGAAGGTGCCGCGCTGCCCCGGTGACAACGAGGGGGTGCTCCGGGAGGCGGACATGCTCTGGCAACTCGGAGTCCTCGGCGGGGATCAGGTCGAGGGTGTGCCCCGTGTCGTCGCCGCCCTGGATCTGTCCGGACACACCGTCCTGGTCGAAACCCCGCTGACCGGCCCGGCCCTGGACCCCGACCGGGTGGCCGCGGACCTGCCGGTAGCCGTCGCCCTCGGCGTGGACTTCATCGATTCGCTGCCCTGCACCCGGCCCGCAGCGGGAAACGAGGGTTGGTACGAGCGCACCGTGCAGCGGCCCCTGCAGGCGCTGGAGCTGCTGCTACCCGGCGAGGACGAACTCGCGGACCTGGTCGGCCGGACCCACGAGGCGTTGGAGCCGCTGCGTTTGGCTCAACTGCCGTCCGTGTTCGAACACGCCGACCTCAGCCACCCCAACCTGCTGATCGGCCCGGCCGGGCGGCTCCAGGTGATGGATTGGGAGCGCGCGTCCGCCTACGGGTTGCCCGGACACGACCTGACCTTCTACCTGCAGTACCTCAGCGAGTCCGCCGAGCAGGCGTTCGAACGGCCGGCCCAGCTGGCGGCTTTCGACACCGCCTTCGGCCGGGACGGCTGGGCGCGCGAGCCCCTGCGCCAGCACCTGGTCCGCCGCGACATCGACCCCGCGCTGCTGCCCGCACTGGTGCTGGCCACCTGGGCACGGTCCGCCTCCACCCTCGCCTTTAGGCTCGCCGCGGAATCGGCAGAGCCAGTGGGACAGGCCCAGGGTGCTGAGGCCGGACGCGGCGGGGCGGTACCGGGGGGACCGGAAGTGCAGGCGGCCCAGCCCGGCGCCGCCGCCGACCACCCTGCGCACGCCGTCGACGCCGGCGCGGGACCCGTGTCCGCACCTGCCGGACACGCGCCGTGCGGCCCGGCCGAGGTGCGGCAGGCGGTCTTCGGGGACCGGGACTTTTGGCTGTGGCGGCACGCCGCCACCGCCGGGGTGCTCTGACCCGGCGCGGGCCCCGGCACGCAACCGGCGGTGACCCGGGAAATTTAAGGTCCGCTGCGGGTTCACGGCAAGATGTGAACATGCACAACACGGACTCCCGGCCCTGGCTGAAGAACTACCAGCCGGGCGTCCCGGCCGACATCGAGCTGCCCACGGAGTCGCTCGTGTCCATGTTCGAACGGTCCGTGAGCGAGGCCGGTACCGCACCCGCCATGGAGTTCTTCGGCCGGCGGACCAGCTACACCGAGCTCGGCGAGCAGGTGGACCGGGCAGCCGAGGGGCTGCGCCGCTTGGGCGTGCGCGCCGGCGACAGGGTGGCCCTGATCCTGCCCAACTGCCCTCAGCACGTCGTCGCGTTCTACGCGGTCCTCCGCCTGGGCGCCGTCGTCGTCGAACACAACCCGCTGTACACCTCCCGCGAGCTGCGCCACCAATTCGAGGACCACCAGGCACGCGTGGTGATCGCCTGGGACAAGGCCGCCGCCGCCGTCCGCGAGTTCCCGGCCGACATCGAAATCGACCACGTCGTGTCGGTGAACCTCCTCGAGGCGTTCCCGGCCGTCAAACGGCTGGCCCTCTCCTTGCCGGTGAAGAAGTTCCGCCAGACCCGGGAATCGCTCACCGCGCCGGCCCCCGGCACAACGCCGTGGAAGGAGCTACTGGGCCACGGCCGGATCGACCCCTCGCACCCCCGCCCGGCGGTCACGGACCTCGCCGCGATCCAGTACACCTCCGGCACCACCGGCCGGCCCAAGGGCGCCATGCTGACGCACTTCAACCTCTACGCCAACGCGCTGCAGGGTGAGGCCTGGATGGCCGGCGCGGAATACCGCAAGGAGATCTTTTACGCGATCCTGCCGATGTTCCACGCCTTCGGCATGACGCTCTACCTGACCTACGGGATCCGCAAGCAGGGCCTGCTGGTGCTCTTCCCCAAGTTCGACCCGGACCTGATCCTGGCCGCCATGAAGAAGTCGCCCGCCACCGTCTACTGCGCCGTTCCGCCAATCTACGAGCGCACCGCCATGGCGGCGAAGGAGAAGGGCATCTCCCTGCGCTCCTGCAAGTACTGCATCTCCGGGGCCATGAACTTGCCAGACCACGTGGTGGAACTCTGGGAATCGGTCTCCGGCGGCCTGCTGGTTGAGGGCTACGGGATGACCGAGTCCTCCCCGGTGGCGCTCGGCAACCCCTTCCACCCCACCCGCCGCACCGGGACCATCGGCGTGCCGTTCCCGTCCACGCTGATGAAAGTGGTCGACGTCGACGATCCCTCCGTGGAGGTCCCGCAGGGCCAGCCCGGGGAGCTGTTGATCAAGGGCCCGCAGGTCTTCCAGGGCTACTGGAACAACCCCGAGGAAACAGCCAAAACCCTGACGGCGGACGGCTGGCTCCGGACCGGCGACGTGGTGACCGTCGATGCCGACGGGTTCACCACCGTGGTGGACCGCGCCAAGGAACTGATCATCACCGGTGGCTTCAATGTCTCGCCCACCGAGGTGGAGGCCGTGCTGCGCCTGCACCCGGACGTCCGCGACGCCGCGGTGGTGGGCAAGCCGCTGGAACGCGGCGGCGAGATGGTGGTGGCCGCAGTCGAACTCGAACCCGGCACCGCCCTGGACGAGGAGGCGCTGCGCGCCCACTGCCGGGACCACCTGGCCGGCTACAAGGTTCCGCGCCGGGTGGTGGTTGTCCCCGACCTGCCCCGGTCCATGCTGGGCAAGATCCTCCGCAAGCAGGTCCGCGAGGACGCCCTGCCGCGGCTCTGATCTTCCGGCGCCGGGGGCCGGGTGCGCGTTTACGGGTAGCGGCCAAGTACCCGGGCACCGGCATCCCCGTGCCGCTACTCGTGACAGGCGGGGCCGCCGCTCCTAGGCTGGAGACACATTTTCCGGCGGCGGCAACGCCGTGCCAGCCCCCTGCGGGCTGATTGTCCCCGGGCTGACAGCGGCCGTCTTTGCGGCCGTGGGCGGGAGTCCGCGGGACTGGCCGGATCCGGTCTAGGAGGTCTCGCGGACATGGCACACTCGACGGACGACGGCGGGTGCGCGCCGTGAGCATCCACCCCCAGACACGCCTCCCGGCCGCCCACCCCACCGTGCTTGAAGCGTTTCGCGCCCTCGAGGACACCGGCCTGCCATGGGTGCTGCTGCGCGGCGAGGACGATCTGGCCTGCCCGGACGGCGACGTGGACCTGCTGGTGGATCCGCGGATGCTGCCCCAGCTGGACGGGCTGATGGCACGGATCGGGCTGTGCCGCGTGCACGCCACCGGGCACGGCAGCCACCGGTTCTACTTCGGCTACATGGACGCCGACGAATTCTGGCTCAAACTCGACGTCGTGTCAGAGGTTTCCTTCGGCCGCTTCCAGCAGTGGAGCACACCGCTGGCCGCCGGCTGCCTTGACCGCCGTGTCAGGCAGGATGGCCTGTGGCTCCCCTCACCGGCCGACAAGGCCTGGCTGCACCTGTTGCACCTGGTCCTGGACAAGGGCGGGATAGCGGCGGACCGCCAGGCCGCGGCGCTCGCGTCCGCCGGAGTCGCCTCTGCCGCCGGACCCGTCGCCGAGTACGTGGACCGGCGAAGTGGCACCGGCGCGGCGTTCGCCCTGCTCGACGCCGTCAACGCGGGGAACTTCGACGGCGTCCGCGATCTCGCCGGACGGTGGCGGCGTGCCTGGACCCGTACCCAGCCGCTGGCCAGCCGCGGCCGCTGGCTGGGCCACAGGACCCTCCGGCTGATGACCCCGCGGCTCCCCGGCCCCGGCCCGGTGGTGGGCGTCATGGCGCCGGACGGTGCCGGCAAAACCACGCTCCTGCACGGGCTCCGCGCCGACTTTCCCATCCCCACGTCCTATGTCTACATGGGGCTCTGGGGCGCGGGCCCGTGGGACCGGTGGCTTGAGCGGCTGCCCGGCGGCCGGACCGCCAAGAAGATGTTCCGGGTGCTCAAGGGCGGCACCAAGGCCCGCTACCACAGCCTCCGCGGCCGGGTGGTGCTGATGGACCGGGTGGCTTACGACGCGCTCCTGCCGCAGGTCGGCGGCGGCCACACCAGTGCGGGCCTGACCAATACCCTGGCGGTGAAACTGGGACCGGCGCCCGACGTGCTGCTGGTGCTCGATGCCCCCGGCGAGGTGATGTTCGCCCGGAAGGGCGAGCACACGGTGGAGCTGCTGGAGCACTGGCGCAAGTCTTACCTGCAGCTGGCCACTAGGCTGCCCGGCGCCCGCGTGATCGACGCCGGGCTGTCCCGTGAGCTGGTCCGCCGCCTGGCCACCGAAACGGTCTGGAACAGCATCTCCTCCCGGACCCTTCCGGCCCCGGAGGCGGATCCGGGCGGACGTCCCGGACTGACCCTGCACCGCTGGCGGATGCTGGACTGGCGTTTCCTGACCCCCGTGCTGCAGCCCCGGCACCTGGGCTACGGGGGATCGATCGACCCGGAGCTGCTGGCCGCACTCCAGCTGCTGGACCCTGATGCCCGGCCGGTGGGCACAGGCACGGGCGCGCCCGGGGCGCAGTTCGACGTCGTGCTCCTGCGTGAACCCGACGCCGGCCTCTTCGAGCGGGCGGCAGCGGACGTGGAACCCGGGGGATGGGTCTGCGCCCAGGTCCGGCGCACCGCCGCCGGGCGCGGACCGCACACGGTGGCGGGCTGGAAGCAAACGTTCCGCAAGCACGGCTTCGAGGACATCACGGTGCACTGGAACGTCCCCGGCCTCGACGGCCCGGCCCGGCTGGTGCCGGTCGACTCCCCGGAGGCGGTACGCGGTACCCTGGCGCTCCGGCAGGGGGTCCGCTTCGGCCTGCTGAAGGCCGTCGCGGGGCGGGTGGCACTGGGGCTGCGGCTGTTCCCGGTCGCCATCCCGGCCGGTACCGTCACGGGTCGGCGGCCGGCCTAGCAGCACTGCCTGCCGCCGGATCATCACGGCGGGTCGACATAGCGGTCCCGCCGGACCGCCTCAGCGGGTCCCTAGCCGGTAAGTCCTCCTCCTAGGAGCTGCGGACCATGCCTGCTACTAGGAGCGGCGGACCATGCCCAGCAGCTCGTCATGCAGCGGCCGGTAGGCGAACCGCACTATCGCGTAGACCACCCCGACCGCCACCACGACCACCAGCACCATGCAGGGCACGGACCCCAGTTCCGGAGCCAGGAGGTTCCCCAGACCGGTCAGCGCCACCGCGGCACCGCAGACCAGACCGGGGGCGATGGCGCCCAGCAGTGCACGGGGCCGCAACTGGATGACCTTCGCCGCGACCACCTGCATTCCCACCGCGAACACCACGGCCACCACCAGTTGCGCCACCGCCACGCCCACGATGCCCCAGCGCGTGGAGAACAGCAGGACGGGCAGGAGGATCAGGAGGCGGACCAGGGACACCACGATCGAGAGCCCGGGCCGGCCCAAGGCCTTGTAGACATCATTGGCGCCCGCACCGAGGGATCGGGCCGCGGCGTAGAGGGCCAGGAAGACCAGCGGCAGCACGGCCTCGTCCCACTTGTCGCCGAACACCAGCGGCACCAGCACCGGCGCCACCACGGAGAGGCCCACCCCGGCTGTGACGCCGTAGAGGGACTGGATCCGCACGCTGGTCAGGTAGCCGGCACGGAGCCGTTCGGGTTCGCCGCGGACGCGGGCGTAGAGCGGGAAGAGGACTGTTGAGAGGACGAAGAAGACGTTGAGGATCACGACCTCCGGAAGCCGGAACGCCAGCGTGTAATAACCAAGGGCCTGGGCGCCCAGGATGATTCCGATGATCAGGTAGTCGATGTCGAAGATCAGCCGGGCGAGCAGGCTGCTTCCGGCCACGGGTGCGCCGTACTTGACGTTGGCCATCAGCGCTGCCTTGCTGATCCGCCAGATCTGCCAGGGTGCCTGCCTCCCGACCAGATACCAGCAGGTCGCCGCATACGCCACGGACCCGGCGGCGGTGCCCACAGCCAGCGACCATGCACCGTGGCCGGTGAACGCCAGGGACAGGGTCACCGTCCCCATGGTGACGGCCTTCAGGACCGGGGCGGCGGTGAGCTTCTTGAAGTGCAGGTCCCGGCGCAGCAGTGCCTCGGGGACCGCGCCCAGCGACGTGGCCAGCACGGAGACGCCCAGGATCTGCACCAGGGGGACCACATCCGGGAGCTGGAACAGATCGGCGATGAGGGGAGCGGCGAGGAAGGCCGTGAGCCCAAGCAGGGAGCCCAGGATCGCGGAGATCATGAGCGCGGACCGGGCGATGATTCCGGTCCGGGGGAGGTACACCAGGGCCTGGGCGACGCCGGCGTCGGCAATCGTCTCCGCGTAGCCCATCAGGACCAGGGCCAAGGCCACCAGGCCGTATTCGTGCGGGGACAGCAGCCGGGCCAGGACCACGGTGGTGATGAGGACGATGATGCGGCCGCCGGCGAAGGCAAGGCCCTGCCACATCGCGCCGCGCACGCCGGTCCGGGCCAGTTCCCCCGGCGGGGCCTGCGTCATGCGGAGCTGCTCCGCGCCGGAAGCCCCGCCCCCGCAGAGCCGATGGCCGACTGCAGCTCCGCCAGGTACTCCAGCGTTGCGGTCTGCCAGGAGCGGACCGATGCCGTGGTCTCGGGTCCTGCCGTCCCCGCGCCGGTCCCGCGGTTCTCGAGCGCCTCCACGACCCGCCGGGCGAAGACCTCCGGGTCCCCGACGACGGTCAGCAGCGGGTGGGCTTCCTGCTCCCGGGCCGCCACCGGGGTGGCCACGACGGGCACGCCGGCGGCCAGGGCCTCCCGCACCGAGTTGCGGATCCCGACGCCGTGTTCGTCCGGGAAGGCGGCCACGTCAGAGGCCCGGTAGACGTCCAGGACGGAGGGCACGTTGCCGGCGACCTCCACCCGCGGGCCGGCCAGGGCCAGGACAGCCGGGTCAGGCCGGCGCCCGGCGAGAACAAAGGTGGCCCGCGGGACGCTTTCCCAAACCAGCGGGGCGATGGTCCGGACCAGGACCCGGGCGCTGTCGATGTTCGGGCCGTAGTTCAGGCTGCCGACGAAGCAGACCACGGGGTCCTCGCGCCGGGCGGCGGGCTGATCCGCCTGGTCGGCGCCGTTGGGGATGCTGCGGACAGGGCGGCCCAGGCTGGCGGACCACCGGGCGGCGTCCTTGGCTCCGACGGTGAGCAGGCGGGCCCGGGCGGGGAGCCGGCGTTCGGCGCGCAGGGCCAGGAATTCCCGGGCCCGGTAGGCGGCCTTCAGCCGGCCGGCGATGGCGGTGTCCATCTGCGTCCGGACGGACCAGGGGTCAACGGTCTGCAGCACCAGGGGACCGTGGACGTACCGGGAGAGGAACAGGGCGTGTGGGCCGTGGATGAGGGTGGCGTCGGCGCGGGCGGAGAGCGAGGCGGTCAGCTCCGTCGCCTCGCGCGTCGCCCGTTCCTGCCGGCCGGCACCGTTGAGGCCGCCCAGGGAGCGGATGAGGGCGGCCGCACGCGGGCGGGGGGTGAGCATCTGGACCTCCGCGCAGCGCTCGCGGATCTCCTCCGGCAGCCCGACCCGGCCCTCGAAGCTGAGCAGGGTCACGTCGACGTCGCCGGGCAGATTCCGCAGGATTTCGTACGGGATCATGGAGCTGCCATCCCCGTACACGGGGTCGCGGTTGGGCGCACTTTCTGTGATGTACAGAAGCCTCATTGCATGAGTGTACTTGACCCTACCTACCCGTTATCGGGGGCCACATGGCCCTGTTCATAGGGACAAGGAGGGTCTAAGTTTCCGCCTGCGAGATGCAGGGGTTCCGTCGTCGTGGCCCGGCTGGTCATACTGGGAGAAAGGCATCGGACCCGGGAAGGGGTGCAGGTATGGTCGACGGCGGGAACCCGGCATTCCGGCGCCGGGTGGAACGGGCCGCCGAGCTGAGGTCCCTCCGGATCAGCGGCAGTTCGGTCGAGGAACAGGCCGAGTTGGACGCCGCCGAGGAGAACCTGAGGCGGAAGCGCGCCGCAGTGGACGACGCCGCCCGGGCCGAGTACCTGGTCCGGGACGCCATGGCGCAGGGGAAGTTCGACAATCTGAAGTACGCCGGCAAGCCGATTCCGGGCCTGGGCGAGGTGTACGACCCGGACTGGTGGGTCAAGGGGCTGCTGCAGCGTGAGGACCTCAGCGGACTGGGTCCGGCGGCGATCCTGCTGCGGACCGAGGATGCTGCGCTGGACGACCGGCTGGACCAGCAGGTGGCGGAATCCCAGGTGCGGGAGATCATCGCCGACTTCAACGCCCGGGTCATCGAGGCCCGGCGCCAGTTGCAGGGCGGTCCGCCGGTGATTACGAAGACCCGCGACGCCGACGTCGAGGTGGCCAGGTGGCGGGAGCGTCGTGCCGCGGCGGAGCCGGAGGTCCCGGCAACGGAGCCGGACCGCCGGCGCCCGTGGTGGCGCCGGCGGTCCGGGGGATAGCGCCGGAGAGCTCGGCTAGAGGGTGCGGGGCGCCTTGGCCAGGTTCTCGCGCAGTTCCTCGGCGTTTTGGCGGCTGCCGTAGGCAGGGCGGTCGCGTTCCACGCGCCAGCTCTCGGAGAGCGGGCCGATGTTGACGGTGTCGAAACCGAACTCGTCGTACAGCCGGGTGACCAGTTCCGCGGCCTCCGGGTAGTCACTGGCGGTGGCCAGCGCCCGGCGGTTGTCGGTGCCGGCCGGGGTGCCGTCGGTGGTGATCTGGGTGTACATGATGTGGTTGAAGCCCTTGGCCACCTTGGACTGCGGCAGGAGGTCCTGCAGCATGCCGGAGGTGGTGGCCTCGCCGTTATCCAGCGCGGCGATGCGGCCGTCGCGCTCCCAGTAGTAGTTGTTGGTGTCCACCACGATCTTCCCGGCCAGCGGTTCGGCCGGGATGTCGCCGATGTTCTTCAGCGGGACGGTAACGACGGCGAAGTCGCCGGCCGCGGCGGCTTCGGCGGCCGTGGCCGCGCGGGCCTTCGGCCCCAGTTCCGCGACGAGGTCGCCCAGCGTCTCGGGTCCGCGGGAGTTGCTGATGACGACGTCGTAGCCGAGTTCGACCGCCTTGCGGGCGACCTGGCTGCCAATGTGACCTGCACCGATGATTCCAATAGTTGTCATAGTGGGGGCAACGGCCCGAGGTCCCGGGATATTTCGTGGTGTGCGGGCCGTTCGCTCTGCGCGGAGCTTTCCTTGCCCGGACGAACCATCAGACGCGTCATGGCCGGCGCGTCAGAGCCTCAGCCAGTCCTCGTTGAAGTCGGGGTGGTCGACGTAGGGCATCGCCACCGCCCGCAGCGACCGTTCCATCCAGTCCAGTGACCGGGGCGCCCAGCCGCCGTCCCCGGAGCCCCCGTCAACCGATTCGGTGACCATGGCCGTCAGGGCGGATTGCCGGGCGGCCTCCACCACCTGGATCAGCCGCCGTTTGGCCTCGCACTCGAGCAGCAGCCGCTGTTCGTACCATTCGCCGGACTTGGAGAGGGTCCTGTCGGTCAGCAGCGATTTGGCCGCGGCCTCGTCCTCGCCGATCCGTTGGGACAGGAATTCAACGATGTCCACAGCTCCGAGGGTACGCCCGGGTACCACCGGCAGGCACGTGCCGGCGCCGGGATCCGTGTGTCCGGATCGTGATCCCCGGCGGCCCCGGCCGGTGCAAGCGAAGCGGTGCCTAGCCCAGCAGGTCGTCCTCGTAGCACCAGCGCCACTCCTCGCCGGGTTCGGCGCTGCGCATCACGGGATGGCCGGTAGAGCGGTAGTGCTTCGTGGCGTGGGTGCCGGGGGAGGAGTCGCAGCAGGCGACGTTTCCGCACGCCAGGCACATCCTGAGGTGGACCGGCGTCGTGCCCTCCCGTCGGCATTCGGCGCAGAAGGGGTCCTCGGGGACCTCGCGCTCCGGGGCGGATTCCAGGTGCCCGCAGGCGCCGCCGGGCTGCGCGACGCCCTCGCCGCCGCCGTCGCCGGCCGTGTCCAGCTCATCGAGGGAGATATCCAGCATGGATTCCTCGACGTCCAGCCGGTCCAGGACCTCGCTCAGCACCTCGTGGGCGTACTCCCCGCCGCGCCTAAGCTCCAGCACCTTGGCACGTTCCGCCTCCAGCATGGCCAGGCGCAGCTCCGCATAGCGCTGGCTGGGGGTGGCGGCCTCGGAGGTGGGCCGGCCCAGGCGCTCCCACGCCGCCAGGCCGCGCTCCTGGGTGCGCCGCTTCAGCATCGCCATCACTTCGGGCGGGTCGTTGTCGGTGCGCAGTTCCTGCAACCGCTCCACGCCCGCCGCCGTCGCCAGCTGCATCAGGGACGCCTGGTTGAGGGCATCCTCGCGCCGGTCCGGGCCCTGCACCCGCAGCCACCGGACCAGCGGGGGCAGCGTGAAGCCCTGCAGGGTGAGGGTGCCGGCCACCACCACCAGGGCGGCGAGGATCAGCACGGAGCGGTGTTGCAGGTCCGCCGGCAGCACCAGCACCGCGGCGAGGGTCACCACCCCGCGCATGCCCGCCCAGGACACGATCGCTGCGAACTGCCAGGGCGGAGCCGGGTCCTTGCGCCTGATGCTGGGAATCAGCCGCGGCAGGTAGGTGGCCGGGAAGACCCACACCGGCCGAAGCACCAGCACCGCCAGCAGGATCACGGCGCACCCGGCCCAGATCCGGCCCGCGCCGAGCGAATCGTCCTGGACGCCCTCGATGATGGTCCGGACCTGCAGGCCGATCAGCAGGAAGACGGAGTTCTCCAGCAGGAACTGCACGGTGTTCCAGTTGCTGCGCTGGCTGAGTCGGGCCGCGCCGTTGGGCATGGACGGCGCCTTCATCCCCATCACCAGGCCGGTGACGACGACGGCGAGGACCCCGGAGGCGTGGATGGCCTCGGCCGGCAGGTAGGCGACGAACGGGGCCATCAACGACGTCGAGGTGTTGATCGCGACGTTGCGGATCCGTTTGCGCAGCATGGTCAGCACGTAGGCCGCGGCCAGGCCCACCACCAGGCCACCGCCTGCGGCGAGCACGAAGCCCCCCGCGATGCCGGCCGCGGAGACGGTTCCGGCGATGGCCGCGATGGCGCTGCGCAGGCAGACCAGGGCGGTGGCGTCGTTGACCAGTGACTCGCCTTCCAGGATGGTCACGATGCGTCGCGGCATGCCCACCTTACGGGCGATCGCGGTGGCGGCCACGGCGTCCGGCGGGGCGACGACGGCGCCGAGGGCGATCGCCGCCGCGAGCGGGATTTCCGGGAACAGCCACCAGACCACCAGCCCCACGGCGATGGTTCCGAAGATCACGTAGCCCACCGAGAGCAGGCCGATGGCGCGGCGGTTGGAGCCGAAGTCGAACAGCGAGGTGCGCAGCGCCGCCGCGTAGAGCAGCGGCGGCAGCAGGCCCACCAGCACCATTTCGGGGTTCAGTTCGATGTCCGGGACGAAGGGAATGAAAGACCCCGCGACGCCGGCCAGGACCAGCAGCAGCGGGACGGAGATGTCCAGCTTCCGGCCCAGGGCGCTTCCGGCGCAGACAACCGCAACGAGCACCAGCAAACCGAGGGCTATGTCCATAGGCTCATTCTGTCAGGCGCTCACCGCGGTGCGGGCCGGCACTCAGGCGGCGTTGCCCGCCGTGACGGACTCTTTGACACGACCATGTTCTTCTGCCGGTTCCCCGGTCCGTTGGTGGTCCGACGGAGCCGCCGCGTGCACCGGGTGGGGGAGGCCGTGGTGGCCGAAGGGGTTGAAGCGGCTGTGTGCCAGGCCGTCGAATTCGTAGGCGGTCTCGGCGTGCTCGGAGCGGTCGACGCCGGCCACCTCGGCTTCGTGGCTGACCCGGAAACCGATCGTCTTGTGGATGGCCAGTCCGATGACCGCCGTCGCCAGTGCCGAGAGCAGCACGGTGATCAGCACGGCAACCGTCTGGGCCACCAGCTGCTGCAGTCCGCCGCCGTAGAACAGCCCGCCGCCGTGGCCGTCCACGGGCAGGGCGATGAAGCCCAGGGCCAGGGTGCCGATCAGGCCGCCGCCGAGGTGGACGCCGACGACGTCGAGCGAGTCATCGAAGCCGAAGCGGAACTTCAGGTCCACGAACACGCAGCAGGCGGCGCCGGCCAGCAGGCCCAGGCCGACGGCGGCGAGCGGACTGACGTCGGCGCACGACGGTGTGATGGCCACCAGGCCCGCGACGACGCCGGACGCGGCGCCGAGCGAGGTGGGGTGGCCGTGGCGGACCTTCTCGACGGCGAGCCAGCTGAGCATGGCGGCGGCCGGGGCGGCGAGGGTGTTGACCCAGATCAGCCCGGCCTGTTCCACGGTGGTGGCGGCGCCGGCGTTGAAGCCGAACCAGCCGAACCAGAGGATGCCGGCGCCCAGCATGATGAAGGGGATGTTGTGCGGGCGGTGCGAGGGGTCCTTTGCGAAACCGTGGCGGTTGCCGACGATCAGGACCATGACCAGGGCTGCGGTGCCGGAGGCGATCTCGACGACGGTGCCGCCGGCGAAGTCGATGACCTGGCCGAAGATCTTGCTGACGGCCCCGCCGGGGCTCATCAGCCCGCCGCCCCAGACCATGTACGCCAGCGGGCAGTAGACGGCGGTGATCCACACCGGGACGAAGAGGGCCCAGGCGGAGAATTTGGTGCGGTCTGCGATGGCCCCGCTGATGAGGGCGACGGTGATGATGGCGAAGGTGGCGCTGAAACCGGCCTTGATCAGGTCCGGGGAGCCGATCAGCCGGGAGAGCCCCGCGTTGGCGAACGGGTCTCCGAAGATGCCCAGCACGCCCTGGCCGGTGGACATCGAGTAGCCCCAGAGGACCCAGACGACGCCGACGATGCCCGCCGAGACGAAGCTCATCATGATCATGTTCAAGGAGGCCTTGGCGCGGGTCATGCCGCCGTAGAACAGGCCCAGGGCCGGGGTCATGAGCAGCGCGAGGGCTGCAGAGATGATGATCCAGACGCTTCCCGCGGTGAGCTGCACCTGCGTGTCCCTTCGTCAACCGTCGTACCGGGACACTTCGCCGCCGGCCCCCAACCGGGTTTAATCCTCGCGTCGGAGTGTTTCAGGCAGTCGGGCTCTGCGTTGCAGGAAAGTTACAGGATTCAGGCTTTCGTGTCGGGGCGTTAACGGGTATGTTTCGGGGATGTTAACGAACGCTCACGGATGCGCCGATTCGACGGTTCCCTGCCGACTCGACGTTTGGAAGCGTCGAAACTGCAGGGAACCGTCGAAACGGGCGGGACAGACTCAGAAGCGGGCGATCTCCGTCAGGTAGCCGTAGTACTTGGCGTCAACGGGCCGGAGCGGGTCGCCGGTGAAGCCGAAGTCCCGGTGCCGGTGGTTGTACGCCTCGATGTGGTCCAGGAATTGCTCGCCCACCTCGGCCCCGGAACCATGGCAGGCCCCGTCGCTGATGCAGAGGGCGACGGCGCCGGCCACGGCGGGGCTGGCGAAACTGGTTCCGTGGTTGATTCCGTAGCCCCCTGGTGCGGTGGAGAGGACGCAGACCCCCGGCGCCGCCACCGTATGGCGGCGCTCCTTGGCGGCTACCGCGTAGTTGGAGAAGAAGGCCGGGGCGTCGTCCTTCTGGCCGAAGATGCCGAAGTCCACCGTCCCGCAGACGGTGCCTGCGAGTCCGCCCGGCTGCCCGTCAAAGTCGGCGATCGCGGTGGCAGTGAGGACCTCGTGGTAGCTGGCCGGAACGGTGCCGGCCAGGTTGGAGGACTCGTTCCCCGCGGCCACAGCGTAGGTGACGCCGGCGCGGATCGAGCGGCAGATGGCGTAGTGCATCGGGTCGGTGCCCTTGCCGCAGTTGGCCGTGTCCGAGCCGGGGCCGCCGATGCTGATGTTGGCCACGGAGATGTCGTTTGTCGGGTCGTCGTCGCGGCGGGTGGAGGTGACCCAGTCGATCGCGCAGATGAGGCTCGCCTCGGTGATGACGTCGTCGTCCGTCACTACCCGGACCGACCAGAGCGGGGTGCCGGGCGCCGTGCCGATGATGCCGAGGTTGTTGTTGCGGGCGCCGATGACGCCGGCCACGGCCGTGCCGTGGCCCAGCTTGTCGATGGGGGTGACTTTGACGGGCTGGCCCGAGGTGCAGTCGACGCCGCCGCGGACGTTCAGGTCCGGGTGGTTGCCGTCGATGCCGCTGTCGATCACGGCCACGTTCACGCCGGTGCCTTTGTCGCGGGCCGGGTTGGCCCGGGCCGATTCCTGGGCCTCCTCCGGGTCGCCGCCGATGCGCTGCCACCACGCCGGCGCCACCTGGGACCCGGCCGGTTTCGGCTCGTCAGGCTGGCCGAAGCGCCGGTCCGCGGTGACGAAGTCCACGCGCGGATCCTTGGCCACCTGGGCCGCCTGGGCTTGGGTCATGGTGCCGGCATAGCCGCTGACGGCGTTGCGGTAGACGGTGGCGGCGGTGACTCCGAAGCTGCTCCGGTGCGCGGCCGCGATTTCCCCGGCGTCGCCGGTGCCGTCCTTGAGGACCACGATGAAGCTTTGTGTGGGTGCGGCCGCGGAGGCCGGGGAGCCGCCCAGGGTCGCCGCTCCGAGCGCGACGACGACGGCGGCGGCCGCTGCCCAGGGCCGGGAGCGGCGGGGGCGGCCCGGCGGGGCGGCCACGGACTCCTTCTGCGCCGACGGGAAAAGTGTGCGGACAAAAGTGAACATCGTGGCCTCCATTAAGCGACAGCGCTTCCGGGTGCCCCCCCGTCCATATGGTAGGCCGGTGCCACCGAAAAATCAGGGGCCCTTTGGTCCTTGGCCGCCCCCATAAAGTGCCGGCCGCCGTCGGGCGCCGCCTTCGTGCGCCGCGCCAACCAAGGGCGCCTCGGCCGCCCGCGCCGCGTCAGCCCTTGTAGCCCTCCACCTGGCTGACCGGGCGGGCCTCGGCTTCATCCGGGTTCTCCCCGTACTGCCGCTTCGCGCGCCGCTGCCGGAGCAGGTCCCAGCACTGGTCCAGGTCCTCCTCGAGCTGCTGGAGGCGGAGACGGTCCGGAGCGTGGTCGTGGTCCGGGCTGGACGCCTCGGCCTGCTCCCGGAGTCCGCGCTCCTCGTCCACCAAGGCGGTGATGCGCTGCAGAATGTCGCGTTCGTCCATGATTGCCTGCTTCCTGCGGTGAGCCCGCGGTTCCGGTGCCGGATTGACCCCGCCAGCGTAGCCACCGCCCGCCCCTGCTGAATAGAGGGCTGGTCCAGAGGGCCGGTGTGCCGGGCGGCGACTCCGGGCGGCTTACACCCATCATATGATCAGCTTGCTTATTATTTTCGAAGTTCCTAGAGTGGGAAAGGCAAGCCACCAATCTTTCTGCGCGGGGCAGCGCGGCCGGCAGGCCGCCAGCGACGCGCACCGCTTAGAGGAGGACGTATGTCGGAACACAACATCTCGGGCAAGAAGGTCGCTTTCCTGCTGACGGACGGCGTCGAGCAGGTCGAGCTGACCGGCCCCTGGAACGCGGTCAAGGAAGCCGGCGGCGAGCCCACCCTGGTGTCGCCGAAGAGCGGCACCCTGCAGGGCTACGACGGTACCGACAAGGGTGAGACGTTCACCGTGGACCTGACCGTCGACCAGGCCAACGCCGACGATTTCCACGCGCTGGTCATCCCCGGCGGCGTCGTCAACGCCGACCACCTCCGTGCCGACAAGGGAGCCCAGGCCTTCGCCCGCAGCTTCTTCGAACAGCACAAGCCGGTCGCCTCGATTTGCCACGGCCCGTGGCTGCTGATCGACGCCGGTGTGGCCAACGGCCGCAGCCTGACCTCGTACTACACGCTCGAAACCGACCTCAAGAACGCCGGCGCCAACTGGTCCGACGAGCAGGTCGTGGTCGACCAGGGCCTGGTCACCAGCCGGACCCCGGACGATCTCGAGGCTTTCAACGCGAAGCTGATCGAAGAGATCGCCGAGGGCGAGCACGCCGGCCAGACCGCCTAGCAGGCAGCCCCAGCCGCGCCGCAGGCCGCGTCCCCATTACGGTGGGAACGCGGCCTGCGGCGTTTGGACCCTGTGCAGCGCGACCTCGATCCGGCAGGATGTCACCCAGCGGGAACCGGTCCCTCCGCGGGGTCCGGCACCCGCGGGCAACTGACCAGCAACAGCACCAGACCAGCACCGGGAGGCCGGAACTATGACCACGCTGAACCCCTACCTTGGCTTTCGCGACACCGCCAGGGACGCCATGACGTTCTACCAGTCGGTCTTCGGCGGCGAGCTGACCATGAGTACCTTCGCCGACTTCCACGCCAGCGAGGACCCCGCCGAGCAGCACAAGATCATGCACGCCATGCTGACGGCGGACTCGGGCATGGTGCTGATGGGCGCGGACACGCCCAACAGCATGGACTACACGCCCGGCAACAACTTCTCCGTGTCCCTCAGCGGCGCCGACGAGGCCGAGCTGCGCGGCTACTGGGACAAGCTGTCTGACGGCGGATCGGTCACGGTCCCGCTTGACCGGGCGCCATGGGGCGACATGTTCGGGATGTGTAAGGACAGGTTCGGGGTGGACTGGCTGGTCAACATCGCCCCGCCCGCGACCTAGTCCGGCGTGGTGTCGGTCGTGAGGCCGCGGTCATCCGTCGTCTCGGCGTCGTCCTCTTCAGCGGGGCCGGGGACCTTGCGCGAGTCGGGGGTCCCGCCGCCGTCTTGCTGACCGTCCGTCCCAGGCTCGCCGGCGGACCGGCCGGCGGCGTTGCCTTCCTCGTCGCGGGGGACCGGATTGCTGCCCTCTTGCACTCCGTCGTTGACGATCTCTTCGGGCTCAACCGGCTTGTCGCTCACGTGTTCCTCCGATGACTCGCATTTTCCGATGACTCGCGCGGACCGGGGGCCCGGGCCGTCCTGCCACGCTACAGGGACCCGCCGCGGCGGTACAGGCCCGCGGCTGCCGTGACGTGGCTGTACCGGCGCGGCGCCGCGGGGACGGCCGGGCAGTAAGGCCGTGGTGCCCGGGGCCGTCCGGGGCTACAGTCCGGACATGAACCAGGATCCCGTGGAGACCAACCCTGCCCTGTACCGGGTGGTCTTCGAAAATGAGAGGGTCCGCGTCCTGGAATACGTCGATGCCCCGGGCGACAAGACCGTGGAGCACCGGCATCCGGACTCGGTGATGGTCACCCTCAGCAGCTTCCGGCGCCGCCTCACCGCCAACGGACGGGAGACCGCCGTCGAGCTCCCCGCCGGGCAGGCGCGGTGGCTGCCCGCCCAGTCCCACTCCGGGGAGAATATCGGCGCGAGCGCCACGCACGCCCTCTTCGTTGAACTCAAGGAACCGGCTCCGTCCCCGTCCACCGGCCCGGCGCCGCTCGGTCCGGCCTAGCCGCGCTGACCGGGGCGGGCGCCGCAACCGACCCGCCCGCGGCAAACCCCGATTCGACGGTTCCGCGCCGGATCGACAGTTCCGCGCGTCATATGGGCAGGGAACCGTCGAAGCGGCGCCCAGCACCCGCTCAGGTGTAGTCAGTATGCTTACGGGACGCCGAAAGAAACGAGATACCCCATGAGCAGGCCCGTGCGCATCGAGGTTAAGGTGGCCGGGCACGTGGGCCACGTGTTCGCCTCCCGCAGGACCGCGGACACCGACGACGCCGGAACCGCCGGCAACGGCATCGGAACCAAGGGCACCGCGGAGTCTGCGCCGGGAGCGCCCGCCGTCGTCCTGATCCACGGAATCGGCGCCTCCCACCGCTACCTAGAGCGGCTGCACCGGAACCTCGCCGCGACGGTGGACACCTACTCGATCGACCTGCCGGGCTTCGGGGCCACACCGGAACCGGACCACATCCTCAACGCCGCCGAACAGGCCACCTACATCATCGGCGCGCTGGAGCGGCTGGGAGTGCTGGACTTCGTCATCGTCGGGCACTCGATGGGCACCCAGTTCGCCACGGAGGTGGCCGCGCAGCAGCCGGCCCGGGTCCGGCACGTGGTCCTGATGGGGCCCGTGGTCAACGACCGCAGGCGCACCGTGGCCCGGCAAGCGCTGGCCCTGGGCCGGGACTGCCTGTTCTTCGAGAGCCCGTCCTCAAACGCCGTCGTCTTCACCGACTACCTGCGCTGCGGACCCGCGTGGTACCTGAAAAACCTCAGGGTGATGATGGACTACCGCCTGGAGGACCGGATTATGGACGTGTCCGCCCCGGTCCTGGTGCTCCGCGGCGAGCACGATCCGGTGGCGCCGCGGGACTGGTGCCACCGCCTGGTGGCCGGGGCCGCCGCGGGTGCGTTCCTCGAGATCGAGGGCACCGGACACGTGGTCCAGCACAATAAATCCGTCGAAGTGGCCGAGGCGATCCTCCGCTTCGCCGGCCGGACCGAAGCCGTCAACGCCGCGGAGCCCGCCGCATGAGCAGTCCTCTCCGGGTCGCCGGCTGGTGGGCGCTGGACTACGTGTACGCCGTCGGCCGCCAACTGCGAAGCGCCGTCTCCCGGGTGAGCCCGGATGAATTCCTCAGCGGGACGGGCCGCCCCGTCCTCGTCATTCCCGGCATTTTCGAGGACTGGCGCTTCATGCTGCCGCTGATCCGGACCCTGCACGACGCCGGGCACCCGGTGCACGTGGTGACCGTGCTGCAGCGGAACCGGCTGGCCGTGCCGAAGGCCGCCGAACTGATCGCCGGATACCTGCGGGACCGGGACCTGACGGACACCCTGATCGTGGCGCACAGCAAGGGCGGCCTGATCGGCAAGTACGCCATGATGGCCCTGGACCCCGAGCGCCGGCTGGTCCGCATGGTGGCCGTGGCCTCGCCGTTCTCGGGCTCGCGCTACGCCGGGTATCTGTTGCTGCCGAGCCTCCGGGCGCTCTCCCCGCGCAGCGCCGTGACCCTCCAGCTCTCCCGCGAGCAGCGGGTCAACGAGCGGATCACCTCCATCTACGGGCTCTTTGACCCGCATATCCCGGAAGGCAGCGTCCTGCCAGGGGCGCGGAATATCCAGCTCGACACCGGCGGACACTTCCGCATCCTGGCCCATGAACAGGCCCTGAAGACCGTTCTCGAGGAGGCGGCCGCCCCGCCGGCCTAGCTGTCGAAGTGCGTCCGCGCCGGTCCCTGCCCGAGGGAATCGACGATGCTTGCCGCCACGGTGTGCAGCTTGACGTTGCGGGTGCTGGAGGCGGTCTTGAGCAGCTCGAATGCCTCCGCCTGGCTGCAGCGGTTCTGCGCCATGATGATGCCGACGGCGACGTCGATGCCCGTGCGGGTCTCCAGGGTCGCCTTGAGGTTGCTGGCCTTCTCGCTGTAGTGGGCGAACCGGACCGCGAGGCGCAGCGCCATGGAGGTCTGGTTCACGAAGCCGTGAGCCAGATCGCGGGCCCGCTCGTCGAAGCGGTGCGGGCGGCGCGAATACAGGTTGAGCGCGGCCCGGGTGTCGCCGTCTAGGAGGAACGGGACCGCCAGAATCGAGCGCATGCCGTGTTCCCGGATCCGCGCCGTGCACTGCGGCCACCGGTCGTCCGCTTCCAGGTCCTCGATGTGAACCGGGACCTGTTCGCGGGATGCCGTGACGCACGGGCCGTCGCTGAAGCCGTACTGGATCTCGTCCATGGCCTGCGCCGCAGCGCTGCTGCTGGCCACGGTGGCAGCCTTGCGTTCCCTGAGGAGGGTAATGCCGCAAAGTACCTCGTCACCGTCCTCGGAGAGGGTGCGTGCGGAGACCTTCGCCAATTCGCCGAGGAACTCTTCCATGTCAGCGCTGGTGAGCACGAATTGGTTCAGGTGTTGGCTGATCGAAGCCACAGATGAATCACTTGCCACTGTTTGATAATGCCGTTTCGCTCGAGGTGTCGATCCGGCAGCTGCGGCACCACGGCGAGCAAGTTCACGGTGGGAACGGTGGCAGGGCCGGACCAAATTCGTCCAACGGCCTTCTGCTAAACCGTACCGAGAAAAAGTATATACAGGACGCCGGACTCTTTTGGCGACGACAAATCCGGCCGGCCGCCGGCAGCGGACGGCGCCCCGACCGCTGACGGCAAATCCGCCAAACCGCATGACGGGTGCCGGTGCCGGTCGTAGTCTTAGGCCTAACTGGCAGGCACTCGGACGGACACCGCATGTCACAGCTTGAACTACGGGAGGCCGCCTCCCCGCCGTTGACCATCACCGACGCCGCGCGGCAGGCGCCCGACGCCGTCCTGGCCGCCCTCGGCTCCGGGCCGGACGGGCTGTCCCAGGCTGCGGCCGTGGAGCGGCTGGACGCGGTGGGTCCCAACGCGGTACGGACCCACGAGGCCAGTGCCTGGTCCGTGCTGGCGCGGCAGTTCCGCAGCCCCATCCTGATCCTGCTGCTGATCACCGCCGGGCTCTCGCTCTTCCTGGGCGACGCCACCAACTCCCTGGTGATCGGCGTGATCCTCCTGGTCAGCGTCGGCCTGGGGTTCAGCAATGAATTCCGCGCCGAGCGTGCCGCCGAGGCCCTGCACTCCCGCGTCACCCACACCGCCGTCGTGGTCCGGGAGGGGGCGGCCGCGGAGCTGGACGTCACCGCCCTGGTCCCGGGCGACGTCGTCCGGCTGGGCCTGGGCGCCATCATCCCGGCGGACCTCCGCCTCCTCGCCGCCAAGGACCTGCTCTGCGACGAGAGCATCCTCACCGGCGAGTCCCTGCCGGTAGCCAAGACGCCCGCGCCGGTGACGGAGAAGGCCTCCCTGGGCGACCTGACCTCCTGCCTCTTCATGGGCACCGTGATCCAGTCCGGCAGCTGCACCGGGGTGGTGGTCGCCACCGGCGGACGGGCCGAATTCGGCCGGATCGCCCTGGGACTGGGGGAGCGGCAGCCGCAGACGGAATTCCAGCTGGGACTCAAACGCTTCTCCTTCCTGTTGCTGCAGGTCGCGATCGGGCTGACCACCCTGATCTTCGCCGCCAACCTGCTCCTGCAGAGGCCGGTGATCGAGTCGCTGCTGTTCTCCCTGGCGATCGCCGTAGGCATCACCCCGCAGCTGCTGCCCGCCGTCGTCAGCACCAGCCTGGCCACCGGTACCCGGCAGCTGGCCCGCCGCCGCGTGCTGGTCAAGCGGCTGGTCTGCATCGAGGACCTCGGCGACATGGACATCCTGGTCACGGACAAGACCGGGACCCTGACCGAGGGCCGGATCACCTTCACCGCCGCACTGCCCGTGGCCGCCGGGCCGGACCCCGGGGAGCTGTTCACCCTCGGCCTGCTGGCCACGGAGGCGGACTACACCGCGGCGAAGGCCTCGGTGATCGGCCAGAACCCGCTGGACGCCGCGCTCTGGGAGTCCCCGCAGGCCGCCGGCTTCACCCCGGCCGGCCACGAACGGCTGGACATCATCGGTTTCGACCACCTCCGGCGCCGCACCTCGGTGCTGGTCCGCGACGGCGCCGGCACGCCGCGGATCATCACGAAGGGATCCCCGGAGGACGTCCTGGCCCTCTGCGGACCCGTCACGGCCGAGGTGCAGGCGCTCCTGGACGCACAGTTCGACGCCGGCTCCCGCGTCGTGGCGGTGGCCGCCCGGGAAGCGCCCGGGCTGGCAGACCTCACCCCCGCCGACGAAACCGGGCTGCGGCTGGCCGGTTTCCTGGTCTTCCTCGACCCGCCCAAGGCCAACGCCCGCGAATCGCTGGACCGGCTGGAGGCACTCGGCATCACGGTCAAGATCGCCACCGGGGACAACGCGAAGGTGGCCGAGCGGGTCTGCGACGAACTCGGCGTGCTCTCCGGCGGCACCATCACCGGCGCCGAGGCCGAGGCCATGTCCGACCCGGAGTTGAGCGCCGCCGCCCGCGAGGCCAGCATCTTCGCCCGCGTCTCGCCCGAGCAGAAGGCCCGGATCATCCGGCTGCTGCGCCAGAGCGGCGGGGCCGTGGGATTCATGGGTGACGGCGTCAACGACGCGCTCGCGCTGCACCAGGCGGACATCGGCATCTCCGTGGACAGTGCCACCGACGTGGCCAAGGACGCCGCCGACGTCGTGCTCCTGGACAAGGACCTGGGCGTCCTGGCCGACGGCGTGATGGAGGGCCGCAGGATCTTCGCCAACACCATCAAGTACGTGCTGATGGGGACCTCCAGCAACTTCGGCAACATGTTCAGTGCCGCGACGGCCTCGGTGGTGCTGAGCTTCCTGCCGATGCTTCCGGGCCAGATCCTGCTCAACAACCTGCTCTACGACACCGGCCAACTGGCCATCCCCGGCGACCGGGTGGACCGCGAACAGCTGCTGGCCCCGGCGCACTGGAACATCGGCTTCATCCGGCGCTTCATGTTCCTCTTCGGCCCGATCAGCTCCCTCTTCGACTTCGCGACCTTCGGCCTGATGCTGTTCGTCTTCAACGCCGCTCCGGGGGAGTTCCGGGCGGGCTGGTTCATCGAATCGATCGCCACGCAGACGCTGATCATCTTCGCCATCCGCACGCGACGGGTTCCCTTCCTCCGCAGCCGGCCCTCCATGGGACTGCTCGGCGCGTCCCTCGGGGTCGTGGCCCTGGGCATCTTCCTGCCGCTGTCCCCGCTGGCCGGGCTGCTGGGATTCGACCCGCTGCCGGTGCCTTTCTTCCTGGCGCTGCTGGGCATGACCGTGGTGTACCTGGTGCTGGTGGAACTGGCGAAGCAGTGGTTCTTCGCCCGGACCGCCCAGCAGCCCCCGGCGCCGGTCCTGCCCCGCGTCCGGCGCCGCGGCCGGGACCACCGCATGGCCCGCCGCGCAGCCCGCTTCAGCACCCCCGGGGCGGCCCGCCGGGGCCCGCTGGAACCGCGCCGCGGCAGGGCAAACCGGCGCAAACGAAACCGGGTCCAAGGGCCCTCACGCCCCCGAAAGCCGTGAACGATAGTGAGATGAAGCGGCCCGGCCGGGCATCCACCGCCCCCGCGGCCCGCTCCGCCGGCATCGCCCGGCGGCCGCACGCCTGATCGGAAAGCCGGGACCATGAGCATTTTTGAAGACCGGGTCGACGCCGGGCGGCAGCTGGGGAGGCGCCTCTGGGACCTGCGGGGCAAGGAAATCGTGGTGCTGGGACTTCCCCGCGGCGGCGTGCCCGTGGCGGCGGAGGTGGCCGCGGCCCTGGACGCCCCGCTGGATGTGATCGTGGTCCGGAAACTGGGCCTGCCCTACCAGCCGGAACTGGCCATGGGAGCGATCGGGGAGGGCGGGGCCCGGGTCCTCGAACAACACGTCCTGGCCCAGTCCCGGGTGGGCGAGGACGAGCTCCTTGCCGTCGAGGACCGCGAGCGTGCGGTCCTGGAGAACCGGGTGGCCCGCTTCCGCAAGGGCCGGCGCCGCCAGGACCTGACCGGCCGGATCGCCGTGATCGTCGACGACGGGATCGCCACCGGCTCCACGGCACGGGTCGCCTGCAAAATCGCCCGCCAGCTGGGCGCCGCCCGGGTGGTCCTGGCCGTCCCGGTGGCGCCCGCGGACACGCTCGCCCGGCTGGTGGAGCCCGACGAGGTGATCTGCCTGGCCACCCCGCGCCAATTCACCGCCGTCGGCTACCACTACCGGGACTTCTCACCCACCGAGGATGACGAGGTGGTCCAGCTCCTCGACGCCGCAGCCCGCCGGCTCCACGACGCCCCGTCTTATCAGGGCACGGGCACGGCCGAGGCACCGGAACCGGCGGAGGTCGAGGAAGAGGTAGAGATCCCGGCCCACGGCGTGCGGCTGGCGGGACAGCTGCACCTTCCGGTCCCGGCGCGCGCCGTCGTCGTCTTCGCGCACGGCAGCGGCAGCAGCCGGCACAGCCCCCGGAACCGCTTCGTGGCCGGGGTGCTGCAGCACGCCGGGCTGGGGACCCTGCTGCTGGACCTGCTGACCCCGGCCGAGGAACGCGACCGGGCGAACGTCTTCGACATCCAGCTGCTCGCCCGCAGGCTTACGGCCGCCACGGAATGGCTGGGTACCCGGGAGGACACCGCAGTGTGCGATGTGGGCTACTTCGGGGCCAGCACCGGCGCGGCGGCGGCGCTGTGGTCCGCCTCCGAACCCTTCGCCCGCGTCACGGCCGTGGTCTCCCGCGGCGGCCGGCCGGACCTGGCCGGCCCGCGGCTCGCCGCCGTGCGCGCCCCGACGCTGCTGATCGTGGGCGGCCTGGACACCGAGGTCCTTGAACTGAACCGCCAGGCCAAGGCCCAGCTGCGTTGCCCGAACCAGCTGGCCGTGGTCCAGGGGGCCACGCACCTCTTCGAGGAACCCGGAACCCTTGCCGCCGCGGCCATCCTGGCTAGAGACTGGTTTGGCAAGCACCTCGCCCCCGCCAGGGCCGCCACCGTCAAGGAGTGATGCATGCAGTACACCTACACCGCCGTCGTGCCGGCCAGCTGGGAAGAAGCAGTGGCGAGGACCAAGGCGGCGCTCGCCGCCCAGGGCTTCGGGGTGCTGTCCGAGATCAACGTCCGCGACACCTTCGCGGCAAAACTGGGGGAGGACGCCGCGTCGGCCGTGGGCGACTATGTGATCCTGGGTGCCTGCAACCCGCACCTGGCCAGCAAGGCGCTCGCCGCCGAACCGGAGCTCGGCGCCCTGCTTCCGTGCAACGTGGTGGTCCGCCGCGGGGCGGGGGATCCGGCCACGACGGTCCAGGCGATCGACCCGCAGACCATGGTGCAGCTCAGCGACAGCGATGCGGTGCGTGAGGTGGCGGACGACGCCGGCACCCGGCTCCGTGCAGCCCTCGACGAACTGGTGCAGGGCTCCGACGCCGGCTCATAGGACCGGGGCCGGGCCGGAGTCCCTGCCTGGAAACCGCTACTCGGCGTGCCCTTGGTCCCGGCTCATCTGGCCCTCCGCCGGGGGAGTCTCGCCGGGCGGAACGCCGCCGCCGGGCTCCAGCCCGGTGATGTTTCCCTCCAGCGGGTCCGGGTTCGGGGACGCCGCGGCATCGGGCTGGCCGTCGCCGCGGGCCGCGGCATGCCGGGCCTTCAGCGCCTCCGCGGCCTCCGGGTCCGCCGAGCCGCCGCCGGGCTTGGGCGGGTCCGGGTTGGCCGGGTCATTTTCGGGGTGGTAGCTGCTCATGGTGGTGCCTTCCGTCGGGCCTGCTCAGGACGCTTTGATAAGCATGCTGACTATCCTAACCGCCCGCGGCACCCGCCGGACAGCCTCCCGCCGAACCCGGCCTAGATGCCGTGCCGGCGGTTGCCCCCGTGCCGGTGCGCACGGACCGCGTAGGCGAGCAGCGCGACGCCGGCGAGGATCACCACCGCCGGGACAACGACGGCGGACGGTACCAGGACGGCGGCGGCCTGCACCAGGAACGCCAGGCCCAGCACGCCCAGTACGGCCGCCGGCGCCAGCGGCCACCGCATCCGCACTTGCCGCACGGGGGTTCCGCCCGCGGCGGCGGCACGCGACGCCCCGGACTCCGGTTCCCCGTGGACCGGGACCAGGGCAAGCACGGCGAAGGTCACCGCCAGGCCCAGGAAGAAGACGGCGGCGGTGGTGGCATCCGGGAGGCCTGCCGGCAGGGCCACCACCACCGCCAGGGTCAGCATCACCCCGCACGGAATCAGCGCCCACCAGAAGCCGGGGACCCGCAGGAAGGCGGCCGCGAACCCCGCCGCCATGAGGACGAACAGGAAGGCGCCGGCCCGGCCGCCCGCGCCGGCCTGGCCGGCCAGGATCACGGCGGCCAGGCCCAGGAAGACCGAACCGGGTATCGCCGCCCACCAGAAGGCCCGGTCCCGGACGAACAGCACCGCGAAGGCCACGCCCACGGCCGCGAAGATCAGCGGCGGGATCACGACGGCGCCCGCCAGCACCCCGAGGACGTCGAGCAGCCACAGCAGCCCGACGCCCATCAGGGCCAGACCCGCTACGATGCTGGTTCGCGCCGACTGCATGGGTTGCCTCCCGGGCGTCACGCCGTCCCGGCAGCCCCGGCCTGTGCGGCGTCGTCCTGGCCCACGATCAGGACCGGGCACTTAGCGTGGGCGGCGCAGGCGCCGCTTACCGATCCCATCACCTGGGCGAGGAAGCCGCCGCGGCCCCGGCGGCCCACCACCAACAGCTGGGCGTCGGCGCTTTCGTCGACCAGCACCTTCGCCGGGGGGCCGAACCTCACCTCACGGCTCAGCCGCTCCGGGCGCTCGCTGCCGAAGGCCCGCTCCAGCGTCTCCTCCAGCAGCCGTTTGGCGGTCTCCTCCAGCTCTTCGGTGGACGCGGCGCGCTCCTCCGGCAGGTGGGAGGCGAAGAAGTGGTCGGAACTGCCCAGGCAGGTGACCACGGCCAGGGGGGCACCCAGACCGTCGGCCATGCGCCCCGCGAGGCGCAACGCAGTCGTCGAGAATTCCGAGCCATCGACACCCACGACAATCCGCTGATCTGCGCCCATGCCCCCACGATCGCCGCCGCCCCGGCCGCCGCCTAGGGCCGAAAGTCACCGCGGGAGGAGCGCGTGTAGCACTGTCCTCTGGGCGGACCCTGTGTGCGGCGGGGCCGCGGCCGATCTAGGGTGGAGCCACGGCAGCGTCGCGATCACCGAGGAGAACCGATGAGAATTGCACTAACCGGAGCAAACGGAAAACTGGGACGGCACGTGGTCCGCAGGCTTAGGGCCGACGGCCACCAGGTGACAGCCCTGGACCAGACCGGGGAACGGGACCCCGGTTTCACCCGGGTTGACCTGCGCAACTACGGCCACGTGGTGGACGTGATCCTGGGCCTGGACGACCGGCACGAGGGATTCGACGCGATCGTGCACCTGGCCGCCATCCCGGCGCCCGGACTGGCCCCTGACGCGGCCACCTTCGAGAACAACATGCTGGCCACCTACAACGTTTTCCAGGCCGCCCGCCGGGCCGGCATCAAGAAAATCGTCTACGCCTCCAGCGAGACCGTGCTGGGCCTGCCCTTCGACATCGACCCGCCCTACATCCCGGTGGACGAGGAATACCCCGCCCGCCCGGAGAGCACCTACTCCCTGGTCAAGCACCTGGAGGAGCAGATGGCGATCCAGCTGACCCGCTGGGACCCCACCCTGAGCATCAGCGCCCTGCGGTTCTCCAACGTCATGGACGCCGAGGACTACGAGGAATTCCCGTCCTTCGATGCCGACGCCCGGCTCCGCAAGTGGAACCTCTGGGGCTACATCGACGGCCGCGACGGCGCACAGGCCGTGGCCCGGGCGCTGGCCTACACCGAACCCGGCTTCGAGGCCTTCGTGATCGCCAACGCCGACACCGTCATGAGCCGGCCCAGCGCCGAACTCGCCGCCGAGGTCTTCCCCGGTGTGAAGGTGGTCAAGGACCTCGGCGAGCACGAGACCATGCTCTCGATCGACAAGGCGCGCCGCGTCCTCGGGTACGAACCGGAACACAGCTGGCGCGACTACCACTCGCTCGAGACCACCCCCACCGAAGACTGAGGACCCGCATGGACTACCGCACCCTGGGCGCCAGCGGCGCCGTCGTCTCCAACTACGCCCTCGGGACCATGACGTTCGGCGCCGAGGCCACCGAGGAACAGTCGCACGCGATCCTCGACCGCTACGTCGCCGCGGGCGGCAACTTCATCGACACCGCCGACGTGTACTCCGCCGGCGTCTCGGAGGAAATCATCGGCCGCTGGCTTGCCGCCCGTCCGGACGCGCGGGACTCGGTGGTGATCGCCTCCAAGGGCCGCTTCCCGATGGGGGCGGCACCCAACGACGTCGGCACCTCCCGGCGGCACCTGACCCGGGCGCTGGACGATTCGCTGCGCCGGCTGGGCGTGGACCACATCGACCTCTACCAGCTGCACGCGTGGGACCCGATCACCCCGCTGGAGGAGTCCCTGCGGTTCCTCGACGACGCCGTGCGCAGCGGCAAGATCGGCTACTACGGCTTCTCGAACTTCCTCGGCTGGCAGCTGACCAAGGCCGTGCACCTGGCCCGCGCCCACGGCTGGAACCCGCCGGTGACCCTGCAGCCGCAGTACAGCCTGCTGGTGCGCGAGATTGAGTCGGAGATCGTGCCGGCCTCCCTCGACGCCGGGATCGGCCTGCTGCCCTGGTCGCCGCTGGGTGGCGGTTGGCTCTCCGGCAAGTATCGGCGCGACCAGGCCCCGCAGGGCGCAACCCGCCTGGGCGAGAACCCGAAGCGCGGCATGGAGGCATGGGAGGCACGCAACGCGGATCCGCGCACCTGGGAGATCGTCGACGCCGTGCACGCGATCGCGGAAGGGCACAACGTCAGCGACGCCCAGGTGGCGCTGGCGTGGCTGGCGGAGCAGCCGGCGGTCACCTCGGTGATCCTGGGCGCGCGGAGCGTGGAGCAGTTGGAGGACAACCTCGCGGCGGCCGGGCTGGAGCTCTCCGCCGACGAGCTGGCGCGGCTCGATGAGGTCAGCGCGCCCCGCGTCGGCGTCTACCCGTATGGGCCGATGGCCCGGGAACAGCGCAGCCGCAAGATCGCCGGCGGCCGCTAGCGCAGGGTTGCCTCCCGGCTTACGGGGCGGCGGCCGTCCCCGGTTGCGGGGCGGCCCCCGGCCCGGGGGCGGCCGCGGCGTCGTCCTTGCCGGCGTTTTGCTGGTGGCTGCTGGACCAGATGTCGCCGATTTCCTCGGTGGACTGCTCCACAATGCGCCGCATGGCGGCGTGGGCGGCGTCCATTTCGCCGCGCTGGATGGCGCTGGCGACGTCGACGTGCAGCTGCAGCGCCTCGTGCTGGGGCAGGTGCGGCATCAGGCCGTGCTCGGTGCGGCCGGTGAGGACCTCGGCCACCAGGTTGTGGAGCTGGGAGAACATCGGGTTGCCCGAGGCCCGGAGCACGGCGGCGTGGAACTCAATGTCCAGGCGGAGGAACTCGTCCTGATTGCCGCGCTGGCCGGCCGCCCAGAGGCGGGCGGCCTGCGCCACCAGGTCGCTGCCGGCCTCCCAGGTGGCCCGCTCCGCGGCGAGCCGCGCCGCCTGCGGTTCGATGGCGCCGCGCAGTTCGTTCAGGGCCCGGAGCTGGTCCACCCGGCGCGACGAGGCCAGGCGCCACCGGATCACCTGCGGGTCGTAGAGGTTCCAGCATTCCTCCGGCCGGACGACGGTGCCGAGCCGGCGGCGGGATTCCAGCATGCCCATGGCCGAGAGCACCCGGGTGGCCTCGCGCACCACGGACCGGGACACCCCGTGCCTGGTCTCGAGTTCATCCAGCCGCAGGATTGAGTGCGGCGCCAGGGTCCCCTCGGCAATGGCGAGGCCCAGCGTCTGGACCAGCACGGAGTGCAGGTCAGCTGAAGACTCCGCCTTTGGGGTTTGCATGAATAAAGCATACGGGTGGGCGCAAGGGGTTGTTTAAGTCTGCTTTATTTCACTAGGATCGCTCCAGAGCAGATGTAAAGATGCATCCGCGCACGGCTGGACCGGGTCCGGCCCTGAAGACAAGGGAGTCGTAATGAAGCGGCGTTCTATGGTGAAATACGCGGCGGTGGCCGCGGCCCTCTCGCTCGGACTGACAGCCTGCGGCGGTGGCAGCGGCAGCAGCGATGCCAAGGCAGCCGGCACCGTCCGGGTCACCCTGGCCAACCACGTGTGGACCGACGGCATCAAGGCCGCGATCCCCGAGTTCGAGAAGGCCACCGGCCTCAAGGTCGAACTCACCCAGCTCGGTGAGGACCAGCTCTCCGACCAGTACAACGTCAAGCTCAACGCCGGCAGCGACGAGATCGACGTCATGATGTACCGCCCGCTCCAGGAGGGCAAGGCGTTCGCCAAGAACGGCTACCTCGCGGACCTGACCTCCAAGGTCACCGGCGACGCCGGCTGGGACTGGAAGGACTACCAGGAGGGCCCGGTCAAGGCTTCCACCGTCGACGGCAAGGTGGTCGGCGTCCCGATCATCACCGAGCGCGAGGTCCTCTACTACCGCAAGGACCTGCTGCAGGCCGCCGGTATCGAGGTTCCCAAGACCATGGACGAGCTGCAGGCCGCCGCGCAGAAGATCTCGACCGCCAACCCTGACACCGCCGGCTTCGTGGCCCGCACCGGCAAGTCCGCCGCCGTCACCCAGTTCTCCAGCTTCCTCTACAGCTTCGGCGGCGACTTCATCGATGCCAACGGCAAGTCCGCCATCGGCAGCGACGCGGCCAAGAAGGCCTACTCCTTTTACGGCGGCCTGATCAAGAACTCCGGCCCCAAGAACGTCAGCACCGACATGAGCTGGCCCGAGGCGATGGCCATCTTCACCCAGGGCAAGGCTGCCTTCTACACCGAGGCCGACTCGCTCTACAAGAACGCCACCGACCCGGCCAAGTCCAAGGTCGCCGACAAGGTGGGCTTCGCCGCCCTCCCCGCCGGCCCGGCCGGTTCCAAGCCGTACAACATCCCCTCGTGGGGCCTGGCCATCAACAAGGCCTCCAGCAACCAGGACAACGCCTGGAAGTTCATCCAGTGGGCCACCAGCAAGGACCGCACCCTGGCCGCACAGAAGGCCGGCGTCCCCGGTCCGCGCGCCTCGGTCTGGGCCGACCCGGCCGGCACCTCCACCTACCCGAAGGACCTCGCCGACGCGATCGCCGTCAGCGCCAAGAACGGCGTCGGCCACGACCGTCCCGAGGTGGTCACCGTCGGCAAGGCCCGCGAAATCGTCGGCGCCCCGATCGTCGCCACGATCACCGGCGCGGATGCCTCCACCGAGGCCTCCTCGGCGTCGGACGCGTTCCAGAAGTTCCTGGACAGCGAAAAGAAGTAGCGCTCCCTCCTCCGCGGGACGGCCGGTTCTCCGGCCGTCCCGCAGGGGACCGCTCCACTCCGGGCCGGACCGCCGGCCTCACCTTCACCCCCTGACTCCTTAGGTGAACCATGTCTGTTCTGAACACCACCCGCAGCGACACGCCGCCGGGGACCGCCGGCCGCGGCCCGGCCCGCTCGGCCGGCCCGCAGCGGAGCTTCTCCGCCTGGGCCAACCGGCACCGCAAGTGGCTCTTCGCCGCCCCGGCGATGATCTTCGTCGGCGTCCTGATCATCTTCCCGCTGGCCTGGACCCTGTACCTGAGCCTGACCGACTCGCAGGGCTCGGTCCGCGCGGCGTCGGAGTTCATCGGCCTGGACAACTACGTCACGGTGCTCTCCGACGTCGAACGGTTCTGGCCCGCCGTCGGCCGCACCCTCTCCTTCACCGGCGTGGCCCTGATCTGCGAAGTAGTTCTGGGCATGGGCATCGCCCTGCTGCTCTGGCGGCCGTTCCGCGGCGAGAAGTGGGTCCGCGTCGCGATCCTGCTCCCGCTGGTGGCCACCCCCGTGGCGGTCGGCATGATGTGGCGCCTGATCTTCGACCCCAACATCGGCTTCGTCAACCAGCTCCTGGGCATGATCGGCATCCCGCCGCAGCCCTGGCTCTCCGGCCAGGACACCGCCCTGGGAACCACCATCTTCATGGACATCTGGCAGTGGACGCCCATGGTGGTGCTGATCCTCCTCGCCGGCCTGACTTCGCTCTCGGACGAACCCGACGAGGCCGCCCGGATGGACGGCGCCAACTCCTTCCAACGGTTCTTCTTCATTACCCTGCCGCTGATGATGCCGACCGTGATCGTCGCCATCCTGCTGCGCGGCATCGACGCGCTGAAGACCTTCGACATCCTCTACGCCACCAAGGGCAAGGGCGGCGGCTCCTTCCACGAGGTGGAGACCCTCAACGTCTACGCCTACGGCCTGAGCTTCGACTACAACCAGTACGGGCTCTCCTCCGCGGTGCTGATCCTGTTCTTCATGATCATCATCGGCACCATGTGGCTGCTGACCATGCGCAAGAAAGCGGTAAGCAAATGACCGTCCCCACCCAGACCCCGGCCGGCACCGTCCCCGCCCCGTCCGCGGCGCCCCGTCCCGCCCGCCGCCGCAAGCCGCTGGCCACCCGCGCCTATAAGGTCTTCCGCGTCGTCGCGCTGATCGCCGTCGTGCTCTTCCTCATCGCCCCGCTGATCTGGATGCTGCTGGCCTCCTTCAAGACCAACGTGGACATCTACGACACGGCCAAGTCCTTCGTCTTCACGCCCACCGGCGAGAACTACGCCAACGTGCTGCAGCGGAACAACTACTTCATCTTCATCTTCAACAGCTTCTGGGTGGCCTTCGTCTCCACGGCGCTGTCCCTGGTGCTCGGCGTCCCCGCCGCCTACGCCATGAGCCGGTTCACCATGCACCGCTCTGCCCTGGTGGTCCTGATGGCCCGCGTCATCCCCGGCGTCTCGCTGCTGGTGCCCTGGTACTACGTCTTCTCCAACCTGAAGATGGTGGGCGGCTTCGAGGTGCTGATCCTCAGCCACATGTTCGTCGCGCTGCCGCTGATCGTCTACATCATGATGAGCTACTTCGACTCGCTGCCGCTGGAGCTGGAGGAATCCGCCCAGGTGGACGGTCTCACCCCGATCGGGGCGTTCCGCCGGATCACCCTGCCGCTGTCTGTCTCCGGCATCGCCACGGCCGGCATCCTGTCCTTCATCTTCTCGTGGAACAACTTCATGTTCGCCCTGGTGCTCTCCGGCTCCAAGACCAAGACCCTGCCGGTGGCGATCTTCGACTTCGTCTCCTACGCCAGCATCGACTGGGGCGGACTGATGGCCGCGGCCACGGTGGTCACCATCCCGATCATGATCATTGCGCTCTTCACGCAGAAATACATCGTCTCCGGCCTCACGGCCGGGGCCACCAAGGGCTAGGCACGAATGACACGCATCAGCAGAATCGAAACCTTCCTCGTCGCGCCGCGCTGGCTCTTCGTCCGGATCGAGACCGAGAGTGGAATCGTCGGCTGGGGCGAGGCCACCTGCGAGGGCCGCAGCGAAACCGTCCGCACCGCCGTGGACCAGCTCTCCGAGGTCCTGATCGGCCAGGATGCGCTGCGGATCGAGGACCACTGGCAGGTGATGACCAAGGGCTCCTTCTACCGCGGCGGCCCCATCCTGGCCAGCGCCGTCTCCGGCCTGGACCAGGCCCTCTGGGACATCGCAGGCAAGCACTTCAACACCCCCGTGCACCAGCTCCTGGGCGGCCACGTCCGGGACCGGATCCGGATGTACGGCTGGGTGGGCGGTGACGAACCCAACGAGGTGGCGGACCAGATCAGCGCGCAGCTGGAGGTGGGCCTCACCGCGGTGAAGATGAACGCCAGCGGACGGATGAGCCCGCTCGCCTCCGTGGCCGAGCTCGACGGCGTCGTCCGCCGGGTCGCCGCCGCGCGCGAGGTCCTGGGCGACCACCGCGACGTCGCCGTCGACTTCCACGGCCGCTTCAGCCTGGCCAACGCCCGCCGGGTGGCGCCGCTGCTGGAGCCCTACCGGCCGTTCTTCCTCGAGGAGCCCGTGGTGCCGGAGAACACGCACCTGCTGCGGGAGTTCACCGCCTCCACCACCACCCCGGTCTCCACCGGCGAGCGGCTCTACAGCCGGCAGGAATTCCTGCCCGCCCTGCAGGCCGGCATCGCCGTGGCCCAGCCGGACCTCTCCCACGCCGGCGGCATCACCGAGGTACGCAAGATCGCCTCGCTGGCCGAAATCTACGAGGTCCAGCTGGCCCCGCACTGCCCCCTGGGGCCGCTGGCCCTGGCCGCCTGCCTGCAAGTGGGGTTCGCGACGCCGAACTTCCTGATACAGGAGCAGAGCATCGGCATCCACTACAACCAGGGCGCCGAGGTCCTGGACTACGTGGTGGACAAGACGCCGCTGAAGTTCGTCGACGGCCACATCGAGCGGCTCACCGGCCCGGGCCTCGGCATCGAGATCGACGAGGCCGTGGTCCGTGCCGCGGACAAGCGCGGCCATGCCTGGCGCGGCCCGGTCTGGCGCCACAACGACGGCGCCTTCGCAGAATGGTAGGAAGCGTGAACACCACCCTCACTTCAGCGGCGCTGCTGGGCGGCATCCGCGCCACCCGCCTGGTCGCCATCGTGCGCGGCAACGACGGCGGAGCGGCCGCCCGGGCGGCCCTTGCCGCCCTCGGGGAGGGCTTCCGCTTCGTCGAGATCGCCCTCACCACCCCGGACGCCCTGGGCGCCATCGCGGCGGTCCGGGCGACGGCGCCCGAGGGCTGCTACGTCGGCGCCGGTACTGTCCTGACCGCCCACGACGTCGCCGACGTGGCGGAGGCGGGCGGCCAGTTCATCGTGACCCCCTCGCTGGCTTCCTCCATCGAGGAAGCGGTCCGGCTGGAGATGCCCGTCCTGGCCGGGGCGTTCACCCCCAGCGAGTCCTACGAGGCGATGAACCGCGGTGCCACGGCCGTGAAACTCTTCCCCGCCTCCGTCGGCGGCCCCGGCTATTTGAAGGCCGTCCGCGACCCGTTCCCCGGCATCCCCTTCATCGCGGTGGGAGGCGTGGGACTGAACGAGGCCGAAAGCTACTGGGATGCGGGCGCCGTTGGCGTGGGCCTGGGCGGTCCGCTGTTTGGCGACGCCGCCTCCGGCGGGGACCTCGAACCCGTCCGGGAACGCGCCCGGGCCTTCGTGGAACTGGCCTCAGGCTACGCCGCCGTCCCTGCCGCGGGTCAGCCGTGAGCGTCGACCTGCTCACCCTCGGTGAGGCCATGGTCTCGCTCCGCTCCGCCGGTCCGCTCTCGGCCGGCGGGAGCCTGGGCATGCACGTGGCCGGGGCCGAATCCAACGTGGCGGTCGGCGTCGCCCGGCTGGGCCACCGCGTGGCCTGGGCGGGCGTCGTCGGGGCCGACCCGCACGGCGAATTCATCCTGCGCGGCCTGCGCGGCGAGGGCATCGACGTCCGCCACCGGGTGGACACCCGCGGCACCGGGGTGATGTTCCTCGAACGGCGCACCGCGGACATCAGCCGGGCGTTCTACTACCGGGCCGGGTCCGCCGGCTCCACGCTCAACCGGCACGACGTGGACCGGGCCTTCGCCGCCTCGCCCCGGGCGCTGCACCTGACCGGCATCACCCCGGCCCTCAGCCCGGACGCGCGCCGGGCCGTGGAGTACGCCGCCGCCCGCGGCGCCGCCGAGGGGCTCACCGTCTCCCTGGACGTGAACTACCGCGCCAAGCTCTGGTCCCGCGACGAGGCACGCGCCGTGCTGACGCCGCTCGCCCGGCATGCCACGATGCTGATCGCCTCCGACGACGAACTGGACCTGGTGGCCGACGGCGGCGCAAGCGGCCGCCGGGGGACCGGGGCCGCCGCCGCCGATCCGGTTGCCGGTGCCGCTGCCCAAAGCGCCGGCGCGGAGCGGGAGGCGGCCATGGCCGCGGAACTGCTGGGCCGAGGCGTCCTCGACGTCGTGGTCAAACGCGGCGCCGCCGGCGCCGGCGTCTACACCGCCGCAGGGCGCCTGGAGGCCCCCGCCGTCCCCGTCACCAGCATCGACACCGTCGGCGCCGGCGACGCCTTCACCGCCGGCTACCTCTCGGCCGTGCTCGAGGGCCTCGGCACCGCCGAACGCCTGCGCCGCGGCACCCTGGCCGGCGCTTTCGCCGTCAGCTCCGCCGGCGACTGCGAGGGACTGCCCACCGCCGCCGAACTGGCCCTGCTGGGCGCCGTCCCGGACGGCGGCACGCAGCGCTGAGGCGCCCTCATCCTTTGTCACCGTCCGCCGTCACTGTCCGCCGCGAAAGGACCGCTCCACCCATGAAAATCATTGCCGCCGACGTCTTCGTCACCAGCCCGTCCCGGAACTTCGTGACCCTCCGGATCACCACGGAGGACGGGGTGACCGGCATCGGGGACGCCACCCTCAACGGCCGCGAACTGGCCGTCGCCGCGTACTTGAAGGAACACGTCGCCCAGCTCCTGATCGGCAAGGACCCGCACCGGATCGAGGACACCTGGCAGTTCCTCTACCGGAGCTCCTACTGGCGCCGCGGCCCGGTCACCATGGCCGCGATCGCCGCCGTCGACATGGCGCTCTGGGACATCAAGGGCAAGCTCGCCGGGATGCCCGTCTACCAGCTGCTCGGTGGCGCCTCCCGCAACGGGCTCCGCGCCTACGGCCACGCCTCGGGCTCGGACCTGCCCTCCCTGTTCGACTCGGTCCGCGAACACCTGGAGCTGGGCTACAAGTCCATCCGGATCCAGACCGCGGTCCCCGGGATCAAGGCCGTCTATGGGGTGGCTGCGCAGGCCCAGGCCTCCGGTGAGCGGTACGACTACGAACCGGCCGGGCGCGGCGCGTTCCCGCAGGAGGAGGACTGGGACACCCGCGCCTACCTGCGGCACCTCCCGACCGTCTTCGAAGCGGTCCGGAACGAGTTTGGCCCGGAACTGCCGCTGCTGCACGACGGCCATCACCGCATGACGCCCATCCAGGCCGCCAAGCTGGGCAAGGCTCTGGAACCCTACGACCTCTTCTGGCTGGAGGACTGCACCCCGGCGGAAAACCAGGAGGCGCTGCGGCTGGTGCGGCAGCACACCACCACCCCGCTGGCCATCGGCGAGGTCTTCAACACCGTTTACGACTTCCAGGCCCTGATCAAGGAACAGCTGATCGACTACGTGCGGGCCGCCTCCACCCACTTCGGCGGCATCAGCCCGCTGAAGAAAGTGATGGACTTCGCCGCCCAGTACCAGGTCAAGTCCGGCTTCCACGGCCCCACGGACATCTCCCCGGTGGGCTTCGCCGCACAGCTGCACGTGGGCCTGGCCATCCACAATTACGGCATCCAGGAGTACATGCAACACTCGGCGGCGACAAACGAGGTCTTCGAACAGTCGATGACCTTCACCGACGGCTACCTGCACCCGGGGGAGGAGCCCGGCCTGGGAGTTGAATTCAATGAGGAAGCCGCTGCCGCGTACCCCTACCAGCAGGCCTACCTGCCCTACAACCGCCTGGTCGACGGGACCGTCCACGACTGGTGACCGGCAGTGCCGGGCACCGAGTGGTGCCTGGCGTCGCCCTGCACTGCCGGGCCGGGCGTCCCAGGAGCTGACAACGCACAGAAGGCCCCGGGCGGCGAGTCGAGGCTCAGCCGGCCGGGGCCTGGTCTGTGGACGGTGCGGCGCACCGGTGCTCCGGTCTGCGCCGTCGGGCGGGCCTAGTGGATCAGTTCCCGGGTCATGCCGAAGGGGACCTGGTCCGAGAGCGCCGCGGTGTAGTGGCCGGGCTTGTGGCGGGTCAACAGGATGCCGTGGGTGCCGGTGAGCATGGCCACCCGCTGCAGGCCCTGGACCGCGTCGTTGAGCCGCTCGTCCAGCAGCCGCCGGCTGTCCACCTGGATCTCAATGCACTCGTTGGCTGTGGTCATCGGAACTGCCTCTCCCGGAGCGTCCCCTGCGCACCATTTCACCCCGCTGTGTCACCGTGCGGACCACGGCTGAAGTGAGATTAGCCTCTGGGTTAAATGTGAGTCAAATCACCACGCGGGCGGCGCGCCGGAGCATTTTCCCGGCGTCCGGCGCCGTCAAAAGCCCGGCTCCCAGCAAACCGGGATAATCTTCCCTGAACATTAATGGCCACGGAGTGAAAAGGCGGACGCGGGCAATGGCGCAAGACCAATCAGGAGAACGCCCGGGCTGGTGGCGGGTCTTCCACGACAAGTTCGTCGTCGAAGAGCGGTACATGGAGCCCGAGGACCGCCGCAGGCTCTACCGCACCGGCGCCATCCTCATGGTCGTCGGCGCCGCGCTGTTCACCTTCATCCTGATCAGCGTCCTGACCCACACCGGCATCAGCGCGGTGGACGAGCCGATCCGCTCCGGCCTGGTGGCCCTGCGCGGCGAGCCCGCCACCACCATCATGATCATCCTTGCGATCGTCTTCGGCCCGATCGGCCTGCCCATCATCATCCTGGTGGTGACCGTCGCCTGGGGCCTGCTGGCAAAGCACGCATGGCGCCCCATGGTGCTGGCCGGCGCCATGCTGACAGGCGTCATCCTGGCCCAGCTGATCGGCCACGCCGTCGAACGCCACCGCCCCCCGGTGGACCTGATGCTCTTCGGCGCCGACGCCACCTTCTCCTTCCCCTCCGGCCACGTCCTGGGCGCCTGCGACTTCCTGCTGATCACCAGCTTCCTGGTCTTCTCGCGGCGCCGGAACCCGCGGGCCGCCGTCGTCGGCTTCACCGTCGCCGGGATCGGCATTGTCTTCGCCGCGCTCAGCCGGCTGTACCTGGGGTATCACTGGACCACCGACGCACTGGCCTCGCTGTCCATCTCCTTCGTGATCCTGGGCGCGGTCATACTGCTCGATACGTGGCGGACCGCCCGCATCCCGGGCGAGCCGGTCACCGGCGAGCTCTCCAAGAAGGAAGCCGCCGCGGAGTAGGCCCCCGACGGCGCGCCGCTCCTCTAGCGGGCCGCGCGCCGCTGCGCCTCCTTGCGCCGCTCAAGCTCCCGGCGAAGCCCGGCGTTGGCGGCCTCCAGCTCCAGCACCTTGGCGACGCCGGCCAGGTTCAGGCCCTCCGCCAGCAGCTCACCAATCCGCCGCAGCACGGCAAGATCCATCTCGCTGTATTGCCGGGTGCCGCCCGCCGTGCGGTCGGGCGTCAGCAGGCCCTTGCGCTCGTACAGCCGGATGTTCTGCTGCCCCGTGCCCACGAGGTCGGCCACCACCGAAATCGCGTAGACCCCCACGTCGTCCCCCCGTTGCGCCATGCTGCCCTCCTCCGGGTCGACGCCGCCGCGGCGCCGGAAAATCCTCTTGCACCAGTTTCACGCCGGTGCTATAAAAAAACTATATCCGCCACCATAGATAATCCATAGATGGGAGGGGCGGCGGATAGCCCGAAAACCTGAAGGACTCTCGGATGAAGGAGTGGGAAATGATGTTGATGCGTACGGACCCGTTCCGTGAACTGGACCGGCTGACCCAGCAGGTCTTCGGAACCACGGCGCGGCCTGCCGCGATGCCGATGGACGCCTGGCAGGAGGACGGCGAATTCGTCGCCGCCTTCGATCTCCCCGGCGTCAACGTCGACTCGGTGGACCTCGACATCGAACGGAACGTCCTGACCGTCCGGGCCGAGCGCCGTGACCCGACCCAGCCGAACGTCGAGATGATCGCCTCGGAGCGGCCCCGCGGCGTCTTCAGCCGGCAACTGATCCTAGGCGATTCGCTGGACACGGAAAACATCAAGGCCAGCTACACCGACGGCGTGCTGACCCTGCGCATCCCGGTCCTGGAGAAGGCCAAGGCGCGCAAGATTGAGATCACGCACAGCCAGGACAGCATGCACGAGATCGCCAAGTAGCACCGGCGGCATTGCTGCCGGTTTGGCGTAGGATCCGGTGCCCTCGGGCGCCGGGTCCCCGCCGTTCCCAAGTAGCAGTCGAAAGGAGCCGTCCGAAATGAGGGGCGGGGCCGTGAACCGTGACCCGCGGGGCCTGTATGCCGCCCTCGGCGTCGGGCCGGATGCCACCGGCGCTGACATCCGGCGCCGGTACCGGGCGCTGTTGCGCCACCTGCACCCCGACGTCGGGGCGCCGGGAGGGGAGGACGTGCGCCGGGTCCTTGAGGCCTTCGCCGTGCTCCGCCACCCGAAATCCCGGGCCAGCTACGACCCGGCCTACGGGCGGACCGATGGCTTCGAGCGCGCCGGCCGGGATATCCCGGTGCGGCGGCATGCGACGCAGCCGGCGGCCGCGGGTCACCCCGGTGCGCTGGGAACGCGGACCGGGGTGACCCGCGGCCGCCGGGGCCCCGCACCCCCACCACAGCTGGATAAGAGGAGGGCAGCCATGAGCGCATGGCGGCAATACGATTCACACCTGATCCCCGCTTTCCACGAACGCTTCGAGGAACGCTGGGGCGAGGGCACGGCACCGTTCCTTGACCCGGAGGCGCACGAACTTCCCCTGCCGCGCGCCCAGTGGATCAACGTCGACACCGGCGCGGCGCTGGCGGTGGTGCCGATCTGGGCCGCCGAGGACAGCCAGCACCGCTCGTTCGGGGTCTTCTACCTGCCCCCGGCGGGCGACATCTGGGTCCTGCGCCCCGGCTTCACCGCCTACCTGGAGCCCGCGGCGGACGACGCCGAGCAGCTGCTCACCCTGCGCAATGACGCGTTCAAGAAGGCCGTGACGCACGCGAAGGAGTTCCTGTTCGGCCCCGACGGCGTGCACTACTGAACCTGCACTCCGGGCGGCGGCCGGCCGCGGCACGGCGGCGCGGGCCGGGGTTTAGGAAGCGCCCCGCTCCGGGCCTAAGATCAATCAATCACCAGCGCAACTGCATAGGGGAACCACCGATGAAAGCTTCCGCCCGCGATCTGGCCGCCATCCTGCCCGCAGGGTTCACCATGGGCGTGGCCACTGCCGCGTTCCAGATCGAAGGCGCGCTGGACGAGGACGGCCGGGGCAAATCCGGCTGGGATGTCTTCGCCGCAGTGCCGGGCGCCATCGTGGACGACCACAGCCCGGTCATGGCCTGCGACCACTACCACCGGATGCCCGAAGACGTCGCGCTGATGAAGGACCTGGGCATCGACTCCTACCGGTTTTCGCTCTCCTGGCCGCGCATCCAGCCCGGCGGCAGCGGACCGGTCAACCCCAAGGGCCTGGACTTCTATGACCGGCTGATCGACCTGCTGCTGGCCAACGGAATCGCCCCGATGGCCACCCTCTACCACTGGGACACCCCGCTGGAACTGGACGAGGCCGGCGGCTGGATGAACCGGGACACCGCTTACCGCCTGGGCGAATTCGCCGAGATCGCGGCCGCGGCGTACGGCGACCGCGTGGCCCGGTGGGTCACCATCAACGAACCCGCCACGGTCAGCGCCAACGGGTACATGCTGGGCGTCCACGCCCCCGGCGAATCGCACATGCTCAAGGCCCTGCCCAGCGTCCACCACCAGCTCCTCGGCCACGGCCTGGCAATGCAGGCGCTCCGGGCCGCCAAGGTCCCGGGCGGGATCGGCATGACCAACGTCTATTCGCCGATGGTCCCGGCGTCCATCAACCCGCTGGACAAGGTTAGCGCCGGCATCATGGACATGGGCCAGAACCGGCTCTATGCCGATCCCGTCCTGCTGGGCAAGTACCCGGACGCCATCCGTGCCGCCACCTTCTTCTCCTCCTTCAGCCCTTCCAAGGAGGACATGGAGCTGATCTCGCAGCCCCTGGACTTCTACGGGCTGAACTACTACATGCCCACCCGCGTCGCGGCCGGCCCCGGCGAGGGCACCGTTCCCGAGGGCATGGCGGAGGCCATGGGCAACGACCTGAACGGCGGCGGGGGAGCGACGCCGTTCCACGTCGAGAGCTTCCCGGATACCGAACTCACCGCCTACGGCTGGCCGATCAAGCCCGACTACATGGCCGTGGCGCTGGCCGAGATGGCCGAGCGCTACCCCAACCTGCCGCCGGTCTACATCACGGAGGGTGGCGCCAGCTTCCAGGACCTGGAAATCCACGACGCCGAAGGCCGGCTGATCGTCCCGGACGAGCGCCGCGTGCGCTACCTCGCCGAGCACATCGAGGCGGCCATCGAGGCGACCTCCCCGGGCGGTTCGGCGGAATCGATCGACCTGCGCGGCTACTACGTGTGGTCCCTGCTGGATAACTTCGAATGGTCCGCGGGCTACCACCAGCAGTTCGGCCTGCTGCACGTGAACCGGGACACCATGGAGCGCACGCCCAAGGCCTCGTTCCACTGGCTCCGCGAGGTCATGGCGGCCCGGCGGGCGTCGGCAAGCACGCCGGCCGAAACCAGCACGAAGGAATCCGCACCGGCCGAAGCCGGCCCGGCGGAAACCGCGCCGGCGGCCGGCTAAAGCAGGTTGAGTTCCTGCAGGCGCTTGACCATTCCGGCGCCGTCGGGAGAGTAGATCCACGGCACCCCGGACGCGCTGTGATCGCCGCTGCCCGAGTGGCCGCCGGCCAGCACCGCCTCACCGGCGGAGAGCTGCCGGATCCCGATCGCCGCCACCTGGCTGGCGTGCTCCCGCACGAATTCCGAGTAGATCTCCTCGTCGTGCTGGCCGTTGTCGCCGAAAAGCAGCCAGCGCATGTTCGGGAACTCGGTGGCCAGCAGTTCCAGGTTCCGGCCCTTGTGGTCCTGGCCGCTGCGGAACCAGCGGTCGTGGGTCAGGCCCCAGTCGGTGAGCAGCAGCGTCCCCTGCGGGTAGAGATTGCGGGTCATGAACCGGGCCAGGGTGGGCGCCGCGTTCCACGGCCCGGTGGACAGGTAGATCACCGGCGCCTCCGGGTACTCCACCATCAGCCGGTCCATCAGCACGGCCATGCCCGGGGTGGCCATCCGGGCGCGTTCGTTCAAAACGAAGGTGTTCCATAGCGCCAGAAACGGGCGGGGGAGGGCGGTGACCATGATCGTGTCGTCGATATCGGAGACGATGCCCAGCGTGGTGTCCGGGGAAATGACATAAATCCGGGCCTCGGCGGGCTCGGTGCCCTCGGCGTGGATCGTGGCGGTGTGCCAGCCCGGTTCGAGCCGCACGGGGATCACGGTGTCCACGATCCCGCCGCGGTCGGCGTGGACCGTCGTCGTGACGCCGCCGATCTCGATCTCCACCTCGACGAACTGGATCGGCACCGAGGTGAACGCGCGCCAGCCGCGGATGTTTTGGTTCCCGTTGAGTGCCACCTGCTCGGCCCGGCTGCCGGGTGCCGGTTTGCTGGTCAGCAGCACCCGGGCCAGGACCCGGACCCATTCGGTGGAGCCGTACCCCTGGTAGGCGATGGTCTGCGGCGAGAATTTCCAGCGGCGCGCCGCCTTCAGGCGCAGGTGGTTTACCGAATCCGAGACCAAGTGCGCGAGCCGCAGCGCCTGGCTGGCTGACGGGGCGGACCTGGGGGCGGGTTGTTGGGGCGCCATTTCCATGACACCACTCTCCCACAGCGTCAGGGCGGCCCCAGCAGATCCCGCAACGTCAGGGCGTTGCGCACCGCGTGCCCGCCGCCGTCGTTGTTGAAGTAGGCGTAGAAGTCCCGCCCGGCGTCCAGCCACTCGCCAATCCGCGCCGCCCACCAGCGGAGGTCATCGTCCGGGTAGGAGCCGGCGTAGAGCCGGTCCGGGTCCGGGCCGTGCAGCCGGACGTAGACGAACGGCGCGGTGGCGCGCAGGATGCAGGGCAGGCCGGCGCCGCTCATCACGCAGTACGCCGCGGCATGGCGCTCCAGCAGGGCGTACACCTCCGGATGGTCCCAGCTGGGGTGCCTGAACTCGATGCTCACCCGGATCCACCCGGGCAGCGCCGCGAGGAAGTACTCCAGCCGCGCGTCGTCGCGTTCCAGGTCCGGGGGCAACTGGACCAGCAGCACACCCCGCCGCTCGCCCAGCTCGTGCCATCCGCGGACGATCCGCTCCGTCCACGCCTCCGGCCCGTAGAGTTTCCTGCCGTGGGTCAGGCCCCGCGGTGCCTTGACGGACAGGACGAACCCTTCCGGGAGCCGCTCCCGCCAGCCGGCGAACGAGCTCTCCCGCGGCCAGTGGTAGAAGCTCGCGTTCAGCTCAACCGTGTCGAGACGGGCGGCGTAGTAGGCCAGCCGCTTGGCCGCGGGCAGCCCGGGCGGGTAGAACACGCCCGCCCAGTGGTCGTAGCTCCAACCGCTGGTCCCGATGTGGGCCGTCCCGCGCGGAGGCCGCGCCTGCCCTGGCTGATCCTCCGGCATGGGAGGGATCCTAGCCCAGGCCCGTATGGCACGCTAAGAGCCATGGCACGCATCGAGGATTATGCAATGGTCGGCGACCTGCACACCGCCGCCCTGATCAGCACCGAGGGTTCGATCGACTGGCTCTGCCTGCCGCAGTTCGACTCGCCGGCCTGCTTCAGCGCCCTGCTGGACACCCCGGAGGCCGGCCGCTGGCTGCTCGCCCCGGCCGGGGGCGGCGAATGTACCCGCCGGAAGTACCGCAAGAACACCCTCATCCTCGAGACCGAGTGGGAAACCCCGGAGGGCAAGGCCAAGGTCATCGACTTCATGTCCCCGCGCGACGGCGCCGCGGACATCGTCCGGATCGTGGTGGGCATCCGCGGCAGTGTCCGGATGCGCGGCCAGCTGGCGCTCCGGTTCGACTACGGCAACATCATCCCGTGGGTCCGCCACGACGAGCACGGCATCCACGCGATCGCCGGGCCCGACGCCGCCTACCTCGTCACCGACGCCCCGCTGCGCGGCGAGCACCTGCAGACCGTCTCCGACTTCACCGTCAAGGCCGGCCAGCGGATCCCGTTCGTCCTCACCTGGGCCCCGAGCCATCTGGGCCGGCCGCGGAAGGTGGACCCCGAGGCGGTGCTGGAGGCCACCGAATCCTTCTGGCTGCAGTGGGCGGACCGGTGCCGGATCACCGGCCCGTACCGGGAGCCCGTGCTGCGCTCGCTGATCACGCTCAAGGCCCTCACCTTCGCCCCGACCGGCGGGATCGTTGCCGCCGTGACCACGTCCCTGCCGGAGGAACTCGGCGGCGAACGCAACTGGGACTACCGGTACTGCTGGCTGCGGGATGCGACCCTGACGCTGCAGGCGCTGTTGGCGTCCGGCTACTCCGAGGAGGCCGGGGCGTGGCGGGACTGGCTGCTGCGCGCCGTCGCCGGAGACCCCGCGGACCTGCAGATCATGTACGGCCTGCACGGCGAACGCCGGCTGCCGGAACTGACCCTCGACTGGCTGGCCGGTTACGAGAAATCGACGCCGGTCCGGGTCGGCAACGCCGCCGCCGGGCAGCTGCAGCTGGACGTCTGGGGCGAGGTGCTGGACGGGCTGGCGCTGACCCGCTCGGCCCTGTTGCAGCACCCGGACGAGTCCTGGGACGTCCAGGTGGCCCTGATGGAGCACCTGGAGACGGCCTGGAACCAGCCGGACAACGGGCTCTGGGAGATGCGCGGACCCCGCCGGCATTTCACCCACTCCAAGGTGATGGCCTGGGTGGCGGCGGACCGGATGGTCAAGGGCGTGCGCGACTTCCACCTGCCCGGCCCCGCGGACCGCTGGGAAGACCTCCGGGACCGGATCCACGCGGACGTCATGGCCAACGGGTTCGACGCCGAACGCAACACCTTCGTCCAGTCCTATGGCCGGCCGGAACTGGACGCCAGCCTGCTGCTCATCCCGCGGGTGGGCTTCCTGCCGCCGGACGATCCGCGGGTGGTCGGCACCATCGAGGCCATCCAGCGGGAACTGACGCACGACGGTTTCGTACTGCGCTACCGGGTGGAGCAGAGCGACGACGGCGTCGCCGGCGGGGAGGGCGTCTTCCTGGCCTGCTCGTTCTGGCTGGTGGAGGCCCTGCTCGGGGCCGGTCGGCGCCGCGAGGGCGAGGAGCTGTTCAAGCGGCTCCTGGCGCTGCGCAACGACGTCGGCCTGCTGAGCGAAGAATGGGGCGTCGAGGAGGCCCGGCAGCTGGGCAATACCCCGCAGGCCTTCAGCCATTTCGCCCTGGTCCGCACCGCGTTGCAGCTGGAGCCGGAGAAGGCGGACCACGGCAGCTCACCGCTCCGGCGGCATTAAGCGCGGTGCCGGCAACCGCCCCGCAGAACGCCGGGGACTTTCCTCCAGAGCTTAGATAAGTATACTTACTAACGTCCCCCACGAGGGGAACAGCACTGAAGGAGTTGGCGATGGCAGGATACTTTGAGCTCGTAGACGCACCCGACGGCGGGTACCGGATCCGGATGATTGACGCCGCAGGGGACCTGATGGCGGTCTCCGTGACCTTCCCGACCAAGCGTGCGGCGGTGGCCGGGATCGCCCAGGCCCGCGAGATCGCGGGGACCGGACTGGTCCGGGACCGCAGCGGCGACGGGCAGACCGCGATCATGGCATCCATGGCCAAGCGGCGCACGGCGGGTGCGGGGCGTGGATCCTCCCTCACCGGCGGCACGCTGGCTGCGACGAAGCGAACCCGTGCCCATCACTGACCACCCGCGCGCGGCCGTCCTCTTCGACGTCGACGGCACGCTGGTCGACTCCTCCTACCTTCACACCCTGGCGTGGTGGCAGTCCTTCCGCCAGGCCGGCCTCGACGTGCCGATGGCGAGCATTCACCGCTCGGTTGGCATGGGCGGGGACAAGCTGCTGGATCATCTGCTGCCGGACCGGGACCGGGACGGCGACGACGCCCTCACCGCCTCCCAGGCGGCCGTCTTCGCCACGTACTGGCCGGCGCTGCGCCGCACCGACGGGGCCCGCGAACTCCTGGTCCAGTGCCACGACGTCGGGCTCGCCGTCGCCCTCGCCTCCTCCGCCCACGGGCGGGACCTGGAGATGCTGCGCGCCGCGATTGACGCCGACGCCTACCTGCACGCGGCCACCAGCTCGGCCGACGCGGAGGAGAGCAAACCGCAGCCGGACATCCTGGTCGCCGCGCTGGAGACCGTGGGCGTTGCCGCGGCCGACGCGGTCTACGTCGGCGATTCGGTCTGGGACATCAAGGCCGCCGCCAAACTCGGCATTCCCACGGTCGCCGTGACCTGCGGTGGCACCAGCGAGGCCGAATTGCGCGACGCCGGCGCGGCCGAGGTCTACGAAAACCCGCGCGCCCTGCTCGCCAACCTCGCCGGCAGCGCCATCGGAAAGCTCGCCGCGCGGAGCCGCTGACGCACTGGCACCCGGCGCTGGCCGCCGGTGGAGTGAACCGTGCCCCGCGCCGGTCCCGCCCATAGTTTTCACCGAAAGATTCGACCCGAGAGAGAGGAATGCGCATGCAGGCACTCACATGGCAGGGCAAACGATCCGTGAGCGTGGAAGAGGTCCCGGATCCGGTCATCCAGGAACCGACGGACGCGATCGTGAAAATCACTTCGACCGCGATCTGCGGCTCCGATCTGCACCTATACGAGGTCCTCGGCCCGTACATGCACAAGGGTGACGTGATCGGCCATGAGCCGATGGGCGTCGTCGTCGAGGTAGGCAGCGCCGTCACCAACCTGGCGATTGGCGACCGCGTGGTCATTCCCTTCAATATCTCCTGCGGCCACTGCTTTATGTGCAACATGGGGCTGCAGTCCCAGTGCGAGACCACCCAGGTCAAGGAGAAGGGCTCCGGTGCCTCGCTGTTCGGCTTCTCCGAGCTGTACGGCTCGGTGCCCGGCGGCCAGGCCGAATACCTGCGGGTCCCGCACGCAGACTACGGTCCGATCAAGGTGGGCTCGGAACTGCCGGACCAGCGCTACCTCTTCCTCTCGGACATCCTGCCCACCGCCTGGCAGGGCGTGAAGTACGCCGATGTGCCCAAGGGCGGAACCCTGGCCGTGATGGGGCTGGGACCCGTGGGGCAGTTCGCCTCGCGGATCGGCCGGCACCTGGGGCTGCGGGTCATCGCCGTGGATCCGGTGGCCGAGCGGCGTGCCATGGCCGAGCGGCACGGCGTGGAAACCCTCGACTTCTCCAAGGACGTGGCCGACGAGTTGCGTTCCATGACCCAGGGCCGCGGCGCCGACTCCGTGGTGGACGCCGTCGGCATGGAAGCGCACGATTCGCCGGTGGCCTCCTTCATGCAGCACGCGGCCGGGCTGCTCCCGGACAAGCTGGCGCAGAAGACGTTCGAGAGCGCCGGTGTAGACCGGCTCTCGGCCCTGCACACCTCCCTCGACGCGGTCCGCCGCGGCGGCACCGTCTCCCTGAGCGGCGTGTACGGCGGCGAGGCCTCGCCGATGCCGCTGATGTCCATATTCGACAAGCAGATCCAGCTGCGGATGGGCCAGTGCAACGTCCGCCGGTGGACCCAGGACCTGTTGCCGCTGGTGGAGGACGACGCCGACCCGCTGGGCGTCATGGACCTTGTCACCCACGAGGCCAGCCTGAGCGAGGCCCCGGCCATGTACGAGATGTTCCAGAAGAAGCAGGACGGCTGCATCAAGGTGGTCCTGAAGCCCTAGGCAGCCGACGGGTTTACAGCTTGCGCCGCAGCCTCCGCCAGGACTTGTGGAACTTCCTCTCGGCCGCCGCTGCACGTACGTCCTCCGCGGCGTGCAGCCGGCCGAGGCCGAAGCCGACGGCGGACCCGGCGCCGGCGCCCGGGTCTGATTCCCTGGCCAGCTCAACGAGAACCGACCGGGCCATGACGCTGTCTTGATGCAGGCCCAGGACCTGCTGTACTGTCCGGGCCCCCTTGGCCGCCCGGCGGGCGTACTTCAGCCGCTTGGTCGGTCCGTCCGGGACGGCCTCCAGCATCAGCTCGGCGGAGTACCGCAGTCGCTTGGCGGCCTTGCGCACCGTGTGCAACGCGACGTCGTGCTCTGCGCCTGACGCCCGGCCTGCCCCGGAGCCCTGGGCCGCGGCCCCATTGGCTTCATCCAGGGCTGCGGCGGTCCGGACCAGCCGCTTTGAGTCCCGGCGCACGGCGCGGTGCACCCGGCGCGCCGGGGCAGCGGCGGCAGGGGCCAGCGGCGGGACGGCGAGGAAGGTATCGATGGCCACCAGCAACTGCTCGTAGCGGGTACCCGTGAGGGCGTCCGCGGCCGCGGCGAGCCCGGCCGCGGTGTCCGCGTCCAGTCGCGTGCCAATCAGGGCCGCCGCGGGGTCGACTGCCCAGCGCAGGGCCTCCGGCTCCCGGGCCGCCGCTTCCAGGAGCCGGTCCCGCACCACGCCGGGGTCCCGGGCGGCGCCCAGCACCCTTGAGAGCCAGCGCAGCCCGTCGCGCAGCGGGTCTACCGCGCCGCCGTCGAACAGGGGCCGACAGGACCCCAGGACCGAGCGGAGCCGCCGGACTGCGACCCGCATTTGGTGGATGTCCTCGGCCCGGCCTGCCGCGGCGCCGGGCGCCAGGCGGCGCACCTCGGCCACCTGCCCGGTCAGGTAGGCCAGCACGACGTCTCCCGCGGTGGATGCCACGCTTCACTGTACGTCTTCAGCGCCGGAGCCCGTCCGGCATAGGCTGGGCTGGAACGCAACTGCCGCCGCGCCCCAGGAGAGCCCATGACACACCACCACGCCGGCCCGGTCGCTGTCGTCACCGGAGCGGGATCAGGCATCGGACGGGCGGTGGCCCGGCTCATGCTGGCCGAGGGCTACCGCGTGGTTCTGGCCGGCAGGCGGGAAGAGAAGCTGCTGGAGACCGGGGCCGGGCACGCCCTGGCGCTCCCCGTACCGTGCGACATCACCCGGCCGGACGACGTCGAACGCCTCTTCGCGGCGACGCTTGAGCGCTGGGGCCGGGTGGACGTGCTGTTCAACAACGCCGGCACCTTCGGGCCGTCGGCGAGCGTGGACGAGCTCAGTCCCGAGGACTGGGAGGCGACGGCGGCGGTGAACATCACCGGGTCCCTGCTCTGTGCCGGTGCCGCGGTCCGGGCGATGAAGGAGCAGACGCCGCAGGGCGGCCGGATCATCAACAACGGCTCCATCTCCGCGCACTCGCCCCGGCCCCGGTCCGTGGCCTACACCGTGACGAAGCACGCCATCACCGGGCTGACCAAGAGCATCGAGCTGGACGGCCGCGGCTTCGGCATCACCTGCGGCCAGATCGACATCGGGAACGCCGCCACCGGGCTGATGGACGCGATCGGCGTGGGCGACGGGGCCCTTCAGGCAGACGGGAGCCGGAAGGTGGAGCCGACCTTCCCGGTGGAGGATGCGGCCAGGGCGGTGCTGATGATGGCCGGGATGCCGGCCGCCGCCAGTGTGGGATCGGTGGTCATTACCGCCGCCGGCATGCCCTTCATCGGCCGCGGCTGAGGTTGCCCGCACCGGCGCAGCGGCACCGCCGCGGCCCTGCCGCCGTGGCCGGGCTCAATCGTGGGGGCCGGCCCTTTCGCCCCGGCCCGTGGCGGGACTAGAACGGAAGCAGCCGGGACAGGTCCGCCCGGAGGCCCGAGGCGGCCACCTTGCCGGCGTCCACCGCGTCCGCCCAGGCCAGGGAGCCGGTGACCATGGCGAGCCAGGTGGCGGCGTCGCACTCGATCACGTTCGGGGGAGTGCCTCGGGTGTGCCGCGGGCCCTCCACGCACTGGGTGACGCCGAACGGGGGCACCCGGACCTCCACGGAGTTCCCGGGCGCCCGGGCCGTGACTTCCTCCAGGGTGAAGCGGACGGCGGTGGCCACGGTGGCGCGGGGTACCGCCCCGTCCGTGGCTGCACGCCAGGCCGCCAGGGCCGCGCGTCCTTCGTCCACCGGGATCCGGCGCCGTGCCACTGCCATGGCCCTAGTCCAGCAGCGCCGAGACGGCGTGGCCGAGGCGGATCTTGCCCACCGGCCGGCCACCTCCCAGCACCGGGTCGATGACTTTTTCGAGCACGCTGGAGACCTCGGGAATGTCCACGGCGCCGGCGGCGGCCAGCAGGGTCAGCCCCACCAGGGTGGTGGCCCGGATATTTCCGTCGAGGACCTTGATGGCCACGGCGACGCCCTGCGGGGTGGCCATGGCCAGGACGCCTTCGGCGCCGATCTTGGCCATGATGCCGAGGTCGTTCATCACGATGGTGTTGGCCTCGCCGCGGCCCTGGACCGCCCAGGGGTAGTCCAGCATGGAGGTGGCGATGGTGGCGGCCCGGGCGTTGGAGTGGTGGTCACCGGGGGCCTTGGCCAGCTGCGAGTAGGCGCGGGCCAGGCCGGTGAGGGAGACGGCGGCCACGGGGGCGCCGCAGCCGTCGATGCCCAGGTGGGCGATCCGTTCCCCGCAGTATTCCTCGATCACGGAGCGGACCCGCTGCTGCAGCGGGTGGTTCGGCTCGAGGTAGCTGTGCGTGTCCCAGCCGTTCTCCGTGCAGGCCCAGAGGAACGCGGCATGCTTACCGGAGCAGTTGAAGGCCAGCCGGGACTTGCCGCGCTCGGTCTGCACCAGCCAGGTTCGGGCGGTCTCGTCGGCCGGCCAGTCGGCGGGGCACTGCAGCTGGTCCTCGGTCACCCCGGCGGCCTTGAGCATGCCCTCCACCACGTCCATGTGGTCGAGGGACCCGACGTGGCTGCCGCAGGCGATCGCTACCTGGGCGCCGCGGAGGGGGACGCCGGCCTGCATAGCGGCGAGCGCCTGCAGCGGTTTCAGGGTGGAGCGGGCGAACACCGGGGCGGCGATGTCGCCCAGTTCGGTGACCACCTGGCCGTCGGCGGAGAGCACGACGGCGGACCCGATGTGCCGTGATTCGATGAAGCCGCTGCGCTCCACCACCGCCAGTTCGACGGCGGAATCGACGGAGAAGGTGGCATGCGGGTTCAGAGGCATGCTGCCAGTCTAGGTGCCCGGGCCGCCGTCGCCCGGTTACTCCACGGTGACCATGACGGACTGCCAGCCGGAGGCGCCGTCGGGGACCGGATCGGCCCGCTTGTCCGTCTGCACCTCGCCGGTTCCGTCGGTGGCGCGGACCTTGAGGTAGTGCGGTCCGGGGGTGGCGTCCCACTCATAGGACCACTGCCGCCAGGTCACCAGGGACGCCTCGGTGGACAGTTCCACCGGGGTCCAGGGTCCGTTGTCGATCTGGATCTCCACCTTGGTGATGCCGCGGGTCTGCGCCCAGGCGGTGCCGCCCACCGCTACCTTGCCGGCGGGGACCTTGGCGAAGGACTTGGGCACCTCCACCCGGGCCATGGTCTTGATCGGTCCGCGCTCGGACCAGCCGCGCTGGGTCCAGTAGGCCTTGGCGTCCGCGAACCGGGTCACCTCCAGGTCAACGACCCATTTGGTGGCGGAGACGAAGCCGTACAGGCCCGGGACCACCATCCGCACGGGGTAGCCGTGTTCCAGCGGCAGCGCCTCGCCGTTCATGCCGATGGCCAGCATCGCGTCGCGGTCATCCCGCAGCACCTCGATGGGGGTGGAGGCGCTGAAGCCGTCCACGGAGGTGGAGAGCACCATGTCGGCGCCGTCCTTGGGCCGGGCCATCGCGAGGACGTCCCGGATGGGCATGCCGAGCCACTTGGCGTTGCCGGCCAGGTTGCCGCCCACCGGGTTGGACACGCAGGTCAGGGAGACGTGGGACTCGATCAGCTGCGCGTCCAGCAAGTCCTGGAAGCTGAGCCTGACCTCCTGCTCCACCATGCCGTGGACCCGCAGTTCCCAGTCCTGGGCGTTGACCTCGGGCACGCTGAGGGCGGTGTCGATGCGGTAGAAGTCTTTGTTCGGGGTCAGCCACGGCGTGACGCCGGGAACCTTGGATTGCACCCCGGCGGGCACCGGCGCGGCGGCCTTGGCCGGGGTGGGCAGGGTCAGGCTCTCGCGGGCCTTGGCCACGTTGCTGCGGGCGGCGCTGAGCAGCCGGCCACCGGCGGCGGCCACGGCGGCCCCGACGGCGGTGATGCCGGTCGCGGCGAAGAAGGCGCGCCGGCTGGTGGCCGGACGGTCCGGTTCCTTGGCGCTGCGCCCGACCTCGGCGTCGGGCCAGGACCGCATCCGCCAGACTTTGCCGATCAGGAACCGCAGCGCCACCAGGCCCGCGGCGGTGCCGATCAGCGAGGGGATCGCATCCAGTGGTTTCACGCTGGCGCGCGTCACCACGCTGGCGACGATCACCGCGCCCATCAGCAGCACGCCGGCGACGCCGAGCGACCAGCGCCGGTAGGCGACGATGCCGAGGACGCAGGCGAGGAGGAAGATGGTCAGGCCCATCCCGGCGAAGAGGGCGGCCTTGTCATTGGTGCCGAACGTGGCGATCGCAAAGTCCTTCATCCACGGCGGGGTGAAGTCGATGAAGGTCGAGCCGAGGGCAATCAGCGGGGTGGCGCGGGCCGTGAAGAAGGCCCCCACGAGTTCCGCGACGGCCAGGACGACGCCGGCGGACACCACCCCGGCCAAGGCGGCCATGACCGTGGGCCCCGAGGGCAGGAAACGCTTCCGCGGCCGCGCGGTGGTGCCGGGCTGGGTGCTGCTGGACGATGTCATATCCCTTATTCGGAGCCGCGGGCCCGGGGGATTGCCGGCCCGACACAGCTTAGGAGCCTGCCGGGTGCACAAAGTACCCTAGGGAACTGTGAAGGTACTCGTCATCGGCCCCGGCGGCCGCGAACACGCCATTGTCCGTTCCCTGCTCGCCGATCCGAATGTCTCCGAGGTCCACGCGGCCCCGGGGAACGCCGGCATCAGCACCCTGGTCCCCACCTACGCCATCGACGCCAACGATCCCGACGCCGTCGCCGCCCTGGCGACCCGGCTGGCCGTCGACCTGGTGGTCGTCGGCCCCGAGGCGCCGCTCGCCGCGGGTGTGTCGGACGCGGTCCGTGAAGCCGGGATCCCGGTCTTCGGGCCCAGCAAGGCCGCCGCCCAGCTCGAGGCCTCTAAGGCCTTCGCCAAGGACATCATGGCCGAGGCCGGCGTGCCCACGGCCATGGCCCGCGTGGCCTCCAACGCCGAGGAAGCCGCCGACGCCCTGGACACCTTCGGCGCCCCGTACGTCGTCAAGGACGACGGGCTCGCCGCGGGCAAGGGCGTCGTGGTCACCAACGACCGGGACGAGGCGCTGGCCCACGCGCAGAGCTGCTTCGACGCCGGCGGTTCCGTGGTCATCGAGGAGTTCCTCGACGGCCCCGAGGTCTCGCTCTTCGTCCTCTGCGACGGCAGCACCACGGTGGCGCTCTCCCCGGCCCAGGACTTCAAGCGCATTTTCGACAACGACGAGGGCCCCAACACCGGCGGCATGGGCGCGTACACCCCGCTGGAATGGGCGCCGGAAGGCCTCGTGGACGAGGTCCTGGAACGGGTGGCGCAGCCCACCGTCAGCCAGATGGCCCACCGCGGCACCCCGTTCGTCGGCGTGCTCTTCATCGGCCTGGCGCTGACCTCGCGCGGCACCCGGGTGATCGAGTTCAACGTCCGCTTCGGGGACCCGGAGACGCAGGCGGTACTGGCCCGGCTCAAGACCCCATTGGGTGGTCTGTTGATGGCGGCCGCGAAGGGCGAACTCGCCGAGGCCCAGCCGCTGCGCTGGTCCAGGGACACCGCGGTGGCCGTCGTCGTGGCCGCCGAAAACTACCCCGGCACCCCGCGCACCGGTGACCGGATCCGCGGGCTCAAGAAGGCCGAGGCTCTGGAGGGCGTCCACGTCATCCACGCCGGCACCCGGCTGGACGACGACGGCAAGGTGGTCTCGGCCGGCGGCCGTGTCCTCGCCGTCGTCGCGCTTGGAACGGATCTGGTGGAGGCACGGGAACGGGCGTACGACGGCGTCGAACTGATCCAGCTGGAGGGATCCCAGTACCGCACCGACATCGGTGCCAAGGCCGCCCGCGGTGCGATCACCGTGGCCGGCCCCGCCGCCGCGACGAAAGCGAAGTCCTGACCATGAACGCACACGAACCCCTCGCCGGCGGCCTCCAGACCCAGGCCCCCGAGCTGCCGGGCTGGAAGCACGTCTATTCCGGCAAGGTCCGCGACCTCTACGCGCCGGAGGATCCCGCCATCACGGAGCGGATGGGCCAGGACTGCGTCCTGGTGGTGGCCAGCGACCGGATCAGCGCCTACGATCACGTGCTGGCCAGCGAGATTCCGGACAAGGGCCGCATCCTGACCCAGCTGAGCCTGTGGTGGTTCGACCAGCTCGGCGTCGAGCACCACGTCCTTGCCGCCACGGCCGCCGACGGCGTCCCGGCAGAGGTGGAGGGCCGGGCCATGATCTGCAAGAAGCTGGACATGTTCCCGGTCGAATGCATCGCCCGCGGCTACCTCACCGGCTCCGGCCTGGTCGAATACCGCGACTCCGGCACGGTTTGCAGCATCCCGCTGCCGCCCGGGCTGGTCGACGGGTCCCGGCTCGAGCATGCCATCTTCACCCCCTCCGCGAAGGCCGAGGTGGGCGAGCACGACGAGAACATCACGTACGACGCCGTCGTGGACATCGTCGGGGCCGACACCGCCGCGCGGCTGCGGGACCTGACCCTCGAGATCTACACCAAGGCCGAGGGCATCGCCCGGGGCCGCGGGATCATCCTCGCGGACACCAAGGTGGAGTTCGGCGTGGATGCCGCCACCGGCGTGATCACCCTCGGCGACGAGGTGCTGACGCCCGATTCGTCACGGTTCTGGGACGCAGCCACCTACGAGCCGGGCAAGGCGCAGCCCTCCTACGACAAGCAGTACGTCCGCGACTGGCTGACCTCCGCCGCGTCGGGCTGGGACAAGTCCTCCGACACGCCGCCGCCCGCGCTGCCGGACGACGTCGTCGCCCGCACCCGGAGCCGCTACGTGGAGGCCTACGAACTGCTGACCGGCCGCACCTTCGCCTGAGGCGCCTCCGGCCGCTGGCTAATGGCCCCTCTCAGCTGGTGGTCGGCTGCTGGCTGCCTGCGGACGCCGCCTCGGCGCGGCGCTGGGCCAGCTTGATCTCCAGGACCGCGTCCAGCGCCTGCTGGACGCGGTCCGAGGCCCCGGCGGCGCTGAAGTCCTTCTGCGCCTCGTCCAGGTAGACCAGCGCCTCCTCCACCTCGCCGGCGGCCTTGAGTGCCTTGCCCAGCAGCAGCGACACCTCGCCGGCCGTGTGCCTGGCCAGGACCGAGCGTTCCGCGTGGATCTCGCGCAGTTTCTGCACCGCGCCCATGATGTCCCCGGTGAGGTAAAGCCACCTGGCGCGGATGAACGCGACCTCCAGACGGTCCGTGTCCGTGCCGCCGACGATCGAGAGGGCCAGCTCCGCCCGCTCGATCGCGGACAGGGTTTCCGGCTCGACGATCCCGGAGGAGAGCCGCACCGCGGCGGAGGCCTTGTTGAACCGGGCCCAGAGGTCGATGTCGTAGGCGGGGGAGAGGAGCTTGCCGGCCTCCTCGTGGTACTTGATGCCCTCCGCGTAGTCGTGGCGCATGAAGGCGACGTTGCCCACCACCCAGGCCACCTCGCCGGCCAGCTGCGGCAGCGACTGGCCTTCCATTTCCGCGTTCATCTCCTGGCAGTACTTCCATGCCTCGTCCAGGCGGCCGCTCTCGGCCAGGGCGCCGATCAGGGCGCGCAGGGCACCGATGATCATGGTGGAGCCCTTCGGCAGCTGTGCGCAGAGCCGGACAGCCTCCTGGGCGTAGTCGACGGCGTCCTTCAGCTGGCCCTGGCCCTGGGCGGCGGCGGCGAGCATCTGCCGGGCCCGGACCCCCAGGCCCGCCGATTCGGCGGCGAGGGGGTGGTCCAGGAGGCGCTGGACCATGGCCCGGCACTCGGCCCAGAGGCCCTGCTTGATCAGGCACTCGGCCTGCATATAGGTCATGTTCCACCAGGCGCTGGTGTTCTTGGACTCCAGGGCGATCTGTGCGGCGGTCGCGGCGTGCTGCGCGGCCAGCGGGTAGTCCCGGAGATCCCAGGCCTGGCGGGCGTAGAGGCCGGCCAGCACGTACTCGGCGTCGCTGATGGAGACCGGCTGGCTCCAGGCCTCCAGGGCCTTCGGGGCCAGGTCCAGGCGGCGGGCCAGTTCCTCGATGACGTCGGCGGTGGGTTCGCGGCGCCCGGTTTCGAGCAGGGAGATGTAGCTGGGCGAGTACAAATCCTTGCCCAGTTCCGCCTGCGTGAGCCCGCGGTCCAACCGCTCCGCGCGGAGTTTTTCGCCAAATCCGTTCCCCACGGATCCCACCTCATTCCGGACAATCGATGTACTAAATGCTTGACAGTCTCTGTGGAAGAAATTTTACAATGTATGTCAACAAGGGAACTACAGACTTGGTAACGACTCCGACTCAAGATTTGAGGATCACCATGGTGAAGAAGATTGCAGCAGGCCTGGCACTCGCAGGGGCCTTGGCCTTCTCCGCAGCGGCTCCCGGCATCATCGCCGCCGGCTCAAGCTCCGATTCCACGCAGGTTACCGCCGTCGGCAACTGGCCCGACCCGATGCGCGTGGCCTCCGCGGTGGGCAACTGGCCGGACCCGATGACCTACTCCACCAACGTCGGCAACTGGCCCGACCCGATGTAATCCCTGATTCGATTTCATAACCGACCGGCAGACTCCACGGCCCCGGCATCCCAGGATGTCGGGGCCGTGACGTGTCTGCCGGAGTTTGGTCCGGCCGCCCCGAAGCTGCATGCCCGGGGAGCGGACACAAAAAAGAGGGCCTTCCAGCTGGAAGGCCCTCTTTTGACTGGTCGGGATGACAGGATTTGAACCTGCGACCTCGTCGTCCCGAACGACGCGCGCTACCAAGCTGCGCCACATCCCGATCCGTTGCTGCAAAAGCAACTTCACAAGAGTATCCGATACCGGCCCCGGATGCGAAATCGGGACCGCCGAAACGCCCTCCCGCGGCGTTGTTACCCATCCGGGTGGGCACCGGCGGCTCCGGCTCAGACCAGCGAGTCCTTCCAGGCCCCGTGCAGGGTGGCGAAACGGCCGCCCCCGCCGATCAGCTCCGCGGGCGACCCGTCCTCCACCACCTTGCCGTCGTGAACCACCAGTACCCGGTCCGCGGTCTCCACGGTGGAGAGCCGGTGCGCGATGATGAGCGCGGTGCGGCTGCCGACGTGGCCGTTGTCGGGGCCGGCCGAAGCGCCGTCCGCAGCGGTTCCATCCGCCGCCCCGGTGCCGCGGAGCAGGCTGGCCAGTCCGGCCTGGACCATGCGCTCGGACGGGATGTCCAGGGAGGAGGTGGCCTCGTCCAGGATCAGCACCGCGGGCCGGGCCAGGAACGCGCGGGCGAAGCTGATCAGCTGGCGTTGGCCGGCCGAGACGCGTCCGCCGCGCTTGTTTACATCGGTGTCGTACCCGTCAGGGAGTTCGGTGATGAACCCGTGCGCGCCGACGGCCTTGGCCGCCGCCTCGATCTCCTCGCGGCTGGCGTCCGGCCGGCCCAGGGCGATGTTGTCCGCCACGGTGCCGCTGAACAGGAAGGCCTCCTGGGTGACCATGACGACGTTCCGGCGCAGGTCCGCCGTCGCGAGTTGCCGGAGGTCGACGCCGTCGAGCGTCAACGACCCGGCCGAGACGTCGTAGAACCGGGCGATCAGCTTGGCCAGCGTGGACTTGCCAGCGCCGGTCTGGCCCACCAGCGCGACCGTCTGGCCGGCGGGGATGTGCAGGTCCAGGGTGGGGATGATGACCGGGCCGTCACCGTAGCGGAATTCGACCTGGTTGAAGTCGATCCGTCCGGTGGCGCGGGGGAGGGCCACCGGGTGTTCCGGCGGACGGACCGTGGGCACCTCCTCGAGGAGGCCGGAGACCTTCTCGAGGGCCGCCTGGGCGCTCTGGAACGAGTTGTAGAACATCGCCATCTGGTCCACCGGCTGGAAGAAGCGCTTGGTGGAGAGGATCAGGGCCAGCAGCACGCCGACGGCCAGGCCGCCGTCGAGCACCCGGAAGCCGCCCACCAGCAGGACGACCGCCACGCAGATGTTGCCGATCAGCACCAGGCCGGGCTGGAAGACGCCGTTGAGGTTGATCGAACGGACCGTGACCAGCCGGTACTCCTCGGACAGCTCGGCGTAGCGTTCGGCGTTCTGCCGTTCCTTGCGGAAGGCCTTCACCGCGCGGATGCCGGTCATGGTCTCGACAAAGTGCACGATCAGCCGGGCCGAGACCACCCGGGACTCCCGGAATGCGATCTGCGAATGCTTCTGGTACCAGCGGGACAGGAAGTACATCGGGACGCCGGCGGCCAGAACCAGCAGGCCGCTGAGCCAGTCCAGGGCGAAGATGGTGATGGCCGTGAAGATCATGAACAGCAGCCCCGACGCGAGCGACGAGACCCCGGAGTCCAGGAGTTCACGCAGCGCCTCCAGATCGGAGGTCTGCCGGGCGATGATCCGGCCCGAGGTGTACTTCTCGTGGAACTCCAGGCTCAGCCGCTGCGTCTGTCGGAAGACCCGCACCCGCAAGTCCAGCAGCATTGACTGGCTCAGCCGGGCGGTGGACGTTACGTAGAGGGCGGTCAGTCCCGCCGTCGCGATCGCCGCCCCCAGGTAGGCTGCGCCGGCGAAGACCAGCGGGAAGCTGTCGCCGGAGCGCAGCGCGGGGAGCGCCCGGTCGATGCCGAAGGCGATCAGGGCGGGGCCGGCCACGCGGGCGGCCTGGGACAGCACGACGGCGGCGATGGTGAGCCAGAAGCGCAGCCGGACGGGCCGGATCAGCGAGCCCAGCAGGGCCAGGGAGCGGCGCCGCACGGCCCGGCTCTCGGCCTTGGAGAGGTGGGCGTTGTCCTCGTTCGCGGTGCCGAAGGTGGCGGTGCTCATGGCGAGACCTCCTCGGCCTCGAGGGCGGAAAGTTCGGAGTCCAGGTCCCGCGGTTCCGGGTCCAGGCTGGCGATGACGTAGCGGTAGTGGCTGTTCTCCGCAAGCAGTTCGGTGTGGGTGCCCACCGCGGTGATCCGGCCGTCCTGCAGCAGGGCCACCCGGTCCGCGAGGGCCACGGTGGAGGGCCGGTGTGCCACCACCAGGGTGGTGGTGTCCGCGAGGACCTCACGCAGCCGGGTTTCCACCAGTTCCTCGGTATTGACGTCCAGGGCGGACAGCGGGTCGTCGAGGACCAGCACGGTGGGGTCAGCGGCGACGGCGCGGGCCAGGGCGATGCGCTGGCGCTGGCCGCCGGAGAGGCTCAGGCCCTCCTCGCCGATCAGGGTGTCGAGTCCCTCGGGCAGCGAGTAGGCGAAGTGGGCCTGGGCGGTGTCCAGGGCCTCGGCCAGGATCTCCTCGCGGCGCTCGGCCGGCACGGTGTCCGCGACGCCGAGCAGGACGTTGTCCCGGACGGAGTTGGAGAACAGGGTGGTGTCCTCGAAGGCGACCGCCACGGCGCTGCGCAGCCCGGCGACGTCGAACTCGCGCACGTCGACGCCGTCGATCTCCACCGACCCGGCGGTCACGTCGAACAGGCGGGGGACCAGTTGCAGCAGGGCGCTCTTGCCGCTGCCGGTGATGCCCACCAGGGCCATGGTCTCGCCGGGCCTGATGTCCAGGGTGATGTCCTTGAGGATGGGCTTGTCCGGGGCGTCGTCGAAGGCGAAGGTGGCGTGCCGGAAGGACAGCGCCCCCTTCAGGTCGGCCGGGCTGCGGGGCTGCTCGGGGCTGGTGATGGTGTTCACCGCGTCCATCACCTCGAAGTGCCGGTCGATGGCGGTCTTGGCGGTCAGCGCCATGGCCAGGAGCATGCCGCAGACTTCCACGGGGGCGGCGATGACGGCGGCGGTGGCGAAGAAGGCCACCAGGGCGCCGATGCTGAGCTGGCCGTCGGCGGCGAGCAGGACGCCGACGACGAGGCCGGCGCCGAGCGCCAGTTCGGGCAGCAGCGTGACCACCAGGCTGAAGGTGGCCAGGTGCTTGGCCTTGTCGATCTCGGTCTGGCGCAGCTCCTCGGCCTGTTCGTTGAAGTTCTCCAGGGCCTCGCGGCTTCGCCCGAACGCCTTGAGCACGCGGATGCCGTGGACCGATTCCTCCACGGTGGTGGCCAGGTCACCGGCCTGGTCCTGGCTGCGGCGGGCCACCTTGGAGTACCGGGTCCGGAACCGGAAGCCGTAGATCATGATCGGCACGGCCGCGGCGAGGAAAATCAGGGCCAGCTGCCAGCTCATGGCGAACATGACCACGACGCCGATCAGCACGGTCAGCGTGGTGACCACCAGCATGATCGCGCCGAAGGCCATCCAGCGGCGGAGGAAGTTCAGGTCCGTCATGGCCCGGGACAACAGCTGCCCGGACCCCCACCGGTCGTGGAAGGCCACGGCGAGGTCCTGCAGGTGGTCGTAGAGCGAGACCCGCATCCGGGTTTCCACCGTGGTGGCGGGGTTGATCACGAATTGCCGGCGCAAGGCCACCAGCCCCGCCTCAGCGATGCCGAGAAGCAGGACGATTCCGGCGGAGATCCAGACGGCCTGGCCGCTGCCGCCGGGCTTGAGCGAATCGTTGATCAGGACCCGCAGGACCTGGGGGATGGCGAGGGCGACGACGCTGGCCATCAGGGCACTGAGCAGGCCCATGATCAGGCGCGGCAGGATCGGCCGGACGTGGGGATAGAGGCGGTTGATGGAAGTGAAGAACGGGGTCTGTGTAGCCATGCCTGCTTCTTAACTGCAACTGCGAAAGGGTTTACGCAACTGAATGTAGTTTCCGGTAGCAACTACCCTAGGCCATGGCGTGACCACGTTCACAGCATTCTGCGGCCCCCGCGAATCTGGCGCAGAAATTACGTTCCGTAATGACCGGACCGCTGCGGGCCGGTGCGTCTAGGCCTTCGCGGTGAGGGTCAGCAGAACGGCCTCGGGCTTGCAGGCGATGCGGACCGGGGCGAAGCGTGAGGTGCCGATGCCGCCGGAGACGTTCACCGGCGTCGTCCGCCCGTTGCTTTCCCAGTCGTTCAGGCCTTTGGCCCGCCAGGTGGGCAGGTCGCAGTTGGCCACCAGCGCGCCGTAGCCGGGGAGGCAGATCTGGCCGCCGTGGGTGTGCCCTGCGAGGATCAGTTCCGCCGCGTCCGCGGTGAAGTGGTCCAGGACGCGCTGGTACGGGGCGTGCGCGACGGCGATCCGCAGGTGCGGCCTGGTGTCCTGGCCACGGGTGCCGCGCGGCCAGCCGGCGTACTTTTCCAGGCGCAGGTGCGGGTCGTCCACGCCGGAGAAGTCCAGCCGGAGGCCGTCCACCACCAGGGACTGGCAGCGGTTGGTCAGGTCCACCCAGCCGGACATGCCGAAGCCGGTGCGCAGCCGGGGCCAGTCGAGGGCCACGGGGGTCTTGGGGGTGGAGGAGGGGCCGGTGAAGTACGACGCCGGGTTCTTGAACCGGGGCGCGTAGTAGTCGTTGGAGCCCGGCACGAAGACGCCCGGGAACTGGAGCAATGGCCGGAGGGCCTCCAGAACGGGGTCGATGGCGTTGATGTGGCTGACGTTGTCGCCGGTGTTGACCACCAGGTCCGGCTCTAACTCCGCCAGGGAGGCCAGCCAGTCGGCCTTCTTGCGCTGGCCGGGCACAAAGTGGATGTCGCTGAGGTGCAGCACGCGCAGCGGGCCGTAGCCCGGGGGCAGGATCGCCAGCGACTCCTCGCGCAGGACGAACTGGTTCTTCTCCCAGAGGCCGTAGCCGGTGGCGGCCGCGCCGGCCGCGGCTCCGACGGCGGTGGTGACGGCAAGGCCGCGCCCGATGCTTCGGACGCGGCTCGCCAGCGTGCTCATGTCGGGGGTCACGGCTTGCCGTTACCAGGGTTGCTCGGCGCCGGTGCGGCCGAGCTCGGCGCGGGAGCCGGCGCTGCCGGGCTGCTGGGGGCCGGGATATTCGGTGCCGGCGTCGCCTGGGTGTTCTGCCGCGTGTTCGGCACCGGGCTGGGCGTGTAGCCGTTGAGCAGGTTCGACGGCGGCTCTGGGAACGGATTCGTGCCGTAGCCCGGGGCAACGGCGGCCATGAAGTTCGAGAACTGCGGCCCGGCGAGCATGTAGCCGTCGATGCCCTTGTAGAACTGGCCGTTGATGGTGATGTTCTGGCCGGCTCGGCCCTGGGCGCCCAGCGCGTCACCGAACCAGGAGGCGGTGGCCAGGCCGGTGGTGTGGCCCACCACCCAGGTAGAACCGTTGTTGTTGGAGGTACCGGTCTTCGCGCCGATCGGGAAATCGGTCCGGGTGGAGATCCGCGGCCGGATCAGTGAGCCTGAGCCACGATTCAGGACCTCCTGCAGCGCGTAGTTCACGCCGCGGGCAACTTCGGGCTTGACCGCGTCCCGGCAGTTGGTGTTCTGGGCCGGCAACTGCGCTCCGGTGGCGTCGGTCACCGAGGTGATGGCGATCGGCTCGCAGTACTTGCCGTCGTTGGCGAAGGTCGCGAACGCACTCGCCATGGCCAGCGGCGACGTCTGGGTGGAGCCCAGCAGGTTACCCGTCGTGAACATGTTGATCTTGGGGTTCGGGTCCGCGATGTTGCCGTTGGCATCAAGGATGATCTTCTGGTCTTTGTCCCTGGCGGGGAGGCCCGAGTGCAGCCCCACGGAATCCACCATCTTCTGGATGCCGCAGAAGTCCAACTGGGCTGCGGAAGCAAAGGTCACCGTGTTGATCGAGTTATACAGGCCCTGCAGGACCGTCATGGGCTTGTAGTAGCCGTCCTCGGCATTCTGCAGGTCGTCCGCCGCACCCAGTGCCGACTCCGCCGTGTTGTAGGCGCCGGTGGTGACGCCGCAGGAGTTCTTCCACTTGAAGTTGATCGGGTACTTCCGGACCGAGCCGTCGACGATGGTGTTCATCGACTTGCCCTCGTTCAGCCACTCCGCGAACGTGAACGGCTTCATGGTCGAGCCGGGCTGCATGCCGCCGACGCCGTTGAGGTCCTGGCCCTTGCTGTCGTAGGCATCGACGTTGAAGTTCAGCTGGGTGTCGAACTTGCCATCGCCGGCCAGGAAGGAGGTGTTCTGGGCCATGTCGATGATCTTGCCGGTGCCCGGCTGCACGGAAACCAGCGAGGCTCCCCATTTGTCCGGGTTTGCCCCGGCGGTGGCGTTGACCTGGTCCTGGGCGACGGCCTGGGCCTTCGGGTCGAGGGTGGTCTTGATGGTCAGGCCGCCGCGGAAAATCTTGCGTTCGCGGGCGTCGGCGTCGGCGCCGTAGGCGGGGTTGTTCTGCATCAGGTGCATCACGTAGTCGCAGAAGTACGGCGCCATGGCGGCATTCTGACAGCCCTGCTTGGGCTGGGTGACCTTAGTTTCCACCGGGGTGGCGACGGCCGCGTCATAGTCGGCCTGCTTGATCTTGCCTTGCGTCAACATGGCCTTGAGCACCAGGTCGCGGCGGACCTTGGCGTTGTCCGGGTGGGTAATCGGGTCGTAGAAGGACGGGCTGTTGACCAGGCCGGCCAGCAGCGCGGCCTGCGGCAGCGTCAGGTCCTTGGCCGAGGTGCTGAAGAAGAACTTCGAGGCCGCCTCGATGCCGTAGGCGTCGCGGTTGAAGAAGACGATGTTGAGGTAGCCCTCGAGGATCTGCTCCTTGGAGAACTTCTTCTCCAGGGCGATCGAGAGCTTCATCTCGCGGAGCTTGTCGCCGATGCTCTTGTTGACGCCGTTGAGGAGCACCTGGTCGCTCTTGCCCTCCATCTCCAGGGAGGAGTTGATGACGTTGTTCACGTACTGCTGCGTGATGGTGGAGGCGCCCTGCTTGTTGCCGCGGGCGGTCGCCACGAGCGCGCGGAGGATACCGGTGGTGTCCACGCCGCCGTGCTCGTAGAAGCGGCTGTCCTCGATCGAGACCACGGCGTCCTTGATGTACGGAGACATCTGGTCCAGGGAGACGCGCGTGCGGTTCTCCGAGTAGACGCTGGCGATCACGCTGCCGTCGGCGGCGAGGATGGTGGTGGCCTGGCTCGGCGGGTCCACCTGGAGTTCCGCCGGGAGGGCCTCAAAGAATTTGATCGACCCGCTGGCCGTGTTGCCCGAGAGCGCCGCGGCGGGAACAAGCAGCCCCGCAACGAGCACGCCACAGACAACACTCACGCCAAGGAAAAGGATGAGCTTTCCGAGGGTGGTGGCAGTGTCGAATACAGGGTTCTTACCAGTCGCCATGTTTTCCACTTTAGCGGCAAGCACTAGGCTTTCCTTCATGACCAAATGGGAGTACGCCACGATTCCGCTCATTATTCACGCCACCAAGCAGATTCTTGATCAGTGGGGTGACGACGGCTGGGAGCTGGTGCAGGTAGTTCCGGGCCCCGACGGCAACGGCCTGGTGGCCTACCTGAAGCGGGAGAAGCAGTAACCATGAGCACGTTCGAAGCCACGACGCCGGCAGTCTCCGCGGGCGCCACGTCCGCCGTCGAACAGCGCCTCGCCGAACTCGGCCTGACGCTCCCCGAGGTGGCCGCGCCCGTGGCCGACTACGTGCCCGCCGTCGTCTCCGGCAACCACGTCTACACCTCCGGCCAGCTGCCGTTTGTCGGCGGACGCCTTGAAGAGACCGGCAAGGTCTCCTCCGGCGCCGAGGGTGCCTCCGACGAGGCAACCGTGTCCCCGGAAGACGCCCAGCGCTACGCCGCGATCTGCGCCGTGAACGCCCTCGCCGCGGTCAAGAGCGTCATCGGCGACCTGGACCGGATCACCCGGATCGTCAAGGTGGTCGGCTTCGTCTCCTCCGACCCGTCCTTCACCGGCCAGCCCGGCGTCATCAACGGCGCCTCCGAGCTGCTGGGCAAGGTCCTCGGCGACGCCGGCCAGCACGCCCGCTCCGCCGTCGGTGTCTCCGTCCTGCCGCTCGATTCCCCCGTGGAAGTCGAACTGATCGCAGAATTCGCCTAAGGCCGGTCGCTTTCCTTGCCACACCTCGCACGACGTTTGTTTGACCTTCCCCCGGACCTCGAGGGAGCGGCCCGCAGCTGGCTGGAGCACGGGGAGCGCACCCCGCGCGCCCCGCGTTTCGCCTCCTCCGTGGTGCTGCTCCGGGATTCGCCCACGGGGCTGGAAACCTGGCTCGGCTACCGGCCGGGCACCTCGCCACTGGGGGTACTCGCCTTCCCGGGCGGCTCGCTGGAGACCTCCGACGACGACGCCGTCGGCTGGCTGGGGCCGCCGCCGTCGTACTGGGCCGAGCGGATGGGTACGGCCGACGTCGGACTCGCCCGCCGGCACGTGATCGGCGCGATCCGGGAGCTGTTCGAAGAGACGGGCATCCTGCTCGCCGGCCCGGACCTGTCCTCAACCGTGGAGAACAACACCTCCCCGGAGTGGATGCGGGCCCGCGAGGCCGTCGCGGATCAGGAGAAATCCTTCACCGACGTGCTGGCCAAGCGCGGACTCTCCGTCCGCACCGACCTGCTCAAGCCGCTGGTCAACTGGCTCAGCCCCGACTTCTCGCACCGGCGCTTCAATACCCGCTACTTCGCCGCCACCGTGCCGATGAACCAGCAGCCGTCCATGCTGGCCAGCAAGGGTGTGTGGGCGCGCTGGGTCTGCGTCCGCAAGGTCATTGCCGAGCGGGACACCACCGCGTTGGGTGACGAGGTGGGCCAGCCGAACACCGTGGGTCTCCGCCTCGGCCAGCTCCTGGTTCCCGGCTCGGAGATCATGCTCGAGAAGATGGCCAGCGCCAACGGCTGCATCGCCTACCTCAGCTACAAGCGCAGCGCCCACGTCTACCAGCCGACGCTGGTGGAAGAGGACGGCGTGCTCAGGCTCGAGGTCGAGGCCGCCAAAACCGTCGCCAACGAGCCCCAGCGCGAACGCTAGCCCCGCCCGTCAACTACGCCAAAGGGCCGGCTCCGTTTCACTCGGAGCCGGCCCTTTCGCGTTTGCTGCTGGGGTGCGTTTAGCGGGAGCGCTGGCGGAGGCGCTGCATGTCCAGGATGACGACGGCGCGGGCCTCGAGCCGCAGCCAGCCGCGCTGGACGAATTCTGCCAGGGCCTTGTTGACCGTCTCGCGGGAGGCGCCGACCAGCTGCGCGAGCTCTTCCTGGGTCAGTTCGTGGGCGACCAGCACGCCGTCGGTCGCCGGACGGCCGAAGCGGTCGGCGAGGTCCAGCAGGGCCTTCGCCACGCGGCCCGGAACGTCGGAGAAGACCAGGTCGGAGAGGGAGTCGTTGGTGCGGCGCAGGCGGCGGGCCAGTGCCTGCAGCAGCTGGGCGGAAACCTCGGGGCGGCTGCGGAGCAGGGCGTTCAGGCTCTCGTTCTTCAGGCCCGCGAGGCGGGTCTCGGAGACGGCCGTCGCGGTGGCGGTGCGGGGGCTCGGGTCGAAGAGGGCCATCTCACCAAACAGCTCGCCCGGTCCGAGGATCGCCAGCAGCGACTCGCGGCCGTCGGGGGAGGTGCGGCCGAGCTTCACCTTGCCGGAGACGATGAAGTAGAGCTGGTCGCCCTGGTCGCCTTCCCGGAAGACCGAGGCACCGCGGGAAAGGTCCACCTCGGTGAGCTCGTCCGTCAGCAGACGGAAGGCCTCGTCGTCGAGCGTGGCAAAAAGGGGTGCGCGGCGCAATACCTCGATATCCATGAAAACTCCTGACTAACTGTGTCGGCTGGGGCGCTTCAGCCATTGTTTCAGAATTTTGCGGCTTCTGTGACGTACTTGGCACCGGGACGCGCCAGAAGACGCGACGGTGCCGGGCCCGGCGGGTACCCCGCAGCTGCTCCGGTGACGTTCCGGAGGCGGCCCTTGCCCCGCAAACTGTCAGGGTGCACCGGTAGAATGGGCCTCCTACCAGCCCCTAAGGAGCACCGTTGTTTGGCTTGACCATTCTGGACCTCGCGTTGATCCTGACGCTGTTGTCCTACCTGATCTACGGCCTGCGCAACGGGTTCCTGGTGACCCTCGGCGGCATCGCCGGGTTCGCCGCCGGAGCCGTGGCCGCGTTCTTCGCGGTGCCCCTCGTCAGCGACCTCGTCGGCGACCCGGGGTGGCGGCTCACCGCCATCATCGCCGCGACTGTGGCCTTGATGATGCTGGGGCACGGGCTCGGCACCATGATCGGCCGGCGCATCCGCAGCGTCGTCAAACCCAGTCCGCTGCGGTTTGTGGACCGGGTGGTCGGCGGCGGCGTCAACGTCGCCGTGTCCGCCCTGGTGATGTCCATGCTGGCCTTCAGCATCAGCGCCCTCGGCGTCCCGCTGGTCTCGCAGCAGCTTGCCGACTCCAAGGTGATCGGCTTCATCGACGGCGTCACCCCCACGCCCGTCAAGGCTTCCCTCGCGCAGCTGCGCTCCGCCGTCATCGGCGACGGTATCCCCACCCTGTTCGAGGGGATCGGTGGCCAGCCGGTCCCCGTCCCGGACGCCAGCACCGACACTCCCGCGCTGAACCGCGCCTCGGCGTCGGTCCTGAAGATCGCCGGCACTGCCTACCAGTGCGGCCAGAACCAGACCGGGACCGGGTTCGTCGTCTCAGCCGGGCGCGTGGTGACCAACGCGCACGTCGTGGCGGGCGTGTCCGAACCGGTCGTCGAGGTGCCCGGCGGCGGCGCGCTTCCCGGCCGGGTGGTCTACTTCGACAGCCAGCACGACCTGGCGGTCCTGGCCGTGGATGGCCTCCTGTCCGCACCGCTTCAGTTGAGCTCCAACCTGCCCGCCGGCAGCCAGGCCGCGTTCGCCGGGTACCCGCACGGCGGCCCGTTCCAGTCCAAGCCGGCCGCCATCCGGGACATCGCCACCGTGTTGGTGCCGGACATCTACGGCAACAACGCCGCCCCGGAGGACGTCTACCGGCTGGCGGGCGACGTCCAGCCGGGCAACTCCGGCGGCCCGCTGTTGACCACGGACGGCCAGGTTGCCGGGGTGGTCTTCGCGAAGTCGACGTCGGAAAACTCCCTAGGGTTCGCGATCACCATGAACGACCTGGCGCCCGTCGCGGCGAAGGCCTCCGGCCTGGGTGACCCGGTCTCGCCCGGGCAGTGCATCAAGAAGTAGGCCTTAGCCCGCGCCCTCGAGCCATTCCAGGCTCTGGCCGTGGGGCCCGGCCGCGGCCACGGGCACGCCGTCCTCCATCACGAGGAAGCGTCCCCGGAGCCTCGCCTCGTCCATCTCCGGAACCACACTGGACCCGTCCGGCTGCACGATGACCATGTGGCCCTCGTTCGAGATCCAGTGGCAGCCCAGGTCCGCAGCGAGGAGGGCGATGGTGTCCCGGAAGCGTTCCCGCCCGTCCGCGTTCAGGTAGGCCATCACCGCGCTGTGGAAGACCACCAGCGCGGCCTCCGGCGGGGCCTGGTCCGCGAGGCTGACCAGGTGCTCGTTCAGGTCGCCGGCCACGAGCCGCGGCGGCGTGGCGCGGGCGACGGCGATCGCCTGCCGCAGCCGCTCGCGGCGGAAGTCCTGTTCGGGCCAGACCAGCGCCTCCAGCCACGCGACGTCGTCGGGATTGTTGACGTCCAACGGGTTCAGGTCGATCCCCGCCCGCCACACCACCTCCGGCACCTTGTGCGGCAACGGGACCGGTCCCTTGGTGTCACAGCGCAGCACCGGGTAGCTGCCCGGCGCCGCATCCGGCGGGTCCAGCCGTTTCAGGGCGCCGCCGTCGACGAACTCGTACCCGTACCGGTCGGGGAACAGGCTCAGCCCGGCGGATGCGCCGACCTCCAGCAGGGCGAGGGGCCGGTCCTCGGCCTCGGCGATCCTGGCCAGGGATGGCAGCAGGGTGGCGCAGCGGCCCGCCTCGTTGGTCTGGGTGGAGCGCGCCAGGACCGTCCGGGACACCTCGTCCCAGTGCGCGTCCAGGAAGGCCCGGAACTGAGGGTACGGACCGGTCGTGGCCCCGGCGTAGCGCGCCGCGGCCAGCAGCAGGAGGGGCTGGCGCTTGGCGTGCGGCCACCGGTCGAGGCGTTCCAGCAGGGCGGCGTCCTCGGCGATCTGCAGGGACCAGTCGGCGTAGCAGGCGGAGTTGCCCGGGGCATCGACGGTGCCGAAGTGCCGGTACCAGTCGGCCGTGGCGCCGGTCCCTGCCGCCGGGGTCATGTCAGGCCCGGCCCGAGTCCAGGGCCGCCAGGTAGTCCACGGCGAACCGGTAACCGAGGACGCCTGCGCCGGCGATGACCGCCTTGCTGATGTCCGAGAGGTAGGACGTGTGCCGGAACGGTTCCCTGGCGTGCACGTTCGTGATGTGGACCTCCACCGTGGGGATCTGCACCGCGCTGATCGCGTCCCGGATGGCCACCGAGGTGTGGGTGTAGGCGCCGGCGTTCAGGACAATGCCGATGGCCTTGCCGCGGGCGGCGTGGATGGCGTCCACCAGCGCGCCCTCGTGGTTGGACTGGAAACACTCCACCGCCAGGCCATGGGCGGCGCCGGCCTCGACGGCGAGCCGTTCGACGTCGGCGAGCGTGGCCGTGCCGTACTTCTCCGGTTCCCGGGTCCCCAGCAGGTTCAGGTTGGGCCCGTTGAGGACCAGGATGGTGCCGCGCCCGGCGTCGGTGACGGCGCCGTCGGTGGCGGCCCCGGGGGAGATCGCTTCGCTCATGGTTCACAATCTAGCGCGTCGCGGGCCTCCCGTGCCGCCAGCCGGTCGATCCGGCGCAGGGCGACGGCGCAGACGAGCAGGTACGTCGGAGCCCACCATGGAACGGTGAAGGTGACACGGCATCCGCCGGGGACGGCGGCGACGCGGTGCCCGGTGGAGGCCACGCCGGCGACCGCCCAGGACCAGGCGCTACCTTTTTCATCGCACCCGTCCCGGAAGGAGCCCTCCTCGAAGGAGGTGACGATAAAGGGCAGGCTCACGCCCACCAAGGTCCGGACCCTTCCCCGGCTCCCGGCGCGGAGCAGGTGTTCCTCGCCGCCGGGGCGGTGCCCTGCCAGCTCCGCCCCGGTAATCGAAGGTCCCCAAAGCGGCCAGAACCTGATGTCGGTGAGCAGGCGCCACGCCACCGGGGCCGGCGCGGCGATGCGGCGGGAGACGCTCCACCGTCTCCCGCCCGCCACCGCAGCCCCGGGCCGGGGCTTTTCCGGCCGCCGGCCGGTCACTTCTTCAGCGAGGCCGCAATCTGCGCCATTACGGTGTTGTCCGCCAGGGTGGTGGCATCGCCCACCTCGCGGCCCTCCGCTACATCCTTGAGCAGCCGCCGCATGATCTTGCCGGATCGCGTCTTTGGCAGTTCCGGGACGATCAGGATGGTCTTGGGCTTGGCGATCGGGCCGATCTCCTTGCCCACGTGGTTGCGCAGTTCCTGCACCATCGCGTCGCCGGAATCCACGGCGTCGCCGCGCAGGATGACGAAGGCCACGACGGCCTGGCCGGTGGTCTCGTCAGCGGCGCCGACCACGGCGGCCTCGGCCACCGCCGGGTGGGACACCAGCGCGGACTCGATCTCGGCCGTCGAGAGCCGGTGGCCGGAGATGTTCATGACGTCGTCCACCCGGCCCAGCAGCCAGATGTCGCCGTCGTCGTCCTTCTTGGCGCCGTCGCCGGCGAAGTACATCGTCTCGAACCGGGACCAGTACGTGTCCTTGAATCGCTCCGGGTCACCCCAGATGCCGCGCAGCATGGAGGGCCACGGCTCGCGGATCACCAGGTAGCCACCGGCGCCATTGGGGACGGACTCGCCCGCCTCATCCACCACGTCCACGGCGATGCCGGGCAGCGGCACCTGTGCGGAGCCGGGCTTGGTGGCCGTGACCCCGGGCAGTGGGGCGATCATTTGCGCCCCGGTCTCGGTCTGCCACCAGGTGTCCACGATCGGTGCGGGATTCTCCTTCTTCTCGCCGTTGGCTCCGGCGTTGGCGCCGATGACCTCGCGGTACCACATCCACGCTTCGGGGTTGATGGGTTCGCCCACGGACCCGAGGACCCGGATGGAGGAGAGGTCGTACTTGCCGGGGATGTCTTTGCCCCACTTCATGAAGGTCCGGATGGCCGTCGGGGCGGTGTAAAGGATGGAGACCTTGTACTTCTCCACAATCTCCCACCAGCGGCCCTGGTGCGGGGAGTCGGGCGTGCCCTCGTACATCACCTGGGTGGCGCCGTTGATCAGCGGCGCGTAGGCGACGTAGGAGTGGCCGGTGATCCAGCCGACGTCGGCCGTGCACCAATACACGTCCGTCTCGGGGTGCAGGTCGAACACGGCGCGGTGGGTGTAGGCCGCCTGCGTGAGGTAGCCGCCGGTGGTGTGCAGGATGCCCTTGGGCTTCCCGGTGGTGCCGGAGGTGTAGAGGATGAACAGCGGGTGCTCGGAATCGTGGCCGACGGCGGTGTGCACGGCGGAGGCGGCGTCCACGGTGTCAGACCACCAGTGGTCCCGGCCCTCGTGCCAGTCCACATCCTGGCCGTTGCGCTTGACCACGACCACGTTCTGGACCGTGTGGCCGGTGCCGTCACCTTCGTGGGCCAAGGCCTCGTCGACGGCGGCCTTGAGCGGGCTGGGCTTGCCGCGGCGGTAGGTGCCGTCGGCGGTGACGACGAGTTTGGCCTCGGCGTCGTCGATGCGGGAGCGGAGTGCCTCGGCCGAGAAGCCGCCGAACACGACCGAGTGGATGGCGCCGATCCGGGCGCAGGCCAGCAGCGTGATGACCGCCTCGGGGATCATCGGCAGGTAGACGGCGACCCGGTCGCCCTTAGCGATGCCCAGGGACTCGAAGGCGTTCGCTGCTTTCTTTACTTCCTCGGTGAGCTGGGCATAGGTGTAGGTCCGGGTGTCGCCGGGCTCGCCCTCGAAGTGGATCGCCACCCGGTCGCCGTTGCCGGCCTCGACGTGCCGGTCCAGGGCGTTGTATGCGGCGTTGACTTCGCCGCCGACGAACCACTTGGCGAAGGGCGGATCGGACCAGTCCAGCGTCTGCGTGAAGTCCTTGTTCCAGCTCAGCAGGTTGCGGGCCTGCTTTGCCCAAAACGCCGGCCGGTCGGCGTCGGCCTCCGCGTACTCGGCTTCGGTGATCACGGCATTGGCCGCGAATTCCGCCGAGGGGGCGAACTTCCGGTTTTCCTGCGACAGGTTTTCGAAGGCGTCGCCCTGCCGGGCGGGGACGGTGGACCCGGGGGTCTGCTGGGACATGGTGAACCTCATCATTCATCGATCCGTGCTGCGCGGACGCCGTCGTCAACCGTTCCCGGTCCCGCCTGCGCGGCTCCGGGCACCGGCCGGTCACGGACGTGCCTCGTGTGCTGTTCCGAAATACACCCTAGCGCCCGGGTCTGACAGAACGTGTGCCCCGTCACATCGACCGCCGCGAACGGTGTTTATTTAGCGCCGAGCGGCGCCCCGGTACCGCGCTCCGCCGGGGACGGCGGCGCCGTGGGAGGCACCGCGAAAGACTTCGCAATCTGGTACTGGAGTGACGGCCGGTCAGCTAGTGATCGGTCCGGCACTTGGTTAGGCTGAGATGAAGTCGTGACATCCGATGGGGGCAAAGGGGACCGCTAAGGGTCCCTTTTTTGCCTGCCGTTAGGCCGCACTGTCCAGGGTGCGGCCACGCTAAGGAGAACAGAATGAACGAGCAAGGCAATGGGCAGCTCCGCGCGCCCAACCGCACCGACGGACCGGCGGAGCAGCAGTCCTCCGTGCAGGCGCCGTCCCACGGCAAGGCGGAGCAGCCGCGCTTCACCGTGGACAAGCCGAACATCAAGAACAACGAGGCTGTTGCCGGCCCGTTCACCGTCCGGGACCTCACCGTCTTCGGGTCCGTCCTGGTGCTCTTCGTCGCCTCCCTGATCCCGATGTTCGCGGTCCGGTACAACCTCTGGAACCTGGGCAGCCTGTTCTTCCTGGGCCTCGGGATCCTCCTGCCGCTGATCGTCGCCGCCCTGTTCGTCGCCCGACGGGTCAGCCCGGGCACCCGGCTCCGGGTCGGATCCCTGTCCGTTGACCAGTTCGGCTCCGTCGTCGCGAGCTTCAGCGTGGCGTTCTTCTTCCTGGCCGCCGCCGGCGCCTTCGTTCCCAGCATGCTGCTGGGCCTCATCGGCGCGCTCGGTCTCTTCACCGCCACGGTCCTTGGCCGCCTGATCCCGGCGCTCGCCGGCGACTTCCTGCACCGCGCCGAGGCCCCAGCCCATGTCGTGGCCCGCGAGGCTGCCGCCCCGGTCCGCCGCCCCCGTGCCCCCAAGGCCGCCAAGCCGGCCGCCGAAGGCTCCGCCTCCAAGCCGGGCGCAGCCCTGGCCGGCTGGGCCAAGCGGATCACCCCCTCCGGCGGCGCCGCTGCCAGCACTGCCTCAGAACCCACCCCGCGCGGGTACGAAGCCCACGACGCGGCGCGGGTAGCCCGCCCGTCCGCCGAGCCGGCCACCCAGGCTCACGGCGTCGTCGCACCGGCCGCCGGCCAGCCGGAAGCCGTGCACACCCCCGCAGCCCCCGCAGCCCCCGCAGCAGATGCCGCCACCGCCGCCCACCCGGCCCCGACCGCAACCGCGGCGGCAGCGTCGGCACCGGCCGGGTCCGGCGCATCCGCAGCCGCTGAATCCGCGGCCCCCGCCGGCAAGCCGGCCGACGCGGCCCCCGCCTCCGAGCAGACCCAGGCCGCCGCGGCGCCGGTCCCGCCCGCGGGTCACGACGCCCCGACCGCCCTCACGCCGCAGGTCCGCCAGCAGGAACCCATTGGTGCCACGGTCGACCCGGCCAGCCGTCCGGAGCAGGGAAGCACCCAGCCCGCCTACGAGGCCTTCTGGTTCGCCGTCGCCCAACCCCGCACCGCCGTCGACGAGCGAACCGGGACCCCGTCCTTCGTGGTCGAGCCCGGCGGCTGGGTGCTGGCGCTCGAAGACCGCGGCCACGAATTCCTCGTCCAGCACACGGACGGACGCGTCGGAGTGCTCCGGGACCTCAGCAACATCGAGCGCGGCTAGCCCCGCCGTGGCCAGCAGGGCGGGGAAGCAGACGGCGGCCGGGGCGGGCACCGGCGCGGCCGGTGCGCCCCCGGGTGCCTCCGGCGAAAGCATGCTGGCGCTCAAGCGCCGGGCCCGCCGCATCAACCGCGCGCTGGCCGAGCAGTACCCCTACGCCCACGCCGAACTGGACTTCCGCAGCCCGTTCGAACTCGTAGTTGCGACGGTGCTCTCCGCCCAGACCACGGACGTGACCGTCAACCAGATCACGCCGTTGCTCTTCGCCCGCTACCCGGACGCGCGCAGCCTGGCCGAGGCCGAACCGGCCGAACTGGAAGCGATCATCAAACCCACCGGATTCTTCCGGGCCAAGGCGCGGAGCCTGATGGCGCTGGGCACCAGGCTCGTCGACGAGTTCGACGGCGAGGTGCCCGGCCGGCTCGAGGACCTGGTGACGCTTCCCGGCGTCGGCCGGAAAACCGCCAACGTGGTCCTCGGAAACGCCTTCGGAATCCCCGGAATCACCGTGGATACGCACTTCGGCCGCCTGGCCCGCCGCTTCGGGTGGACCGACTCGGATGACCCCGTCAAGGTCGAATCCGACGTCGCCGAACTGTTCGAACCCCGGGACTGGACCATGCTCTCGCACCGCGTCGTCTTCCACGGCCGGCGCGTCTGCCACTCCCGCAAACCCGCATGCGGTGCCTGCGCGGTGGCCAACTGGTGCCCCAGCTACGGCGCCGGCGAAACGGATCCGGAGAAGGCCCGCAAACTCCTCAAGTATGAGCTGGCACCTGGTCAGGAAGAGCTGCTGGGGAAGCTGCTCGCCGAAACCCACCGGGCCGCGGAAATCCGGATGGAATCGCAGCGGAGGACGCCATGACGGCCCGGCAGGACCTGATCGACCTGGTAGCCGCCGTCGAGGCCGGAACCGCGCCGCCGCCGGACCCGCGCTGGCGCGAGCTCTCCGTGTCCGCGGGGGAGCGGGTGCGGCGCGCCGCGGTTTTGATGCTGTTCGGGTCCCTCGACGACGTCCCGGCCGCCTCCGTCAAACTGCTGGCCCCCGCCGACCTGGACGTCCTGCTGCTGCAGCGCGCCCAGACGCTGGATGACCACCCGGGCCAGGTGGCCTTCCCGGGCGGCGGCATCGACCCCGGCGAGACGGTGACGGAGGCCGCGCTCCGGGAGGCCGAGGAGGAGACCGGCCTGGATCCCGCCGGCGTCGAGGTCCTGGGCATCATGCCGGAGCTGGCCCTGCCGCGCGGGAACTTCCTGGTCACGCCGGTTCTGGGCTGGTGGGCTTCGCCGTCCCCGGTGCGCGTGGTGGACTACGGCGAGTCGTCGCAGGTGTTCCGGGTGCCGGTGCGGGACCTGCTGGATCCGGACAACCGGATCATGGCCACCGTCAGCCGCGCCGGGCAGACGTTCAAGAGCCCCGCCTTCGCCGTCAATGGCGTGGTGGTCTGGGGATTCACCGGGATGATCCTGAACCAGCTCTTCGATCAGCTGGGCTGGTCCGTCCCGTGGGATCGGACCCGCCTGCACGGGGTGGACGCCTAGACAGGCGTCGCGGACTTGTCCACCACCAGTCCGGTGGCGGCGTTTTCCCGCACCGCGGTGATCCCGGCGGCGGCTCCCTGCAGGCTGTTGTACAGCGGCGAAACGGCGACGACGGTGCCGTCCGGCGCAGTCAGCGTGAAGTAGTACGACTCGTTTCCTGCCGCCGCGATTTCGAATGTGCCAGCCACGTTGCTGTCCCCTCGTTTCCTGCCTGCATCACCAAGTGGTCCCTTCCGCGCGCCCGGCCGGAGGGCCGGGTGTCGACGGGGGACTTTGTGAACGTAACAAGGCCCCGACCGACGCTGCAACGCTACCGCCGGGTACGTTACGCAGCGGGTCCCGGGGGAGCGGGGCGTTGGCGTGCGGGCGTTACTTGGCGTTGTCGTAGGAGTCGACGACGGCGACGCTCACCGGGAATTCGACCGGGATCGGACCGAACAACAGGTCCTTGGCCGCGGCAGCTGATTCCTCGATGGCACGGGTGCAGGCCTCGACGGCGTTGTCCGGGCAGTGCACCATAACCTCGTCGTGCAGGAAGAAGACCAGTTCCCCTACGGGTCCGCCGCCGGCGCGCAGGGTGCGCAGCCGCCGTCGTAGTTCCGCCAGCCAGCAGGCCGCCCAGTCCGCCGCCGAGCCCTGCACGACGAAGTTGCGGGTGAACCTACCGCGGGAACGGGCCAGGGACTCGGCGCGGCGCTGCTCCTCCGCGGTGGCCGAGCGTTGGCTGCGCAGCCAACGTTCGGAAGGCGGCGGGCTGCTGCGGCCAAGGCGCGTGGTCACGGTCCGGCCCGCCTCGCCGTCGCGGGCGGCCTGTTCGACGAACCCCACCGCCTGCGGGTAGGTACGGGCCAGCTGCGGCATCAACCGGCCCGATTCGCCCGAGGTGGCCCCGTAGATGGCGCCCAGCAGGGCCACCTTCGCCTTGGCCCGGTCGCCGCCGAATCCCTGCGCCGCGATGCCCGCGTAGAGATCCTTATCCCGGGCGGCGTCGGCCATCCGGGCGTCCTGCGCGAGCGCCACCAGCACCCGCGGTTCCAGCTGGGAGGCGTCCGCGACGATCAGTTTGTGGCCCGGGTCGGCGTGGACGGCGCCGCGGATCTGCCGCGGGATCTGCAGCGCTCCGCCGCCGCGCGAGGCCCAGCGCCCGGAGACGACGCCGCCCACCACATACTCGGGCCGGAAGCGGCTGCCGGACACCCAGGCGTCCAGCCAGGCCCAGCCGTTCGCCGTGTACAGCCGGGCCAGCTTCTTGTATTCCAGCAGGGGCCCGATCGCAGGGTGCTTCGCCTCCTTCAATTCCCATTGCCGGGTGCTCTTGACCTCGATGCCGTTGCGGTGAAGGGCCCGCATGAGGTCCTGCGGAGAGTCCGGGTTCAGGGCGGGCGACTGCAGGAGGGTGCGCAGTTCGACGGTCAGGGCCTCGAGTTTGGCCGGCCGGTGGCCCGGGGCGGGACGGGGCCCCAGGAAGTCAGCGAGGATCTGTTCGTGCAGTTCCTCGCGCCAGGGCACCCCCGCGTGCTGCATTTCCGCGGCGATCATCGCGGCGGCGGATTCGGCCGCGAGGAGGAGCTGCAGGCGCTGTTTCTGCCGGTCGCCGCGGTCCGGGGCACCGGCCAGGGCTTCCTGCTGGGCGGCGTATTCGATCCGAAGCTGCTCGGGGGAATGCCGGGGCGAGGCGGCAGGCAGCAGATCATCGAAGAGGGCGCCCTGATCCGTCGGCGGGGGCGGAGGTTGCAGCATCCGGGGCGGCTGATGCTCGTCCCCATCCTGGGTAAGTTTTTCGGCCGCGCGCGCATAGGGCGTCCCGGCGGTGAATTCGGCGTGGGCGAGGATGGCCCCGCACAGGGTCAGGTCGTAGCAGCGTTCGACGTCGACGCCGGCGGCCAGCAGCGACGGGTACCAGTCTTGGGTGCGGAGCCAGATCCAGCGGGGCCGCTGCCGTTCCAGGGTGCGGACGACGCCGGGCAGGTCGGCGGCGGGCACCACGCGGATGTCGGGCGCGGCGGGATCCGGGGCGCCGTCCGGGGTGAGGCGTTGGAGGGCTGCGCCGTCGGGGTGGGCGGCGAGCAGCACATGCATGGGATCAATTCTGCCCTGTGGTCGGGCCCCGTTCGGTCACGGCGGTTTGGCCGGTTCTCCACATAGCACCCGGTTGTCCACATAAGAGCGTCCGCGGCTCTCCTTCCGCCGCGCTGGTGGGAATGGTGGACCCATGAACAGGCATGAGCTGACGAGTGTCCCTCCGGAGCGGCCGACGGCCGGGGTGCCGTTTCCCGGCCCGCCGTGGCAGGGCACCGGCGCCGGCGGCCGGAGGGCGGGTCCGGGGGAGCCCCGGTGGCTGCCGGACACGCAAGGGGCCGGCGGCGCCGCCGAAACGTTGCTGGTGACCGCGTCCGAGCCGCTGCGCCTGGAGGTCGAGCGCATCGTGGCGGTGACCGGGCGGCAGCTGACCTGCGTCGCCGGCGTCGAGGAGGCAGCGGCCTACTGGGCCGTGGCCGGAGCCGTATTGGTGGGCGGTGACATCACGGAGCTGCCCTACCGGCGGCGCGCACCCGCCGTCGTCGTTGGATTGAGCGGTGACGGTGACGGGCTCTGGCGCCTGGCCGCCGCCGTGGGAGCCGAACGCGTCGCGGTGCTCCCCGAGGGCGGCCCGTGGCTGGCCGAATACCTCAGCCGTTCCGGGAGCGAAGAGCCGGGCGGTCACGTCCTCGGCATCGTCGGCGGCTGCGGCGGCGCTGGCGCGACCACTACAGCGGTCTGGCTGGCCCAGGAAGCCGCTCGCCAGGGCGTCCGGGTACTGCTGGTCGACGGCGACCCCTGGGGCGGTGGTCTGGAGCTGGCGCTGGCCGCCGAGGAGGAACCCGGCCTCCGCTGGCCCGACCTCACGGATGCCAGCGGGAGTATCGACCCGGCCACGCTGCACAGCGCCCTGCCGGTCATTGGGGGTTTCTCCTTCCTGTCGTGGCCCGGGAACCGGCAACCGGGCCCGGCGCTCGGTCCCGCCGCGGCGGTGGTGCTGGACGCGGCCCGGCGCGGCTATGAGCTCGTGGTGGTGGATACCGGCCGCGGACGGGAGGCGCTGCGGGCGTTTGGTTGGGAGTGCGACAGGCTCCTCGTCGTCCTGCCGGCCCAGCTGCGCGCCGCCGTGGCCGCGGCCCGGCTCGTTCCCGAGCTGCCGCCGGTGGAGACCTCCCTGGTGGTCCGCAACCGTCCCGGCGTCGCCGTCGACGAGCAGCTGCTGGCGGAATGCGTCGGGCTGCCGGTGGCGGGCGTGTTGCCCGAAATCCGCGGGATCGCCGCCGCCACCGAGCTCGGCCGGCTGTTGGAGACCGGGAACCGGCGCAGCGTGCAGCGGTTTGCCGCGGCGGCCCTGGATGCTGCGAGCGCGGCGGTCCCGTGAGCGCCCACGCCGCGGCTGGTCCGGTGGACGCGCCAAGCCTTGGACAACGGCGGCAGCGGGAGGTCAGCCCCGGCCCCCATGCGGGGCTGCTCGAAGCCGTCCGGACCTCGGTCCTGGCCGACGCCGGACCGGTCACCGCTTCCCGGGTGGCGGCCGCCGTTCAGGCGAGCGGACGGTTGCTGGGCACCGCCGGCTCGTTGGCCGCCGTGGAGACCATCAGCGCGGAGCTGACCGGGCTCGGCCCGCTGCAACCGCTGGTGAGGGACCCGCTGGTGACCGACATCTTCGTGAACGGGCCGACCTCCGTCTGGTTGGACCGCGGCCGGGGCCTGGAACGCGCACCGGTGACCTTCACTGGCGAGGCACAGGTCCGTGCGCTGGCGGCGCGGCTGGTGGCTGCCGGCGGGCGACGGCTCGATGACAGTTCCCCGTGCGTCGACGTCCGCCTGGAGGGTGGCTTCCGGGTCCACGCGGTCTTGCCGCCCATTTCCACCGGTGGAACGCTGCTCAGTGTGCGGATCCGCCGGGCCACCGTGTTCTCCCTCGACGAACTGGGGCGTGCCGGCATGTTCGGGCCGCTGCTGCGGACCGTGCTGGAGCGGATCGTGGAGCGGCGGCTCAGCTTCCTGATCAGCGGCGCCACGGGCTCCGGAAAAACGACGCTGCTGGCCACTCTCCTGGGGCTCTGCAGTCCCAGGGAGCGGCTGGTGCTCATCGAGGACGCCGCGGAACTCAACCCGGTGCATCCCCACGTCGTGTGCCTAGAGTCGCGGCACACCAACATCGAGGGCGGCGGTGCCGTTGACCTGGGCGAACTGGTCCGACATGCGCTGCGGATGAGGCCCGACCGGCTCATCGTCGGAGAGTGCCGCGGGGCAGAGGTCCGGGAGTTGCTCACGGCCATGAACACCGGCCACACGGGAGCCGGCGGCACCATCCACGCGAATACCGCCGCTGCCGTGCCGGCCAGGCTCACGGCGCTCGGGGCGCTCGCCGGACTCGGTCCGGACGCCGTCCGACTGCAGGCCGCCAGTGCCCTCGACGCGGTGGTGCACCTGGACCGGACCCGTCACGGACGGCAGGTGGCGTCGGTGGGGCTGATGCGGGACGACGGTTCCGGACTCGTGGTGGCCACCGCCCTGGAATCGGGCGACGGCGCCGTGCGGGGCGGCCCGGCGTGGCCGGCGTTGGCCGCCCGGCTCGGGCTGCCGGTCACGGCGGTCACCGGCCCCTTGCCGCTGGAAGTTCCTGATGAGGGTGCGGAGGTCCAGGAGCCGGGGTTCTTCCTGCCCGGAACGACGCCGTGACTGTGTTGCTGGGTGTGGCCTTGGCGCTAGCCGTCGGGGTCCTGAGTGGTTCCGTCCGCCCGTCCCGGCGGCGGATGCGTGTGGCGCTCGCCGATCCATCGGCGCCGCCGGGACCGGGGCATCGACCGACTGTGCCCGGTACGGATAGTGGCCCGGTCCGGAACGCCCTTCGGCTCCTTCATCGGCGGCGGGACGCCGGTGCCGAGGAGGCCTCCATGACCGTCCTGGTGCAACAACTATCCGCCCTGCTCAAGGGTGGGCGGTCCGTCGGGCGTGTCTGGGACGAGCTCTGGCTCCTGCACGGGGCACGGTATGACGACGCCGGCTCGGGCGCAGACCACGCGCCCGTTCCGACGGCCCCTCATCCTGGCCCCGCACCCGGCCGCCGGGTGCGCCCGCTGACCGGAGGCCGACCGGGGATGCCCACGCTGAGCGCCGGATCGCTGGAGCTTCTGTCCGCAGCCCGGGCCGCGGCCGGACAAGGGGCTCCCATTGGCGGGGCCATCCGCCGACGGCTGGCCCGCGAGGAGGGAACCGCGGCGGGCCACCGGCAACCGGCGGGACAGTCTGCGGAGCGGGGCGTCTGGCTGGAACTGGCCGCCTGCTTCGACATTGCCGAAGCCAGCGGATGCCCACTGTCAGACATCCTGACCCGCTACGCCGCACACCTCGAAGCCGGCGACGACGCTGCCGGCGCCCGGCGGACCGCGCTGGCCGGTCCCAAGGCAACCGCTGCCATCCTGACGTGGCTGCCTTTTGCAGGCCTCGCACTCGCCATGCTGCTCGGAGTCGACGCGGCAGGGATATTGCTCGGAACTCCGCTCGGCCTGCTCTGCCTGGCGGCCGGTGCCGGCCTCGCAGCGGCCGGAAGGATCTGGTCGGGCCGCTTGGTCCGCTCCGCCGAGGGGCACCGCTGGTGACCGCGCCCGCCGGGAGCCTTGGCGTAGCCCTGTTGCTCGCCGTGGCCGCCACGGTCCTGCTCCTGGACCGGGCGATGCTGCCGCGGCGGTGGCTCGCCCGGGCGCGGCACGGAGCCGTGGGAGATCCGCTGTGCGGCCGGGATCCGGGCGGCGGGCAGCCTCCGGAACCGACGGGCGGCTTGCGGAATCCCGCCATGATGATGGAGTTGATCGGGGCCATGCTCGACGCCGGTGCCGGCCTCGGCCGGTCCCTGGAGCTTCTGGCCGGCCGAGCCGACCCCGAGTTACGCGTCCATCTGCGGCCGGTGGCTGCGGCTCTGGCCCTCGGCGCCGACTGGGACACGGCCTGGCGGGGTGCGCCGGGGCTTCCGGCGGAGCTGGAGGTCCTGCGGGAGGCGTTGCGTTTCGCGGCAGTCACCGGGGCGCCGTCGTCGGCCATGCTGTACGCGCAGGCAGCCCGGCTGCGCCGGCAGCAGTTCAGGGCCGCGGAGCGCCGCGCAGCCGCCCTCGGCGTGCGGTTGGTGGTGCCGCTGGGTCTGTGCTCCCTCCCGGCCTTCGTCTGCCTGGGCATCGTTCCGGTACTGCTGGCCATGCTTCCCTCGGGTCCCTGAAGCAGGCACCGGGCGACAGTTCCTCCACAGCCTGAGTTATCCACTTGGCCGCACGCCGGCCTGTCGAGGGGTCACCGCGGCGGGGAGATTGGAAGCAGCCGGCCGATGCGCCGGACAACTCGAGAGGACTATCCATGAGCTTCCATCCACAGATCCCCGCAGCCCCGGAGGACGCCTCCGCAGATTCAGCGTCGGCCGAGGTCCGGGAAATCTATCCCGGCGCACGGCAGGCCACTCCCGTCCGGAGCGTCTCGCCTCGCCGCAGGCGGACAAGCATCTGGCACGGTTCCGAGGCAGGAATGGCGACCGCGGAGTACGCGATCGCGACCTTGGCCGCCGTCGGCTTCGCCGGACTTCTGGTCCTGATCATGCGCAGCGACGAGGTGCGCGGATTCCTGCTCAACGTGATCCGGACCGCGCTGGCCCTGCCATGACCCTCTGGCCGGAGGGCAGGGCCCCGACGGATCGGAGGGTGCCTGCACTGCCGGGACGTCAAGGTCCGGCCGCTGCTCCCGGCGAACGTGGTGCCGTGACGGCCGAATTCGCCGTCGCGCTGCCGGCAGTGCTGCTGGTGCTGGGGCTGCTTTTGGCGGGGGCCGCAGCGGGACTGACGCAACTGAGGCTGGAGGAGGCCGCGAGGGCCGGTGCCCGGGCGTTGGCCCGCGGTGAGGACCAGGCGTCCGTATCCGCCGTGGTCCGCCAGGTGGCCGGAGACTCGGCGAGCGCGGTGGTGGCCTCCGACGGCGGGTGGCTCAGCGTCACGGTGACCGGACCGGTCCGGGGCGGCGCGGGCAGGCTCGTGCCGTGGCCATTGACGGCCAGCGCCTCGGCCCGCCAGGAGACCAGCGACGGCGCGGCGATCTCTTCGGACGTCGGAGAGCGGACCGACATGACACCCGCATCCTCGGCTTCCCGGCCGCTTGCGTGGGAGAGAGCGTCTACAAGGCCCTCGCCGGGACGGGGGGTGTCGTGACGCGGACGCGCGTCCAAGGGGCCGAGCGGGGCTCCGGTACCGTTCTGGCACTCGCACTGGTCTTCGTGCTGCTGGTGGCGGGGACTGCAGTGGGACTGCTCGCCCAGGCGGGGGTCCTCGCCTCACGGGCCGCCGCCGCGGCGGACCTCGCCGCCCTCGCGGCCGCCGATGCCGCCCGCGGACTGGCGCCGGGGGAGCCCTGCGCCGTCGCCGCGGAGGTCGCCGCCCGGAACGACGCCCGGATCAGCTCCTGCAGCATCGAGGGCGGGGACACGGTCCAGGTCGGCACCGAACTCTTCACCCGGTCACCGTTCGGGACCGCGACCGGCCTGGCCCGCGCGGGTCCTCCCGCCGGGGAACGCACCCCATGAAGCACCAGCGGCGCCTGGGCCGCCCGGCCCTGGAACCAGTCGGTTGCTACTGGACGGCCGGTGCCTGCGGGGCTCTGTCCAGATCCGCCGGAGGGGTGCTGCCCCCGGTATCGGGGGCCATCTGGTCGGTGGCGTCCGCCAGCAGCATGCCGAGCAGGCGAACGGCGCCGTCCTTGTCGAGCGGGTTGTTCTTGTTGCCGCACTTGGGCGACTGAACGCAGGACGGGCATCCGGACTCGCATTCGCAGGCCTCGATCGCATCCTTGGTGGCGGTGAGCCAGACGCGGGCCTTCTCGTAGCCGCGTTCGGCGAAGCCGGCTCCGCCCGGGTGGCCGTCGTAGACGAAGATCGTCGGCACTCCGGTGTCGGCATCGATCGCAGTGGAGACCCCGCCGATATCCCACCGGTCGCTGGAAGCCACCAGCGGCAGCAGCCCGATGGCCGCGTGCTCCGCAGCATGCAGCGACCCGGGGAACTGCGGCTCGATGAGACCGGCCCCGGTCAGGGAGCGGTTGTCCATGACAAACCAGACCGCCTTGGTGAACAGGTCCCGGGCCCCGAGTTCCAGCGGTTCCTCGCCGAGCACCTCATTCGAGATCAGGGCCTTCCGTTGAAAGGAGACCACCTGTGTCGTCACCTTCACATCGCCGAAATGCACCTCGACATCTCCCCAGCGTGTGGTTCGCTGGGTCTCCAGCACCTCGATCTGGGTTATGTCCCGGGCCGTCGTGTAGTAGTCGGGGTTGGCCCGGCGCACCACTACGCAGTGCTCGGCCTCATTCAGGTCCTCGACGACGTAGCTCTCGCCTTGATGGACGTACACCGCCCCTGTGTGCGCCTGGTAGTGCGTCTGGGGCGAATCCATGGTGCCCAGGAGCGAGCCGGTGTCGGCATCAACAATGCTCACAGGTCCGCCGCCGTCGGCCCGCAGGTTCACCATGGCGGCCGCGCTCTGCGGGTGGGTCCAGAACCAACCGGCGGGACGTTTCCGGAGATAACCCTGTGCCACCAAGCGGTCCAGGAGCCCCTCCGCCGTCGGTCCGAAGAGCGGGACCTCCGCCGGTCCGAGCGGCAGTTCGGCGGCGGCGGCGCACAAATGCGGGCCCAGGACATAGGGGTTCGACGGGTCGAAGACGGTGGCCTCAACGGAGACGTCAAAGATCGCCTCCGGGTGATTCACCAGGTAGGTATCGAGCGGGTCATCGCTGGCCACGAACGCGGCGACGGCATCCTGGCCGGCGCGGCCCGCCCTGCCGATCTGCTGGAACAGCGACGCCCTCGTCCCGGGCCAGCCCGCCACCAGGACGGCATCCAGGCCTGAGATGTCGATGCCGAGCTCCAGGGCGGATGTGCTCGAGACGCCCAGCAGCTCGCCGGACCTGAGCGACCGCTCGAGGGCGCGCCGCTCCTCCGGAAGGTACCCGGAGCGGTAGGCAGCCACGCGCTGCGGAAGGCTGGGATCGACCTCGTCGAGGAGGCGTCTCGTGATGGAAGCGATAGTTTCGGCACCGCGCCGGGACTTGATGAACGCGATCGTCCTGATCCGGGAGGAGACCAGGTTCGCCAGGAGGTCGGAGGTTTCAGCCACGGCGGTCCGCCGTGCCGGGGCCCCGTTCTCGCCGCGCTGTTCCGTCAGCGCCGGTTCCCAGAACGCCACCGTGGTCGCCCCGTGCGGCGAGCAGTCCTCGGCGACCGCTTCGACCGGCGCACCGATCAGCCGGCCGAACGAGGTCCCGGGGTCCGAGGCGGTGGCGGATGCGGCGATGAAGACCGGCCAGGACTGGCCCGTGCCGGCCCCGGCCTCCGCTCCGGAGTTGTAGTAGGCGCAGATCCGGCGGAGCCTGCGCATCAGGTTGGCGACGTGGGAGCCGAAGACCCCGCGGTAGCTGTGCGCCTCGTCCACGATCACGTAGCGGAGGCGGCGGAAGAACCGCGTCCACCAGGCGTGGTTGGGGAGGATACCGAAGTGCAGCATGTCCGGGTTGGCCAGGATCACGTTCGCGTGGTCCCGGATCCAGCGGCGGGAGGACGGGTCCGTGTCCCCGTCATAGGTCTCGGCCCGGACGGTGGAGAGCCCCAGCGACCGGATGGCGGCCAGCTGGTCCGCGGCGAGCGCCTTCGTGGGGGAGAGGTAGAGGGCGACGGCGCCGTCGTCGTGGATCTTTCCGGGATCGGCGCGCACCCGCAGCTCGGACCGGTGCACGGCGTCGAGGGCGGGGAGCTGGTACGCCAGCGACTTCCCGGAGGCGGTGCCGGTGGCGATCACCACGTGCCGGCCCCCGTGGGCGAGGTCGGCGGCCCGCACCTGATGCCGGTACGGCTCGTGGATGCCGAGCCGCCCGTAGGCTTCCACCAGATCCGGGTGCGTCCACGCCGGCCACGGCTCGTTGACGGCCTCGCGGGCGGGGATGGTCCGCACGTGCCGGAGCTGTTCCGGGTCCGCGCCGCGGCCCAGCAGCGGGATCAGGGACTCGTGCGGATTCACTCCAACATTGTTTCACCCGGGCTCAAATCGGGTCCCGGGCTCACAAGGGGCTCACCCAACCGAGAGGTCGGCCCCTTCGTGAGACGAGGAGAGCATCAGGACATGGCAGACCGTGGTCCACCCCAGATGCGAGTAGAGCTGCTGGCCGTCCAGGGACGCCAGCAGCAGCCCGGCCTCGACGTCGTGCTCAAACGCCTGCGCGGCGAGGGCCCGCATCACGAAGCTTCCCAGGCCGCGGCGTTGAAAGCCAGGTTCGGTCACGATCTTGTCGAAGACGGCGGTGTGGTCGGCGACGAAGACGCGCCCGCTCGCCGCGACCTGGTCACCGGCGTAGACGACGGCGTGGTGGACACCGCCCTCCGTCGTGGGAACCCAGCGGAGGTCGTCGTCGGGCAGCCACGGGTCCTCGGCGTCCTGGGTTTCCATGTCCACGACCATCATGGTCTGCGACTGCGAGGTCACGTTCAGCCCGTGCCGGGCGGCCAGCCTGGCGTAACGGTCCACATCGTTGGTGAGGATGGTGAGGATCCGGGCGGGGGCCTCGGCAGTCTTGGCGGCCAGGACGGAAAACTCATTGTCGGAGGGATCGTGGGCGAAATACTCCCAGTCCCCGGTCGAGTCCGCCCGGAGGACCGAGGGAAAACGGCCCTCCCGTCCGGTCTCGTAGCCGCGGCATCCTGCCCAGCCGGCGACCCAGACCTCCAGGAGGTGGGTGGTGTCTTCAACCATCGCGTCCAGACTCATGGGATGAGAGTATTCCAGCCCCGCCGCCAGCAACAGGGTCCGGCCGGGGAGCGGGTGCTTGCTTACGCAATTGTGACCCGGGTGTCGGACCGGCGCCGCGGGCGCCCCGGTCCCGGCCGCCCTGCCGCGCTGGTGGGGCTCGTCTATCAGGCGGGTCCCGGACCCCCTCCCACGCGGGTCGGGCTCACCTGCCGCGCGGTCCCGGGGACCCCCGTCACGAGGGTCCCGGACCCGCATCACGAGGGCCGCGGGGCCACTGTCACGAGGTGCGTGGACCACGCCCGGCAGGGTGGCCGCACCGCAAAGCCCAGTACGCTTAAAGGCGTGGCTCTGAACAAAATCGTCCTCTTTTACGGCTTCACCCCGGTGCTCGATCCGGAAGCAGTGCGCCTCTGGCAGCGCGCCCTCTGCGAAAAACATGGCCTCACCGGCCGCATCCTGATCTCCAAGGACGGCATCAACGCCACCGTGGGCGGCGAGATCGGGGCGGTCAAGCAGTACGTCAAGACAACCCGTGAGTACCCGGGCTTCCGCGGCATCGACGTGAAGTGGTCCGACGGCGGCGCCGAGGACTTCCCCCGGCTCAGCGTCAAGGTCCGGGACGAGATCGTCTCCTTCGGCGCGCCCGGGGAACTCACGGTGAACGAGGACGGCGTCGTCGGCGGCGGCACGCACCTGGCCCCCGAGGAACTGCACACCCTCGTGGAGGCGAAGAAACAGGCCGGCGAGGACGTGGTCTTCTTCGACGGCCGGAACGGCTTCGAGGCGGAGATCGGCCGCTTCAAGGACGCGGTGGTCCCCGACGTCGCGACCACCCACGACTTCATCCGCGAACTGGACTCCGGCAAGTACGACGCGCTCAAGGACAAGCCCGTGGTCACCTACTGCACCGGGGGGATCCGCTGCGAGGTGCTCTCCAGCCTGATGGTCAACCGCGGCTTCAAGGAGGTCTACCAGCTCGACGGCGGGATCGTCCGCTACGGGGAGGCGTTCAAGGACCGCGGCCTCTGGGAAGGCTCGCTCTACGTCTTCGACAAGCGCATGCACCTGGAATTCAGCGACGAGGCGAAGACCATCGGCCGCTGCGCAAGGTGCGAGGCGCCGACCAGCAAGTTCGAAAACTGCTCCAACCCCAGCTGCCGCACGCTGACCCTGTACTGCGCGGACTGCGCCTCGGACCCGGCCACCCTGCGCTGCCCGGACGGCTGCCCCGCCTGACCGCGGGCCCGCGAAGACGCGACGCCGACGCCGACGCGACGCCGACGCCGACGCGACGCCGACGCCGATGCGACGCCGGCGACCGCACCACGAAGCAGGCGTCACAACCGCCCCACCCGGTAGGCGAAATTCGCCGGGGCGAGCGCCTCGACCTTGACCGTCAGGACCGAGTCCGCGGCCAGTTGCACCACGGCGACCCGGGAGGAGCCGCAGCGCAGGCTCAGGTCCACCAGCGCGCTCTCCTTGTCGCTGATGGTGAAGGCCACCCGGCGGGTGCTCCGGCACGCCAGCGACAGGGCGTAGGTTCCGGCCGGGAGCCGCTCGGTGGCCTCGGTGCGGTCCGCTCCGGCGTCGAGCAGCCCGGCCCGGGACTGGAAGATCTGCGCGGTGGTGGCCGGCAGGATTTCCCGGGCCCACTGCTCAAGCTCCGCCCCCATCACCGGGCGGTTCAACGCCGGGTCACGGCTGATCGCGCCGCCGGTGGGTGTCACGGGGCCGGTCGCCGTCGTCCGGCTGCCATCGTCGTACTGGTACTCGCAGCCGCTCAGCCCGCAGGCCAGGGCCGCGGCGAGAGCGACGGCGGCGGGGCGGCCACGCGGGCGCCGCTGCGTCGGGGCCGGCGCGGTGGGCATAATCCGACTCTAAGCCCGTGAACGCCCGGCGGCCAGAGCGCGGACGCCACCCGGAAGAACGCGCCCGGAGGCCCTTACCGGGACGCCGCGGCGGAGCACACCCCGGCGATGAACTCCAGTTTCTCCAGCACCGCCGGTGACAGCACAAACGGGTACAGGTCCTCCTCGCCCATGCTCCGGTTGATTTGGTTCAGGGCGATTGCGAGCGGCAACCACTCGGTGTCCACCGTTTTTCGGAAGGACCTGCCGTCGGCCGCGGGGATGAGTCCGTATTCGCGGGCGGTGTCCAGGGTGTCGCTGATGTGCAGATAGTGCGCGAAGGTCTCGGCGAAATCCTCGTAGGGGTGCATGGTGGCGTAGCGGGAGATGAACCGTTCGTTCCACTCCTTTGGTGCGCCCTCGCTGTAGTGCCGGTCGATGGCTGCCTGGTAGTCCTCGGTGTCGTCGCCGAACAGCCGTCGGGCCGCCGCGGTGGTGTCCCGGTCGGCGAAGACCAAGACGGTCTCGAAGTAATGGCCCACCTCGTGCCGGAAGTGGCCCAGCAGGGTCCGGTACGGCTCGTCGAGTTCGTTGCGCATCCGTTCGCGGTAGCCGTCGTCGCTCTCGTCCAGGTTGATGGTGATGACGCCGTCGGCGTGGCCGGTCACCACGTGCTCGTGGGCGCTGGAGAGCAGGTCGAAGGCCAGGCCGCCGTCGGGATCATCGCTCCGGGGCACGATCGGCAGCCCCAGGGCGTCGAGTTCGGCCACCAGCTGGCGTTTGGACCGCTCCGCCTTAACGAACTGCGTGAGGCCCTTCGCGTCGTCGTCGTTGGGCCGGGTGCGGGTGAGTCCGCAGCTGAAGCACTCACCGCCGCGCTCTGCGGCGAGCCAGGTGCAGGCCGCCAGCCCGGCGTGGGCGCACGGGAACCAGTGGGTGCCGGCGTCGTCCCGGTATTCGCCCGCCGCGTCGACGGCGACGACGGCGCCGCGGGGCCGGAAGTAGGCCAGCCGGGCGCCGCAGTGCAGGCACTCCGGGTTCTCGACGTACACGGCCGAGCCGCAGGAATCACAGGAGTGTCGTTTCACCTCCCGATCCTACGCTCCGGACCGGGGCCAGGTGGTCGGGGGCCCGCGGCCCGGGGCCCGCAGTCCGGGGCCCGCGGCCCGGGGCCCGCGGCCGGAGGGCTACTTTCCGGCGGCCTGACCGCGGCGCCGGAACGTGCCCGCGATGGAGAGTTTGCCGGAGTACTGGATGGAGCCGTACCGGAACAGGTGCGCGGCCAGCCGCAGGATAAGGACGCCCACCACGAGGAGTTCCACGATGATGATCACCGACTCCAGCGGGCTGAGGGTGCCGAATGCGTTCCGCAGCAGGCCCGTGACCGGGGCGGACATCGGGAAGTAGGTGAAGACCTGCACGATCGGTGCCTGCGGGTCGGAGATGATCAGGCTGATCGCGTAGAACGGCACAAAGATCAGCGCCATCAGCGGCCCGAAGATGGTGCCGGCGTCCTTGGTGGTGGGCATGACGGCGCCGATCGCCACCAGCACGCCGGTGAAGACGGTGAAGCCGCCCAGCAGCAGGAGCGCCCCCACCACCATGGGTCCGGGTTCGAAGGTGATGGTGGACAGGTCCAGGGCCGGGAGCGCCAGCTTGTCGCGGAAGAACAGGAAGCCCACGGCCACCGGCGTCAGCAGCACCAGGATCTGTACCGCGCCCACCATGAACAGCGCGGCCACCTTGCCGATGATCAGGGTGGTGGGGTTCAGGGTGGTCAGGATCATTTCTGTGACCCGGTTTTCCTTCTCCTCCAGGGTGCTGCTGAGCATCTGATTGGAGAGCAGGATGATCGAGACGTAGAAGATGACCAGGAACATCAGCGGCGGGATCGCGGAGCCGATGCCACCGGTCAGGCGGCCGTCCTTGAAGGTCTGCGCCTCGGTTTTAACGTCGCCGCTGGCCGCCGCGGTGAGCTGCGGGGAGCCGACGGCGGCCTGCGCCGAGACGGTCAGCAGCTGCTTGGCGACGGCGTCGTACTTGCCGTTCTCGAAGACGCCCCGGTCCGCGCCGTAGATTTTCACCGTCTGGGTGGCCGGTTCGGCGGGGAACGCGAAGTAGGCGTCGCTGCGGCCCTGCTTCACGTCGCGGATGGCCGTCTCCGCGTCCGACGCCTTCGTGCCGCCGATGGCCCGGGCGATGGTGTCCGAGACCAGCCGGGAGTCATCGGTGTAGGTGAAGGAGAAGGACGCAGTCTTCTGCGCGTCGGAGCGGGCCTCGGTGGAGGAGTTGCTCAGGTAGACCAGGGCGAACACGATGGCGATGACCACCGGGATGGCCAGGGTGGCAATCCAGAAGCCGCGCTTCTTCAGCGTCCGGGTGAACTCGAACGCGATCACGGTGCGCAGGTTGTGCCTGGCGAAGGGCCGGCGCGGCGGGACCGGGGCGGGGGCGGCCTTGGCGGGCGCCTCGGGAAGGGTGCTGTGGTGCGTCATCGGGTCCGGGCCTCCGCTAGTTCGTGCTGTTCGCCGTAGACCTTGATGAAGACCTCATCCAGGGACGTCCGGGCGCTGGTGAAGGAGCGGACCGCCACTCCGTGGTCGATGAGTTCGCGCAGCACGGCCGCCTCGTCCGTCCCGCCGCGCGGCGAGAGTTCGGCGTTCCCGCCGGCGTCGCTGACGACGTCGTAGCGCGACGACGCGGGCAGGGTGCCGGAGTATCTGAGCCGGTAGCGGGTGCCGCCGAACTGTTCCTGGACCTCGGAGACGGTGCCGTAGGCGCGGGCCGTGCCGTCCTTGAGCAGGATGACCCGGTCACAGAGCCGCTCCACCTCCTCCATCTGGTGGGTGACCATTATGACGGTGGCGCCGGAGAGTTTTTGTTCGTCGATGATGTCCATCAGCAGCCGTCGGTTCACCGGGTCGAAGCCCTTGGTGGGTTCGTCCAGGATCAGCAGCTCGGGGTCGTTCATGATGGTGACGCCCAGCTGGACCTTCTGCTGCTGGCCGCCGGAGAGCTTGTCCAGCCGGGTGGCGGCCTTGTCGCCGAGGTCCACCCGGTCCAGGTACTCCCGGGACCACGTCCTGGCGCGGGACTTGTCCAGGCCCTTGAGCCGGCCGAAGTACACCATGACGTCCAGCACGGATTCCTTCTTATAGAGGCCGCGTTCCTCCGGCAGGTACCCCAGCCGGGCGCCGTCGCGCGGGCTGAAGGGTTTCCCGCCGATGTGCAAGGTGCCGGCGGTGGGCTGATAGATGCCCAGCAGGGCCCGCAGCGTGGTGGTCTTCCCACTGCCGTTGCTGCCCAGGAAGCCGAATGTTTCCCCGGCCCGGACGTCGAAGGACAGGTCACGGATGACCGTCTTCTCGCCAAAGTCCATGCGGAAGTCTTGAATATGTACCAGCGGCTCCGGTGCCGCGCCCCCCAACGTCATGCGGTCATTTTAGCCGCCGGCAGCCGACGTGAGGTGCCGCGGATTCCCCCGGCGTGGCCCGCGCGAGCCTTGCAGGCCCAAGCGTGGCCGGGCGGCCCGGCCGCCCTAGGGTCAGGCCGCGGGGGTCAGCTGGTACGCGTAGATCAGCGGTGCGTCGACGCTGGAGGCGCTGATCGCCACGGTCCCGGCGGCCGGGACCTTGATGGTGGCGGTCTCGCGACTGCCGTTGCAGGCCGCTCCAGCCTCCGCCAGCTGTTTGCCGTCCAGGCTGACGGCGAAGAATTCCTTGCCGCCACCGTCGCAGCTCATGGTCAACGTGTAGGTGCCGGCCCCGAGGGCGGCGCTCTTCACCACGGGGGTGCGGTTGAGGATCTTCCCCGCGTCCGAGAGGACGATCCCGCTGGCGGAGGGCAGTGCCGTGGCCTTCCAGGCGTTCGCATCCGTTGATTCCACCGACGTGACGGGCGCGCAGGCGGAGGCGCCGAGGACGACGGCGGCGCCGGCCGCCGCGGCGTACGCCCCGTGGAGCAGGCGGCGCGGGACAGGCATCGGGGAAGCAGTGGGCATGCTTCCAACTTACCGGGTCCGCAGCAGGGCCGATGGCCGCCGGATGGCCGCCGACCGCACCCTTGACCTTGACGCAGCGTCAAGATTTACCCTCGAAGAAACGGCCCGGCAGGGCCGTCGGGAGGGACCAAGTGGAGGCAACCGGCATGGAATGGTCCGTGCAGCAGCTGGCCAGGCTGGCCGGCACCACCAGCAGGACGCTTCGGCACTACGACGCCGTCGGCCTGCTCAAGCCCAGCCGCACCGGCGGCAACGGCTACCGCTACTACAACCACGCCGCGCTGCTCCGGTTGCAACGGATCCTGCTTCTGCGGGAACTGGGGCTCGGACTGCCGGCGATCGCCGACGCGCTGGCCCACGAACAGCAGGCCGAACGCGCGCTCGCCGGGCATCTGCGCTGGCTGGTCCAGGAACAGGACCGCCTGGCCCGCCAGATCGCCTCGGTCCGGCGCACCCTCAAGGCAGTGACAAAAGGAGAGGACATCATGGCAGAGGCAATGTTTGACGGATTCGATCACACCCGCCACCGGGCCGAGGTTGAGGAACGCTGGGGCAAGGAGGCCTACGCCCGGGCGGACGCCTGGTGGCGGGGGATGGGCGGCACGGACCGGGACGCCTGGAAGCGGGCCGCGGAACAGCTCAGCGCCGACTGGAAGGCCGCGGCGGAGTCCGGCGGGGCCCCGGACAGCCCGGCGGCCCAGGAGGTGGCCGCCCGCCATGTCCGGTGGCTTGCCGCCATCCCCGGAACCCCGGCGGCGGACGGCGGTGACGGGCTGAAGGCCTACATCCTGGGCCTGGGTGAGCTGTACGTGGCGGATCCGCGGTTCGCCGCGAACTACGGCGGTGCTGCCGGCGCGGCCTTCGTCCGGGATGCGCTGCGGGTGTTCGTGGAGGGGCAGCCTTGGCCCGGCCGGGGTTAGCTAAGCCGGAGGCTCCCGGGCCGCGCCTAAACTTGACCGGTGACCTCCTCGACTCTTTTCACGGCCGGCAACACCCCCGATGCCCCGCGCAGCGACCTCCCGGACCTGACCGGGGCCCTCGCCCGCGACCTGCTGGCCATCGGCTACACCGTCGACGGGGTCGCCGCGTTCCTCGGTGAGGCCGCCCACGCCGCCCTGGCCCGGGACCAGCTCATCCCGGCCCTGATCGCCGTCGACGACGCCGTCGCTGCCGACCCGGCCGCCGCCGCGCTCGCCGCCGTCGTCGGCCTCTGGTTGCTGGCCGAACCGCAGACCGCTGCCGCCCTCGACGCCGCCCTGCCCTCGGTGGGCGCCGCCGGCCTCGGCGAACTCGGCCTCGTGGAAGGGGCGGAGGATGACCTGGTCCGGGCCCGTGTGGACCTGCGGCCCTACGGCTGGGACCCGTCGACAGATGAGGAAGGGCAGCCGAACGGGGGCGCCGACCTCTGGGTAGCCAGCGACTTGGCCGCGCACCAGAGCCCCGGCGTGCTGCGCCGCGACCATGTGCTCGGAATCGGCCAGGCATCCACCACCCTGGTCCAGGTCACCGCCCGGCGGCACGTGGCCCGGGCCCTGGACCTCGGTACCGGCTGCGGCGTTCAGACTTTCCACCTGCTCCACCACGCCGAGCACGTCACCGCCACAGACATTTCCGACCGTGCCCTGGCCTTCACCCGCTTCAACCTGGTCCTCAACGCCCGGGAGCTGCACCTGGACCCGGAGGACCTCGGCGGCCGCGTCACCCTGCGGCGCGGGTCGCTGCTGGAACCGGTCGTTGGGGAGGAGTTCGACCTGGTGGTCTCCAACCCGCCGTTCGTGATTACCCCGCGCACCGCGGGGGAATCGACGGCGGACCAGTTCACCTACCGCGACGGTGGCCTACCCGGCGACGAGATCGTCGCCGCCCTGGTCCGGGACCTCCCCTCCGTCCTGGCGCCCGGAGGCACCGCGCAGATGCTGGGCAACTGGGAAGTCCCGGCCGGCAAGGAGTGGTCCGCCCGGCCGCAGCAGTGGGCCCCGGAGGACGCCGATGTGTGGTTCATCCAGCGCGAGCAGGTGGGTCCCGAGCAGTACGCCGAAACCTGGCTGCAGGATGCCTCCGAGGGCCGGGACCGGGACCTGTACCGCCGTTCCTACGCGGCCTACCTGGACGACTTCGCCTCCCGCGGCGTCACCGCGATCGGCTTCGGCATGATCTTCCTGCGCCGCCCTGCCGCGGAAGCAGGACCGGTGCTGCGCCGCTTCGAGGAGATCACCTACCCGATCGAGCAGCCCGTGGGGCCGCACCTCGGGGCGGCGGTGGAACGTGCCGACTGGCTCGCCGGCCACGACGTCGAGGCGGCGCACCTGCTCGTGGCCGACGACGTCACGGAGGAACGGCACCAGCGGCCCGGCGCCGAGCACCCCGGCGTGATCCTGCTGCGCCAGGGTGCCGGCCTCCGCCGCACCAACCTGTTGAGCACGGAACTGGCCGGCTTCGTCTCAGCGTGCGACGGCGAGCTCACCGCCGGGCAGATCGCCGGGGCGCTCGATGCCCTCCTGGGCGGGTATGAGGGCCACGACAGCGGCGCCTTCCGGCAAAGGCTGCTCGACGACGTCGCCAACCTGGTCCGGGACGGCTTCCTGGTCTCTGCCTGATTGGGGCCCGCCTGATTGGGTCGCGACTGATTGTTCCGTGCCCGGGATGCGCAGGACCACCACCGCCACGGCCGCCGCGACCAGCACTCCCGCGGTGCCCGTGGCGAAGAAGCTGGTGCGGACCGGCAGCGCCGCACCGAGGAGGCCGCCGAGGGCCAGCGCCGCTATTGACACTGCCCGCGTCATCCCGCCAAGGATCGCCATCGCCTGACCGCGCCCGGTCTCCGGAATCCGGAGGATGGTGATCGCCCCGAAGCAGGCGTTCAGGACGCCGCACGCCGCGCCGGTCGCGGTGTAGGCGGCAAACAGCCACGCCACCGTGGGCACCAGGGCCGTCGCCCCAAGGAGGGTCGAGGTCAGCACCATCGCCGCCAGCAGCGCCCGGAGCCGGTTCCGTCCGTTCCCGATCCGGCCGGCGACGGCCGCGCCGGCGGCCATGCCCAGCCCGAAGGCCGCGGCCAGCAGCCCGTACTCCGCCTCGCTGGCGCCCAGTTCGCCGCGGGCCAGGAACACTTCGAGGACGTTGGTGGCCTCGCCGGCGACGATGAAGAACATGGCGCCGAGCACCAGCGCCCACACCAGGACGTCCCGCCGGAGCAGGCGCAGCCCGTCGAGCAGGGCCGGGGCAGGCCGCCCCGCGCGTTCGGCGGCCGTGCCGCGCCGGGTGCGGATCAGCAGGGCACCGGCTCCCATTGCGAGGTAGCAGCCGCCGGCCACCGCCACCACCAGCCCGGGGCCGCCCCAGCCGGTCAGCAGGCCGCCCGCGGCCGGCCCCGCCATGCCGGCGATCATGGTGGTGGCCTGCATGGTGCCCACGGCCTTGGGCGTGCGCTCCTCGCCAACAATCCGGGGCAATAGGGCCTGCCAGGTGGGGCCCGCCACGGCCTGAGCCGCGTCCAGCAGGAAGGTCATGGCAAACAGCAGCGGAAGGTTCAGGGCACCCTCCCGCAGCCCGAAGGCCATCCCCGCCACCGCCGCGGCGCTGGCCAGGGATGCCGCCGTCGCCAGCGTGCGTGAATCCCGGGTGTCTGCGAGCCGCCCGGCCCAGGGGGCCAGGATGACCAGGGGCAGGGCGGAGCAGGCCAGGTAGGCGGCCACCAGCCACGGCCCGGCGCCGGGACCGTTGCCCGCGGACTCCGCCTGGAGCCGAAGCATGACGGTGACGACGACGGCGCCCATGCCGGCGGCAGCGAAGAAGCGGGAGCCACCGGCGAGCAGGAAGTCGTGGTTGCGCCACAAGGGGGCGGCCGGCCCGGAGGCCTTATGAAGTGTTTCTTTCATAACTGGACCATAGGTCAGCGCTCAGCAAGTGTCAAGCATTCCTTTCATAGTTTGGAAACCGTCGCTAGACTGGGTGAGTGAAGACAGAGAACCCGCCGGCGGATTCCGCCGAGGCGCCGGCCGGCAAGCGCAGGCCGCGACCGGAACAGAAGGTGGAGATCACCGACCCCAAGGCCATCCGGGCCCTGGCCCACGCCGCACGGCTGGAAGTGATCTCGGAGCTGTACTCCACCCAGGTCAGCCGCACCGCCACGGAGCTTGCGGCACAGACCGGGCTGACCCCCAGCGCCATGAGCTACCACCTGCGGGCCCTGCAGAAATGGGGGATCGTGGTGCCCGCGGCCACCGCCGGGGACGCACGCGAGCGCCGCTGGAAGGCCGCCGGAACGGACTTCACCATCAAATCCGGCGGCGGACCGGCCAGTCCGGAATTCGCCGTCCTGGACCTGGAACTGGACGCCTACCGCCGACGGGTCAAGGCACACGCCGAGGCCCGGGATGAGCAGCGGCGGCGCGGCGAATCCGGGGAACCGCCCGCCTCGGTAGTGCTGGCCAGCAACCTGCTCTATCTCACGCCGGCCCAGCGTACCGAGCTGACGGAGCGCATCTTCGGGCTGCTGCGCGACTACGAACTCGAGGCGCCGGACGCGATCCCGGACGGGGCCGTCCGGATGGCCACCATGTGGTCGATGATCCCGGACGACCGCGGCGGCCCCGCGGCCGTCTGAAAACTCCCTGACAGCCCCTACGAACTGGAGAGTGCACGTGACTGCACCGCTTGCCCCCATCCACGTGGACGAATACCTGCCGCACCCGCCGGCGGCCGTCTGGCGCGCCCTGACCGAGCCGCCCCTGATCGCCGACTGGCTCATGGACAACAATTTCGAACCGGTCGTCGGGCACGACTACATCATGCGGGGGACCCCGGTCCCGGCCGTCGGCTTCAGCGGCCTGGTCGCCAGCCGTGTCCTGGATGTCCGGGACGGGCGCCTGCTCCGGATCTCATGGCGGGACGCTGAAGCGGGGAACGACCTGCAAAGCACCGTCACCTGGACCCTCGCCCCGGAGGGAACGGGGACGCGGCTGGCTATGGTCCACGAGGGATTCGACCCCGCGGAGCCCAGCCACGCCGTCGCCCACCGCATCATGGCCGGAGGCTGGCAAGGCCACCTGCTGACACGGCTGAAGGAGACCCTCGGCCGCATCGCAGCCTAGCCTCACAGCAGCGTCGGCACGGGTCCGACGCCGCCGCGCATTTGTGCATCAATGCGCGGTATTCCGCAAAATATGGTGAACTAGGCGGATATGGGCGGTTCTGCCCGAGCAACCTTTTTTCTGTAGGAGCACCGTGCCAAGCAAGGCCCCCACCGGCAAGAAACTCGTGATTGTGGAGTCTCCGGCCAAGAGCAAGACCATCGCCAAGTACCTGGGCGAGGGCTTCATTGTCGAGGCCTCCATCGGTCACATCCGTGACCTCCCGCAGCCCTCGGAGCTCCCCGCGGAACTGAAAAAGACGTCGGTGGGCAAGTTCGCCGTCGACGTCGACCACGACTTCAAGCCCTACTACGTGGTCTCCCCGGACAAGAAGAAAAAGGTCGCCGAACTCAAGGCCCAGCTCAAGGGCGCCGACGCGCTCTACCTCGCAACCGATGGGGACCGCGAGGGCGAGGCCATCGCGTGGCACCTGCTGGAGGTCCTCAAGCCCAAGGTCCCGGTGTACCGGATGACCTTCGGTGAAATCACCAAGGAAGCCATCCACCGCGCCATGGACAACCTGCGCGACGTGGACCAGGACCTGGTGGATGCCCAGGAAACGCGCCGCGTGCTGGACCGGCTCTACGGCTACGAGATCTCCCCGGTGCTCTGGCGCAAGGTGGCCCGCGGGCTCTCCGCCGGCCGCGTGCAGTCCGTCGTGACCCGCATGGTGGTGGACCGGGAACGCGAGCGGATGGCCTTCAAGGCCGCCTCCTACTGGGACCTGACGGGACAGTTCGGCACCGACGCCGGAACGGCTTCCTCGTTCAAAGCAAAGCTGGCGTCCGTGGACGGCTCGAAGGTCGCCAGCGGCCGGGACTTCAACGACGACGGCGAACTCACCGCCCGCGGCGTGGTCCACCTGAACCAGGAACTCGCCCTGTCCCTGGCCTCCGGCCTGCAGGAGGCGGAATTCCGCGTCCGCTCCGTCGACACCAAGCCCTACACCCGCCGACCCACCGCGCCGTTCACCACCTCCACGCTGCAGCAGGAGGCTGGCCGCAAGCTGCGCTTCTCCTCAAAGAGCACCATGCAGGTGGCCCAGCGGCTGTACGAAAACGGCTACATCACCTATATGCGTACCGACTCGAACGCGCTGAGCAACGAGGCCATCACGGCCGCGCGGCGCCAGGCGTCCGAACTGTACGGCCCCGAGTACGTCCCGGCCTCGCCCCGCGTGTACAGCGGCAAGGCCGCCAACGCCCAGGAGGCGCACGAGGCCATCCGTCCTGCCGGCGACTCCTTCCGCACCCCGGCGCAGGTGGCCAAGCAGCTCTCCGGCGACGAGTTCCGCCTCTACGAGCTGATCTGGAAGCGCACCGTCGCTTCCCAGATGGCCGACGCCAAGGGTTCGACGGCGACCATCCGCCTCGGCGCGATCGCCACCGACGGCCGGGATGCCGAATTCTCCGCCTCCGGCACCGTCATCACCTTCCCCGGCTTCCTCGCCGCCTACGAGGAAGGCAAGGACGAGAGCCGCGGCGACGACGACTCGGACGAGGCCCGCCGGTTGCCGAACGTGGCCAAGGACGACGTCCTCACCGCCGCCGACATCACCGCCGTCGGCCACGAGACCTCGCCGCCGCCGCGCTTCACCGAAGCGTCGCTGACCGCCGAGCTGGAGAAGAAGGGCATCGGCCGCCCGTCGACCTACGCCTCCACCATCTCCACCATCCAGGACCGCGGCTACGTCCGGAAGCAGGGCTCCGCGCTGGTTCCGAGCTGGATCGCGTTCTCCGTGGTCCGGCTGCTGGAGCAACACTTCCATGACTACGTGGACTACGACTTCACCGCCGACATGGAAGCGGACCTGGACAAGATCGCCAACGGCCAGGAGGCCGGCCCGTCGTGGCTGAAGCACTTCTACTTCGGCGCCGACGCCAAGCCGGGCCTGCTCAGCATCGTGAACAACCTGGGCGAGATCGACGCCCGGGAGATCAACTCCATTCCGATTACGGACGGCATCACCCTGCGCGTGGGCAAGTTCGGTCCGTACCTGGAAAGCTCCGTCCCCACCGTGGACCCGAAGACTGGCGAGGTGGTCGAGTCGGCCCGGGCCAACGTCCCCGAGGACCTGGCCCCGGATGAGCTCACCGCCGCCAAGGCCGTGGAGCTGATGGAGACCGCCGCCCCCGAGGAACGCGTCCTCGGCGTGGACCCGCACACCGGCCACACGGTGGTGGCCAAGAACGGCCGCTACGGCGCCTACGTCACCGAGATCATCCCCGAGATGACCGAGGAACAGCTGGCCAGCCTGCCGGTGGAGTATTACAAGAACGGCAAGCCGAAGCCGCCGAAGAAGCCGGTCAAGGCCAAGCCGCGCACCGGTTCGCTCTTCGCCTCGATGACCGTGGACTCCGTGACCCTGGACGAGGCGCTGCAACTGATGAGCCTGCCGCGCGTCGTGGGCCAGGACGCCGAGGGCACCCCCATCACGGTGCAGAACGGCCGGTTCGGCCCATACCTGAAGAAGGGCACGGACTCCCGCTCGATCGGCTCCGAGGAGGAGATCTTCACGATCACCCTCGAGCAGGCGCTGGAGATCTACTCCCAGCCCAAGCAGCGCGGCGCCCGTGCCGCGGTGCCGCCGCTGGCCGAGTTCGGCCCGGACCCGGTCTCGGAGAAGAACATCGTGGTGAAGGAAGGCCGGTTCGGCCCGTACATCACCGACGGCGTCACCAACATCACCGTCCCGCGGAGCACCTCCGTCGAGGAGCTCACCCGGGAACAGGCCGTGGAACTGCTGGCCGAGAAGCGCGCCAAGGGCCCGGTCAAGCGTAAGCCCGCCGCCCGCAAGGCACCGGCCCGGAAGGCCGCAGCCAAGAAGTAGGCGCCGGGCGTTCCGGGCGTCGCGTCCGGCGTCCGGCGCGCGGGTTCGGTGCAGGCCCGCCGTCTGGAAACAGCGACGGCGGGCCGAACCTGCGAGCGGAACGCAGGCCCCGGCGGGGCCTGCCGGGGCCGTGGCCGCCGTCGTCGGGAATTGCGCCCCGGGCCGCAAAGTGATCGAGTGGGACAATGACTGAACAGCCCACACCCATGGATTCACAGCCGCTCAACGACCTCGAGGAGAAGCTCGCCCGGGGGGAACAGCCGGATGCCAACCCGGTGGATGTCATCCTGTCTTTCCTCAACAATGAGGTCTACATCGTCAGTTCGGACACTCTGGAGGGCCCCGACTCGCAGGTGGAGCCGCTGGTGCTGGCCAACGCCTCCGGCAACCCCGTGCTGGCCGTCTTCTCCCACCCCAGCCGCGTCACGGAGCAGTACCTTGCCGCCGCGCCGAACATCCTGGGAACCCAGGGCGCCGCGATCCTCGGCAACCTCGGCGACGAGCTCGGCATGGTCATCAACCCCGGCGCCGCCTACGGCTTCGAGATCGACCCGGAGGGTGTGGCCAACATTCGCCGCGACTTCAAGCCCGCCGACGAGGACGAGGCCGGAACCGAGGCCTAAGACCCGGCACCCACCAGCGCCTGCGGACCAGCAGTGGTCCGCGGGCGCGGCTCTTTAGGCGGCCGGTACCCGCCGGGCAATAATGTGCCTATGCGACTAGGCGTACTCGACATAGGGTCCAACACCGTCCACCTTCTCCTCGTGGACGCCCATCCCGGCGCCCGGCCGGTGGCCTTCGCCTCGCACAAGCGCTCCCTCTCCCTGGTCCAGCATCTGGATGGCGACGGCAACATCAGCGACGACGGCCAGAACGAGCTCGTGGAGTTCGTCCTCGAGGCCTGGGAATTTGCCGCCAAGCACAAGGCCGAGGACCTGCTGGCGTTCTGTACCTCCGCCATCCGCGAGGCCACCAACGGCAGCGAGGTCCTGGCCCGCGTCAAGCACGAGACCACCGTGACGCTGCGCGAACTCAGCGGCAGCGAGGAGGCGTCCATGACCTTCTTCGCCGTGCGCCGTTGGTACGGGTGGGGTGCCGGGCCCATGCTCAACCTGGACATCGGCGGCGGCTCCTTCGAAATGGCCTACGGCGAGGACGAGTTGCCGGAGCTGGCCATGTCCGTCCCGCTCGGCGCCAGCCGCCTGACCCGCGACTGGCTGCCCGAGGACCCGCCCTCCGCCAAGAGCGTCAAGGACCTGCGCGGTTACATCCGGGAGACCCTGAAACCCGTCGTCAAGGAGTTCCAGAGCCTGGGCCGGGCCAATCACGTGGCCGGCACCTCCAAGACGTTCCGGTCGCTGGCCCGGATAGCCGGCGCGGCCCCGAGCGGCGCTGGCGACTACGTCAAGCGTGAGCTCTACGCCACGGACCTGGGGCTTTGGGCGCAGCGCATCTCGGCCATGGAGATCGAGGACCGCCTGCACCTGCCCGCCGTCTCCGAGGCCCGGGCGCCCCAGTTGCTCGCCGGCGCGCTCGTGGCGGAGGCCGCCCTGGAAATGTTCGAGTTCCCCAGCCTGGAGATCTGCCCCTGGGCGCTGCGCGAGGGCCTGATCCTTCGCCGGCTGGATCAGTTGGTCACCGAGGGGCCCCTGGAGCCACCGCCCCACGTGGCCCTGGCCAGCCAGCCCGCCGAGTTGCAGGCCCCGGACGACGACGAGAAGGACGAGGGCGACGACTCGGACGACGACGACAAGAAGAAGGACGCCGCCAAGAAGGACAAGGATCAAGACGCCGAGGACGCCGACGAGAAGAAGGACAAGGATCAAGACGCCGAGAGAAACGGCAAGAAGGACAAGAAACACTAGCCGGGCTGTCCCCGCTCGGGAGGGCGCCGGGACGCCGTCATCGACGGCTCCGCTCCGAACCGTTCGTTAACGCGAAAGCACCGGCCGTCGTTCGCGGGAAAATGGGGGAAACCCGCTGCTGACGACCGGTGCCGGGGCAGGCATCCGCATGCCTGCTGCATCACTCGCACCCTCTTGATGAGGTACTAACTACGGTAGGGGCCGAGGATGGGAGCAAGCTGGCTCGAGGTTGTGAGCTGGCTGTGAATCGGGGCCGACTGCAATGATGGGGGCATGAGCAACCGAATCGCCTTTCTGGGCTGTGGGTCAATGAACGAGGCAATCCTGGGCGGACTGATCGCCGGCGGGACCGATCCCGCGGACATCGTGGCCACCGTGCGGAGGGCCGGGCGGGCCGCGGAACTGGCAGAGCGGCACGCTGGCATCACCGCGATCGCCGGTGAAGAGGAACCCGAGAACAATGTGCAGGCCGCCACCGGTGCCGATGTCGTGATCTTGGGCGTCAAGCCCGTGGGAACCGCGGCGCTGGCCCGGGAGATCAGCGGGGCGCTCTCGCCGGACACGCTGGTGGTCAGCGTCGCCGCGGCCGTGTCCCTGGAGCAGCTGGAGGCAGCGCTGCCGGCCGGGCAGCCGGTGATCCGCACCATGCCCAACACGCCCGCCCGCCTGGGCCGCGGCGTGGTCTCCGTCTCCGGTGGGACGCACTGCTCGGCGGAACAGCTGCAGCAGGCCAAGGACATCTTCGCCGCCGTCGGCACCGTCGTCGAGATCCCGGAATCCCAGGTGGACGCGCTCTCCGCGGTCAGCGGCTCCGGCCCGGCGTACGCCTTCTACCTCGCCGAGGCGATGGCCGCCGCCGGCGTCGAGCTGGGCCTGGAGCCGGAGCTGGCCAAGCTGCTGGCCAGGGAGACCGTGGCCGGTGCCGGCCTGATGCTCGCCGAACCCGGCGCCGACCCCACTACCCTGCGGATCGCGGTGACCAGCCCGAACGGGACGACCGAACGCGCGATCGCTACCTTCGACGAGCAGGGGCTGCCCGGCATCATCGCCGCCGGCGCCCGGGCCGCCGCGGAGCGCGCCGCCGAGATCACCAAACAGCTGGGCTGACACCCAACCCACCCGCACACGGACAGGACAGCACGCATGGAACTGCACATCACCGGCGACGCCGCCGCGGACAAGCTCCTCAGCGACGACGCCTTCGCCCTGCTCACCGGCATGCTGCTGGACCAGCAGGTGACCATGGAGTCCGCCTTCGCCGGGCCGGAGAAGATCCGCACCCGGATCGGATCGTTGGAGCCCGGCACCATCGCAGGCTACGACCCGCAAGACTTCGTCGAGGTCTTCAAGGAAAAGCCCGCCGTGCACCGGTTCCCCGGCTCCATGGCCGGCCGGGTCCAGGCGCTGGCCGAGACCGTGGACAAGGAGTGGGGCGGGGACGCCACCGCGATCTGGACCCAGGGCGAGCCCGACGGCGCCGAGGTGCTCCGCCGGCTCAAGGCCCTCCCGGGTTTCGGCGAGCAGAAGGCGAAGATCTTCCTGGCGCTGCTGGGCAAGCAGTGCGGCCTCAAGGCCGAGGGCTGGCGCGAGGCCGCCGGGCACTACGGCCAGGCGGACGCCTACCTGTCCGTGGCGGACATCGTCGACCCCGATTCCCTGGTCAAGGTTCGGGCCAGCAAGCAGGCCGCGAAGGCCGCGGCGAAGGCGGCCAAGGGCGCGGAATGACGGGCGGCGCCGACGTCGTCCGACGTCGACGCGCCTCGCCGTCGTAGGGCGGAGCGGCCGTCGTCGTCGAACTCCGCCTTCGGCCCCTACGGCCGGGCGGCGAACCGTTCCAGCAGGTCCACGTGGCCGGAGACGATCAGCATGTCCCGGGCGGAAACCTTGGTCTCCGGCCGGGCGTAGGTGAAGTCCTCGCCGGGGGACTTCACGCCCACGATCGTCACGCCGTACTTGGACCGGACCTTGGATTCCTCCAGGGTGAAGCCCACGGTCTCCCGCGGCGGGTACATCTTGACGATCGCGAAGTCGTCGTCGAACTCGATGAAGTCCAGCATCCGGCCGGAGACCAGGTGCGCCGCGCGGACGCCGGCGTCGGCCTCCGGGTAGATCACGTGGTTGGCGCCGATCCGGGTGAGGATCTTGCCGTGCGAGGGCGTGATCGCCTTGACCCAGAGGTGCTCGATCCCGAGGTCCACCAGGTTGACGGTGATCAGCACGGAGGATTCGATCGAGGTGCCCACGCCGACGACGGCGGAGCTGAACTCCTGCGCACCGAGCTGGCGGAGGGCGTCGATGTTGGTGGCGTCGGCCTCCACCACGTGGGTGAGGACGCTGGACCACTTCTGCACCAGGGTGCGGTCGCGTTCGATCGCCAGCACCTCGCGGCCCTGCTTGACGAGCTGTTCGGCGGTGGACGCGCCGAAGCGGCCCAGCCCGATCACCAGGACCGGGGCATTGTGGGCGGGGCGGTTGACGGCGCCTGAGGAACTAGCCAATGATCGGTCTCTCTTCCGGGTAGTGGTACAGCTGGCTTCGCTGGCGCAGTGCCAGCCCGGCCGCGAGCGTGACGGTCCCGACGCGGCCGGCGAACATCAGCACGGTGAGGACATAGACGCCGGCCGGCGGCAGTTCGGCGCTGAGGTTGGTGCTCAGGCCCACCGTGGCGAAGGCGGAAATCGTTTCGAACAGGACCCGGTCCAGGGTGGCACCGCTGATCTGCAGCAGCAGGAGCGCGGACACGGCCACCAGGGTGGCACCGGCGACGATCACCGAGATGGCCACCCGCATGGTGCCCTCCGGGATGGTGCGGCCGTAAATTTTCACGTCGGCGTCGCCGCGGGCCTCGGCCACGATGGCCAGGAACATTACGGCGATGGTGGTGACCTTAATGCCGCCCGCCGTCGACGCCGAGCCGCCGCCGGCGAACATCAGGGCGTCGCTGAGCAGCATGGTGGCCGAATCCATGTGGTTCTGGTCCACCAGGTTGAAGCCGCCGGAGCGGGTCATGACGGAGGCGAACAGCGAGTGCGTGATCTTGTCGCCCACGCTCATGCTGCCGATGGTGCGGACGTTGTTCCACTCCAGCAGGCCCCACAGGACGGCGCCGGCGGCCAGGAGGATCAGCGAGACCTGGATGGTCAGCTTGGTGTGCAGGTTCCATTTCTTCCAGTTCAGGCCGTTCTGCTGCAGGACCATCACCACCGGGAAGCCCAGGCTGCCAAGGAAGACGCCCAGCATCAGCGGAACCAGGATCCACAGGTCCGTCTCGTAGGGCACGATCCCGTCCGAGTGCGGCGTGAACCCGGCGTTGTTGAAGGCGGAAATGGAGTAGAAGATCCCGTGCCAGAGGGACTGTCCGAAGCTCTCACCCAGGGACAGGAACCGCGGCACCAGCGCGGCGGCGAGGACCGCCTCGATCACCACGGAGGTGACGATCACGATCCGCAGCAGGGTGCCCACCTCACCGAGCCGGCCGGCGTTGTTCATGGCCTCCTGGGCGATGAGCTTGCCGCGGACGCCGAGTTTCTTGCTCACCACCAGAGCGAGCAGGGACGCCAGGGTCAGTGTGCCGAGACCGCCGACGAAGATCCCCACCAGGATCACGAGCTGCCCGAAAAAGGACCAGTGCACGGCCGTGGACACCACGGTCAGGCCGGTCACGCACACCGCGGAGACGGCCGTGAATAGGGCTTGGTGCAGCGGGGTGGCCTGGCCTGTGGCGGAGGAAACGGGCAGCGAGAGCAGGGCGGTGAAGACGAGGACGACGACGGCGAACGCGGTGACCGCCAGCCGTGCCGGGGACGTGTTCGCGATGTCGTCCACGAAGTCGCGCAGCCGGGTGAGGATCCACAACCCTTCCCGCTCCGGCTGGCCGGGGTGCCAGCTGGCCGGGTGGGGTGACCTCGACTGGCTTTGCTTCATGTGCGGTTTGTCCTCGGTTGAAACGGCGTCCACAGTAGTAAACCACTATATTCCGCGGCAGGTCGGGGGAGGGGGTGCGCTCCGGTAGCCTGTGAGGGATGACTTTCCTGCCCGGACTCGCCCAGGCCGCATTACCAACGACGGTGGTGTGGGACTCCGCTATGACGGCGTACAACTTCGGCCACAGTCACCCGATGGCGCCGGAGCGGATGGAACTGACTGCCCGGCTGTCCCGGAGCCTCGGCCTGCTGGACCTTGACCACGTCACGGTGGCCGCCCCGGAGGTCGCCAACGACGCCGAACTCGCCGCCGTGCACAGCGTCGACTACATCGCCGCCGTCCGCCGCGTCAGCACCGACCCCGCTACGCCGGATGAGAAGCGGGGCCTCGGAACCGAGGACGACCCCGCCTTCGCCGGGATGCACGAGGCGAGCGCGCGTCTGGCGGGCGGATCGCTGCTGGCGGCCGGCGCCATTCTGGACGGCAGCGCGGTCCGTGCTGTGAACTTCGGCGGCGGCATGCACCACGCGTCCCGTGAGCGGGCCAGCGGCTTCTGCATTTACAACGACGCAGCCCTCGCCATCCAGCGGCTGCTTGACGGCGGCGTGCAACGGGTGGCGTACGTCGACGTCGACGCCCACCACGGCGACGGGACCCAGAGCATCTTCTGGGACGACCCGCGGGTACTCACCATTTCGCTGCACGAGACCGGGCTGACCTTGTTCCCCGGCACCGGGTTCGCCAACGAGATCGGCGGCCCCAACGCCCAGGGCAGCGCCGTGAACGTGGCCCTCCCGGCCGGGACGGGCGACGCCGGCTGGCTGCGCGCCTTCCACGCCGTCGTGCCGCAGCTGGTCGGGGCGTTCGAACCCGAGGTGATCGTCAGCCAGCACGGCTGCGACTCGCACAGGCTGGACCCGCTGACGCACCTGAACATCAGCGTGGACGGCCAGCGGGAGGCGGCCTCCGCCGTCGCCGGCCTCGCCGCCCGCTACTGCGACAATCGGTGGATCGCCACCGGCGGCGGCGGGTACAACGTCATAACCGTGGTGCCCCGTTCCTGGAGCCACCTGGTGGCGATCGCCGCCGGCCGCCCGGTGCCGCTACGCACCCCCGTTCCGGAGGACTGGCGCCAGCACGTCAAGGACACGTACGGGGCGAAGTACGGCGTGGAGCCGCCCACGGTGATGGGCGACGACGTCGATCTCTGGTGGCGCTCCTGGGAGGTCGGCTTCGATCCCAACGACGCCGTGGACCGCACCGTCATGGCCACCCGCAAGGAAGTTTTCCCGCTCTACGGCCTGGACCCCTGGTTCGACTGAACCCGGCCCCGCCCGGTGGATGCCATCCGGCGTATATGTCGCTAGGGTGGAGGGCATGGTGACAGACGACGTATTTGCCGTCATTGCAGAGTCCACCCGCCGGGAGATCCTGATGGCCCTCCGCGACGGAGACAAGGCCGTGGGGGAGCTGGTGCAGGAACTCGAGGCCAGCCAGCCCACCATCTCCAAGCACCTCAAGGTTCTGCGCGAGGCTGACCTGGTCAGCATGCGGGCGCAGGGCCAGAAACGCTTCTACGCGCTGAACCCCGGGCCGCTCGCCGACGTCGCCTCGTGGCTGGGCACGTTCGACGGCGTCGCTCCCGCCGAACCCGCGGCTACCGCGCCTGCGTCCTCCGCCGCGCCGGTCGATGCCGCGTCCGCCGCGTCGCCGGCCGAGGCACCCGGGACCCTGGCCGAGGCCGTCACCGGAACCCCGGCCGGCAACGGCCGTCAGGAACTCCCGGCGGAGAGCTCGCTGAGCCCCGCCGTCGCGCTCCCGGTCGGCACCCTGCCCGACGGAACACTTGCCCCGGGCGCCGTGGCCGAGGACCGGCGGCCGCAGCAGATCGGCCGGACCGTGGGCCGCGCCGCAACCCGCGCCGCGGACCTGCTGGCCAACCTGCCGAAGTTCGGCCGCAAGAAGTAACCCGCGACCGCAAGACTCAGGCTGCAAGACTCTGACAGCACGACTCAGGCCGCCATGAATGTTCATGGCGGCCTGATCTGTGTGTCCTCTGGGGCGGGCGGTACCTACCCCTGCAGCAGGTGCACGTGGTCCGGGGTCAGGTCCGCGATGTGGCTCACGCCCAGGAGCGCCATGGTGCGGCGCATGTCGGTGGCCAGAATCTCGATCGCCCGCTCCACGCCGGCCTGGCCGCCCGCCATCAGCCCGTAGAGGTAGGCCCGTCCGATCAGCGTGAAGTCCGCCCCCATCGCCAGTGCCGCGATGATGTCCGCACCGCTCATGATGCCGGTGTCCAGGATGACGGCCGCGTCACTGTTGTCGGAACGGAGCGCCGCCGTGACCTCCGGCAGGAGGTGGAAGGGGATCGGGGCGCGGTCCAGCTGCCGGCCGCCGTGGTTGGAGAGCACGACGCCGTCGGCCCCGTGGTCGACGACCTTGCGGGCGTCGTCGACGGTCTGGATGCCCTTGACCACCAGCTTGCCCTTCCAGGTTTCCCGGAGCCAGTCCAGGTCATCGAAGGTCAGGGTGGGGTCGAACATCGAGTTGATCAGGTCGGCCACCGTGCCGGTGTACCGGGAGAGTGAAGCGAACGTGAGCGGCTCGTGGGTGAGGAAGTTGAACCACCATTCCGGCCGGTAGGAGGCGTCCAGGACCGTCTTCAGCGTCAGGGCCGGCGGGATGGTCATGCCGTTGCGGACGTCGCGCAGCCGGGCCCCGGCGACGGCTGTGTCCACGGTGACCATGAGGGTGTCGTTCCCGGCCTTCGCCGCTCGGTCGATCAGTTCCAGCGAGCGGTCCCGGTCCGTCCAGAGGTAGAGCTGGAACCAGTTGCGGCCCTCTGGCGCGGCGGCCGCCACGTCCTCGATGGAGGCGGTGCCCATGGTGGAGAGGGTGTAGGGAATGCCTGCCGCGGCGGCCGCCCGGGAACCGGCGTACTCGCCCTCGGACTGCATCATCCGGGTGAAGCCGGTGGGGGCGATGCCAAACGGCAGCCGCGAGGCCTTGCCCAGGATGTCCGTGCCCAGGTCAACGGCCGAGACGTTACGGAGAACGCCCGGACGGAACTCGATGTCCTGGAAGGCCTGCCGGGCGCGGTTCAGGGTGATCTCCGCCTCGGCGGCGCCGTCCGTGTAGTCGAACGGGGCCTTGGGCGTCCGCCGCTTGGCGATGGCGCGGAGGTCCCAGATGGTGCTGGCGCGGCGGAGGCGGGCGGCACGGCCGAGTTCCGGCTTCTTGAACTGCATCAGTGGCGCCAGGTCCGCGTACTTCGGGATCCTGCGCCGCAGGGCATCCGGCAGGGAATCCGGCAGGGCCGGCGCCTGGGGACCCGCCGGCTGGGGACCCGCCGGCCGGGACGCCGGCTGGGCGGCCGGTGTGCCGGAGCCCGCGCCGGCACCGCCGGGGAAGGTGCCCGAAGCGTCATCCGCTCCGGTGTCCTGCGGGGTGGTCGGCGCCTCGGGGTTGGTGGTCCCTACGGGTTGCGTCATTGCTGCCTCCGGGTCTGTCAGGCTGTGGATTGCGGTGTCGGTCGTTGGAATTCGCTGCATGCCATGGTCCATGGATCACGGGAAGCAGGCCCGGGATCATGTGGTCTAACCACACTGTAGGACGGCGCGGCTTACAGTTCAACCATCGTCCGCCCGGGCGAATGTTACGGGCTGCTTTTGCGGGGAGTCCGGCCGCGGCGCTATGGTCATTGCCATGACTAGCCGTTGGTATGCGTATTTTTCGTTGGCTCTGGAGGGGCCCGCGTCTAACTGACACGCATCCAACTTTCCTTCAGAGCCAACAGGGCAGAGATCATTCTCTGCCCTTCGCCATTTCTCCGGCGGGTTCTGATCAGGGCCCGCTCCCCATCCGGAACAGGACCCATCATGAGCATCGAAGCAGCCCCGGCCCGCCAGCAGTCCACCTCTGACCTGCGGATCAACGACTTCACCCCGCTGCCCACCCCGCAGGCGATGATTGCCGACCTGCCGCTCGACGAGCGTTGCGCCGACGTCGTCGCCCGCGGCCGGGACGAGGTACGCGCGGTGATGGACGGCGTCGACGACCGGCTCCTGGTGATCGTGGGCCCCTGCTCGATCCACGACCCCAAGGCCGGCCTGGAGTACGCCCGCCGGCTGATCAGCCAGGCCGAGAAGCACCGCGGGGACCTGCTGATCGTGATGCGCACCTACTTCGAGAAGCCGCGGACCACGGTGGGCTGGAAGGGCCTGATCAACGATCCGGGGCTCGACGGCGGCCACGACATCGCGGGCGGCCTGCGGGCCGCGCGGCAGTTCCTGCGCCAGGTCACCGCCCTGGGACTGCCCACCGCCACGGAGTTCCTGGAGCCGATCAGCCCGCAGTACATGGCCGACCTGGTGTCCTGGGGTGCCATCGGCGCCCGCACCACCGAGAGCCAGATCCACCGCCAGCTCGCCTCGGGCCTGTCCATGCCAATCGGGTTCAAGAACGGCACCGACGGCGGCCTGCAGGTGGCGCTCGACGCGTGCAGCGCGGCCGGTGCCGCCCAGGCGTTCCTCGGCATTGACGGCGAGGGCCGGGCCGCCATGGTCAGCACCGCCGGCAACCCGGACACGCATGTCATTCTGCGCGGCGGCAGCGGCGGCCCGAACTACGCAGCCGCCGACGTCGAGGACGCCTCCGCCAAGCTGGCCGGACGGCAGCTGAACCCGCGCCTGATCGTGGACGCCAGCCACGCCAACAGCGGCAAGAACCACCACCGGCAGGCCGAGGTGGCCCTGGAAATCGGCGCTCAGCTGGAGAACGGCGGGGCGTCCGCGGCGGCGATCGGCGGCGTGATGCTGGAGAGCTTCCTAGTGGGCGGGGCGCAGGCCCTCGACGTCGAGGCGCACGCCGCCGGGACCGACGACCTGACCTACGGCCAGAGCGTGACGGACGCGTGCATGGACTGGGACGTCACGGCGTCCGTGCTCGACCAGCTGGCGGCTTCGGCCCGGGCCCGCCGGGACCGGCTTACGGCGGAATAGTCCTGCCCAATTCCTGAGGAACTCTTTCACATTGGCACCAGAAACCCCTAGAGTATCTAGCACATGGTTGTTTGATGGCTCAGCATCGGCACACCGCCATGTCGTTCAGACGGGGCAGCCGTTCGCTTGAGCAAAAGGAATAAGGTAAATGTCTTCGGAGGCCAACTTCTCCAACGCGCGCTTTCTCACTGTGGCCGAGGTCGCGGAGGTCATGCGCGTATCCAAGATGACCGTGTATCGCCTGGTGCACTCCGGTGAAATGCCGGCGGTGCGTTTTGGCCGCTCCTACCGGGTTCCGGAAAGCGCCGTCGAACAGTACCTCAAGGGTGCTGTGGTCGACGGGCACACCGAAACGGCCTGAGCCCGCCGCCGTTCAGCCCGGGCCGTGCTCCACCCCTGCCCGGGCCGCGGTCGTGGTGCGGGCCGCGGAGGCGGTACCCTGTTAAGGAACGTTTAACGTCATTGTAAGAACCTGTCAGTTGTTTCAGTCTGCTGCTAAGCCCGCGGACACTTCCCAACGGGCAGGTACTGCATCTAGCCGGTAAGGAACTTTCGTGGGTTCAGTTATTAAGAAGCGTCGCAAGCGTATGGCCAAGAAGAAGCACCGCAAGCTGCTTCGCAAGACCCGCCACCAGCGCCGCAACAAGAAGTAGAGATACTTCGTTCAGCGTGAAATGCCCGTTGCCTTCCGGCAGCGGGCATTTTCTTTGCCCGGATGAGGGTCAACCGGGGCGGTGTGCTTTGAGGCTTGGGCGCGGAATCCGCGGCGCTAGCGGAAATCCGCACCGATTTCGGACCAGCGCATACCGGACCAGAGGTGCGCCGGTCCGAATCCGCCGCCTCCGTCCGGAACCGTAGCGGAAACGGTGACGCCGGGGCTGTCCCATCCGGGGGAGCGCCGCCTCGGTCCGGAACCGCAGCGGAAACCGGGCGAGCTTAGGCGGTGGGGCCGCGGAAACGGGAGTAGCTGCGCCAGAGGCCGTAGATGGCGCCGCCAACCGTGGCCGCCTTCAGGCCCAGGGTCGCGGCGCGGCGGCCGGACCGGAAATCGTAGACCGGCCAGTTGTTCTCTCGGGCGTGGCGGCGCAGCCGGGCGTCAGGATTGATCGCCACCGGGTGGCCCACCATGCTCAGCAGGGGAATGTCGTTGTGCGAGTCGCTGTAAGCCCAGCAACGGGACAGGTCCAGGCCCTGCTCCTCGGCGATGCGGCGGACGGCGACGGCCTTGGCCGGACCGTGCAGGATGTCGCCCACCAGCCGCCCGGTGTAGGAGCCCTCGTGGATTTCGCCCACGGTGCCGAGTGCGCCGGTAAGGCCCAGCCGGGTGGAGATCACCGTGGCCACCTCGATCGGCGTCGCGGTGACGAGCCAGACCGGGCGGTCCATCCGCAGGTGCTGTTCGGCGAGGGCCTTGGTGCCGGGCCAGATCCGGGACTCGATCATCTCGTCGTAGACCTCTTCGCCGAGGGCCTCGATGTCCTTGACGGTGAAACCGGAGGCCAGGCTGAGGGCGGTATCCCGGACGGCGTGGACGTCCTCCAGGTTCTCACCGCGGCAGACGAACATCAGCTGTTTCCAGCCAAACCCTGCGGCCTGGCGGAGGGTGAACGCCCCGCGCTGGTGCATTTTGCGTGCCACGTGGAAGAGGCTGGCGCCGCGCATCAGCGTGTTGTCGACGTCGAAGAAGGCAGCTTCGCCGTGCTTCGGTGACGCTGCCGTCCGCGCGGCGACGGCGACGATCTTCTCCTCGGGCATGCCACGAGTCTAGTCAATGCGGCAGGCATCCCCGTGATCGGAGCCGTCCGCCGCACCGTAGGAGCGGGCCGAAAAGCCCTGCAAACCTTGCGGGAGAGAGGGGCACGGCACCTTCGTCGGGCCGGACCAGGGCTGCGTCGACGACGGCGCCGGCGCCCGGCTACCGTTAAACCATGGCCAGCACCGACCCGCACCAGGCGCCCAGTCCCGCCGTCGTCCTCATCACCAAGCCGAACTGCCACCTGTGCGAGGACGCGCGAGACGCCGTGACCCGGGTGACCGCCGCGCTGGGCCTTGAGTGGTCCGAGCAGTCGATCGACGACGACGCGGCCCTGCGTGAGCGTTTCGCCGAGGAGATTCCGGTGGTGCTGGTGGACGGCGTGCAGCGCGACTTCTGGCGGATCGACGAGGCGCGGCTGACGCGGACCCTTACCCGCGCGCTCGGCACCGGCCACTGAGCAGGTCACTCAGCCTGGCGCTGATAGGCCGTTCGGCTGCCGCTGCTTTGTGGGCCGAAGTCGCCCGGCCCTAGAGTGGGAAGACAACAAGACTCGATGGAGCAGATAGTGACCTCGCTGGACCCCACACCCGGCGCCTTGGCCGCGGGTGCCGGCGCAGCCGCCAAGCAGATTCCGCCCGCGGCCGTGGCGCGGCTGACCCTCTATCTGCGCGCCCTGACCACGCTCCTGTCCGAGGGAGTGGACCGCGTCTCCTCCGAATCGCTCGCCGAGGCCTCCGGAGTCAGCTCCTCCACCCTCCGCAAGGACCTGTCCTACGTCGGCTCCTACGGCACCCGCGGCGTCGGCTATGAGGTGCAGTACCTGAACCAGCACATTGCCGCGGCCCTGGGACTCACCCGGGACTGGAAGGTCGCGATCGTCGGCGCCGGCAACCTGGGCAAGGCGCTGGCCCGGTACGGCGGGTTCGAATCCCGCGGCTTCGACATCGTCGCAATCCTCGACGCCGACCAGATGGTGATCGGCAGCGAGGTGGGCTGGCTGCGGGTCAGCGACGCCGCCGACCTCGAAGCGGTCCTGCACCGCACCGGCGCCAACATGGTGGTCCTGGCGCTGCCCGCCGCCGTCGCCCAAAGCGTCTGCGACCGGGTGGTGGCCGCCGGGGTACGCAGCATCCTCAGCTTCGCCCCGGTGATGCTTCAGGTCCCGGACGGGGTGAACCTGCGGAAGGTGGACATGGCCACCGAACTGCAGATCCTCGCCTACCACGCACAAAGGGCGCAGGACCCGGACGACGCCGACTGATCAGTCGGCGTCGTCCGGGTCCCGCGCCCGGCGCGTGAACGC